>JBLMWT010000146.1:0-4544 GCA_050257375.1 Sphingomonadaceae bacterium
GTTGGGGCTGAAGTGCAGGGATTCCTCGACATAGGCGCGCGGCAGATTGGCCAGCAGCGCCGTGATCGCGATGAGACCCATGAGCGTCATCTCGCGGATGCGGATGCGCGTCAGGAAATCGATGCTCGGCAACGAAAGCGGCATGGAGGGCGCGAGCCATTCTGCGTAGTTGCTTCAGGGCTGACAAGCCGGGCGCGGGGACCGCGGGAGTAAAATTCCACACAACATGTCAAAAGCCTTCCTGAAAGACGACGACGCGGCCGAGGAGCTTGAGGTCGAGGTGCCGCAGGCGGCGCCCGCGGGTACGAGGAACTACATCTCGCCGGCGGGCTATGCGCGCCTGGACGCCGAGCGCCGGCAACTGGTGGAGGTCGAGCGGCCGGAAGTCGTGCGCACGGTGTCGTGGGCGGCCTCCAATGGCGACCGCTCGGAGAACGGCGACTACATCTACGGCAAGCGGCGCCTGCGAGAGATCGACCGGCGCGTGCGCTACCTCATCAAGCGCCTGGAAAATGCGGAGATCGTTCGCTCGACCGGACGCGACACGGATCAGATCTTCTTCGGCGCGAGCGTCACCTTGCGCGCAGCGAGCGGCGACGAGCGCGAGGTGACGATCGTCGGCATGGACGAAGTGGACCCCGCGCGCGGGCGCGTGTCCTGGATTTCGCCGGTCGCGCGGGCGCTGCTCAAGGCGCGCGAGGGCGACGTGGTGCGCGTGGCCACGCCAGCCGGCGTCGAGGAACTCGAGATCGTGCACGTGGAGTACCGGACCATAGACTGAACAACAAGGGGAAAGCGATGAGCGTACTGAAGGAGTTCAAGGAGTTCGCGGTCAAGGGCAACGTGGTCGACCTCGCGGTCGCGGTCATCATCGGCGCGGCGTTCGGCAAGATCGTGACCTCCTTCGTGGGGGACATCGTCATGCCGCCGCTCGGGCTGCTGATCGGGGGCGTGAACTTCACCGATCTCGCCGTCACGCTCAAGGCGGCCTCTGGCCAGACGCCTGCGGTGGTGTGGGCTTACGGCAAGTTCCTGCAGGCGGTGTTCGACTTCACGATCATCTCGTTCGCGATCTTCCTCGCGGTGAAGGGCATCAACCGCCTGAAGCGCGAGCAGCCCGCGGCGCCGGCGGAACCGGCTGCTCCGCCGCGCCAGGAGGTCCTGCTCGAGGAGATCCGGGACCTGCTGAAGAAGCGGTAAGCGCGGCTACTTGAGGTCGCCCGCGACGACCACCGAGAGGCGCGCCGGGTCGATATGCCGGCGCAGGGCGGCGTTCACCTCGTCCGCGGTGAGCGCTGAAATGCGCTTCTCGAATTCGACGTCCCAGCCGAAGTCGCGCCGCTTGTAGAGGTACTCGGCCAGGCGGCCGACGAGCTGCCGGTCGTTGCGGCGGGCGAGGCGGCGCGCCTCGATCAGCGCCGCGGCGCCGCGCGAGACCTCGTCCGCAGTGAAGCCGTCGCGCACGGCGCGCGCGAGCTCTTCGCGCACCGCGCGCTCGACGCGCTCGCGGTTGACCGGGGCGAAGATCGCCGAGACGCGGAACGTCGCCAGCTTGTCGAAGCTGCTCGCCTGGAACTGGCTGTAGACGCTGTACGAAAGTCCTTCCTGCTCGCGCACCCGGTGGGTGATGCGGCCGGTGAACGACCCGCCCAGGAGGTAGTTCGCGAGCACCAGCGCCGGGAAATCCGGGTCGTCGTCGCGCAGCGGCAGGTTCATCCCGGCGCGCAGCACCGCGTTCGCCTTGTCCGGGGTGCGGAATTCCTGCACGGCCGGCTGGGCATCCGAGAAGAGACTCTCGACGCGCGCGAAGGGCGACGGGTTCTTCCAGCCGCCGAACAGCTCGACCAGCAGGCGCTCCAGCGCATCGGGGTCGAAGTCGCCGACCGCGGCGAAATCCGCGCCCGTGGCGCCGAACAGCTCCCGGTAACAGCCCTCGGCGTCCGCGAGCTTAGCCGTCTGCAGGTTCGCCAGCTGCTCTTCGACCGTCTCGGAGTAGAGCGGGTGGCCCTTGGGATAGGGCGACAGGTGGCGCGCAAGCCGCAGTTCGGCGATCGATGCCGGGTCGCTGCGCTGTGCCTCGGTGCCGGTGAGCGCGGCTCGCTTGAGCTCTTCGAATTCCCGGCGCGGGAACGACGGCTGCTCGAGCGCCTCCGCGACCAGGCGCAAAGTGTCGGCGATCTGCGCGCCGCGTACCTCGATGCTCGCGCCTCCGCCGCCAACGGCCACCGACGCATTCAATTGCTCGAGCGCATCGTGCAGCTCGGCGCGCGTATGCCGGCGCGTGCCGCGCATGAGCATGCTGCCGGCGAGCGAGCAGGCGGTCCCGCGTCCGGTGAGGCTCTGCTCGGCGCCCCAGTGCAGCGCGAGCTGCGCGACCACGTTGTGGCCTCGGGTCTTCTTCGGCAGCAGTGCGATGCGCAGGCCGTTCGCCAGCGTCTTGCGGATAACGCGTGCCTCGATGTTCGCGGGCGTCGGATCGAATTCTTCGCCTGCCGCGGGCTGGTCGCCGCCGCGCACGGCGGCGAGCGCGGAGTCGAGGTCCGGGGTGGCGGGAATGGGTACGCGGTCCGGATGATCGGTCGGCACGAAAGTGGCGAGCACGCGGTTCGCGGGCTTGAAATAGGCGGTCGCGACGCGCTGCACGTCCTCACGTGTCACCGCGCGCAGCCGGTCTCGGTAGAGGAAAAACAGCCGCCAGTCGCCGAGCGCGGAGAACTCGGAAAGCGCCTGCGCGAGCGAACGCGTATCGCGCTGTGACTGTTCGAAGTCGTTCAGCAGCTCGGTCTTCGCGCGCTCCACCTCCCGGGCACTCACCGGATGGCGCGCGAAGCCTTCCAGCGTGCCGAGCAGCGCTTTGCGCGCCGCGTCGGCGGATCCGCCGCGCGGCAGCCCTGCGCCGAAGTAGGCGAAGCCCGGGTCGTGCAAGGAGCGCTCGAAAGCCCACACGTAGCTCGCCAGACCCTTCTGCACCAGGACACGGTGCAGCCTGCCCGAGGGCTTGTTGCCGAGCGCCCGGACCAGCACGTCGATCGCCGGGTAATCGGGGTGCGCCGCCGCGGGCAGGCGGTAGAGCGCCGCGACGAGCGGGGTGTCGCCGCTGCGCCGCAGCGTCACGCTGCGCGGCCCATCCTGAGTCGGCTCGGCTGTGTACAGGCCGGGCAGCGCGCGCGCCGGGCGAACCAGCGCCCCGAACTCGCGCGCCACGGCGCCGAGCGCCTGCGCTTCGTCGAAGCGCCCGGCGATGATCAGCACCGCGTTGTCCGGCTGGTACCAGTTGCGGTAGAAGGCTTGCAAGCGCTCGATCGGCACGTGCTCGATATCGGAGCGCGCACCGATCACGGGGTTGCGATAGTTGTGCCACAGGTAGGCGAGTTGCACGGCGCGCTGGAACAGCACCGCGCCGGGATCGTTTTCGCCCATCTCGAACTCGTTGCGTACCACGGTCATCTCGCTGTCCAGGTCGGTCTTGGAGATGAACGCGTTCACCATCCGGTCGGCCTCCATGCCGATCGCCCATTCGAGGTTGTCGCCGGCCGCCGGCATCGTCTCGAAGTAGTTGGTGCGGTCGTTGGAGGTGGTGCCGTTCCAGCGCGCGCCGCGCGCGGCGAATTCCCGCTTGACGTCCGGATGCGCCTTCGAGCCGCGGAACATCAGGTGCTCGAGCAGGTGCGCCATGCCCTTCTCACCGTAGCCCTCGTGGCGCGAGCCGACCAGGTAGGTGACGTTGACCGTCACGGTGTTGGCCGAGGGATCGGGCACGGTGAGCACGCGCAGCCCGTTATCCAGACGGTACTCGCTGATGCCGTCGATCGAGACGAGTTTGCGCGGCGCCTCGGCGGCGAGCGCGCCGGTCGCCAGCGCGGCCGAGACCAGCAAGAGGAACAGGCGCGCGCAGGCTCGCTTCATGTCACGCGATTGTGCCCGGTTTCAGCGGACAAGCGAGAACGCGTGCAGCGCCAGCATGCCCGCGGCGATGGTGAGGTAGGTCAGCCGGAAGCGCCAGGCCACGGCGATCGCCACGATGCCTGCGAGCAGGCGCTCGTTCGCGAGGCTCAAGTCGGGCGCGCCGCCGTGCATGACGAGCTCGGGCGTCCAGATCGCGGTGAGGACCGCCGCCGGCACGTAGCGCAGGGCGCGCCGTACGAGCGGCGGCAACGCCACGCCCTCGGGCATGAGCAGGAACGAGGCGCGCAGCGCCATCGTCACGAGCGCCATGCCGAGAATCGCCAGCCACAGGGTCACGCGCGCCTCCGTTCCGCCACCAACCCGGCGGTGATGCCGACGAGCGCAGCGAGCAGCAGATTCAGGCGCAGCGGCAGCGCGCTCGCGAGCACGACGGTGACGCCCGCAGCGAGGGCCGCGGCCACCGTGCCGCGATCGCGCAGCAGCGGCACCGAGATGGCGATGAAAGCGAGCGGGGCGGCGAATTCCAGCTTCCAGGATGCGGGCAGTCCGGAGCCGGCGAGCGCCCCGGCGAGCACCGCAAGCTGCCAGGCGAGCCACACCGGCGCCGCGGCGCCGAGGTAATACCAGAGCTTGCCCTT
>JBLMWT010000147.1:0-3465 GCA_050257375.1 Sphingomonadaceae bacterium
AGCGGCGCGGTGCGCTCGACGCGTCGAACGCCACCAGCGGATTGATGCAGATGACGAAGTCCGCGCCCTCGTCGAGCAGCAGCGACGCGTTCATCGTGCGCATCAGCGCGCCGTCCACGTACGTGTGGCCGTCGATCTCGACCGGCGGATACAGGCCCGGCAGCGCCGTGCTCGCCTGGATGGCGCGCGAGATCGGCACGTGGTCCGCGCCCGGCTCGCCGAAACGCACCGAGTACCCGCTGTTCAGCTCGGTGGCGACGATGTACAGGCTGCGGCGCAGTTGCCGGAAGTCGTTGGTGCGGCCGGGCCCGGAGAACATCTGCGCCAGGAAGCGCTCGAACGGCCGGTTGTCGCACAGGCCGGTGGGCAGCAGGCGGCCGATCGGGTCGATCGCCTCCGCCCAGTCCTTGCTGGGATCGCGCAGGTACTGCGTCAGGATGTCGGCGGCCAGGCCGGGGATGGCGTTCAGGCGCCTCAGGTACTCGCGGAACGCCGGGCGCAGGAACAGGCCCGGTCGCACCGGGTATTCCGGCGAGGCGTTGTGGATGAACACCAGGCCCATGTCCGCGGTGTCGTAGCCGTTCACGAGGCCGGCGGCGATCATCGCGCCGGAGCTCACGCCGACGTACATGTCGAGGTTGGTGAGGTCGATGCCGTCGAAGGCCTCGCCGATGGCATGCAGCGTACCGACTTCGTAGAAAGCGCCGAGCGGGCCGCCGCCGGCCAGCGCCAGGCCGAAGCGGCCCTGGCTGGATGTGCGTCGCCTCGCGGCTTGCAGGTCGAGCATGGCTTACCCCTCGTGCCGTGCGCCGTCAGCCGGCGCGCGCCTTGCGCTTCGCGCGTGACCGCGGAGCCTTGGCCTTGCGGGTGCGCCCGCCGCGGCCACGCGCCTGCCTCGCCGCCAGCGCCTTCACGTTGTCGTTGAGCTCCGCGACCCGCCGGGTGAGCAGGCGGATCTCGTCGCCGCTCGGTACGCCCAGCTGCTGCAGCGCCTTGTGGACGCGGCTCTGGAACAGCGCCTCGAGGTTGTCCCAGGTCTCGTTCGCCTGCTCGCGGGCCGAGTCGATGCGCGACTCCACCGTACCCTGCGCGGCCTCGAACGTGTCGCGGATCATCTGCTCGGCAGTCGTTCGCGAGCGGGTGAGGAGCTTCAGGCCATCGGCCACGGCCTGCTGGAAGGCCGCCGGCCCTTCCTTCTGCGCGCGGGCGATGGCGCCCATGCCTGCCAGCCAGATCTGCTGGACGTTCTCGATCAACTGGGTCGGACCCTTTGCTGCCCGGGACGGGGCCTTCTTGCGTGAGGTCGGCCTAGCCTTGCCCGTTTTCTTGCGCGCAGCCATGTGAGCCCCTTCGCGGTCGGTGCCGCGGCTGGATGTCATGCCTATTGTGCAGGAATACAGCCGCTTTGCTGCAGTGTGTCAATCCGCAGCCTAGGTAGTTGCCGCAGGGCGTCGATCCCGGCGCGCCTGCCTCTCTTTCGCCGCCAGCGCGCCCACCGTCGTGGCCAGCAGCAGCTTCTCGAACTCCGGGGCGAACCGCGCGACCAGCGCGTCGGGGTCGTCCACCAGCTCGCGGTCGCAGACCGTCCCGAAGTACACCTGCCCGGCGTACGAGAGCAGGCTCAGGCCGACCCCGATCGAGCCGCTCTGAGGCACCCAGAAATACATCTCGGTAACGCGCTGGCCGCACATGTAGAGCGGCGCCTGGGGCCCGGGCACGTTCGAGACGACGGCGGTCGCCTTGCGGCTGAACAGCTCGACGAGCGGCGCCTGTACCATCGCCGGCATCATGCCCATCAGCCCGAGCGACATCAGCGCCATCGGTGGCTGCAGCGAGCCCTTCAGCGCCGCCATGGCGTCGCTGGTCGCAAACAGCCGCGCGAGCGGGTTCGCGAGCCCGGGCGCGAGCTCGACGAAGACCAGGCCGAAGCGGTTGCCGAGCGTGAGCGGCTCATCGGCCGCGCGCAGATTGACCGGTACGGAGGCGCGCAACGTGAGGTCGTCGGTGTCGAACCCGCGCTGGCGCAGGTAGGCGCCCAGTACACCTGCGACCGTCGACATGAGGACGTCATTGATCGTGCAGCCGAGCGCACGGCCCACCGTCTTCACCTCGTGCAGGGGGATGGGGGTGCCCCAGGCGACGAGTTTGCGGCCGCTCAAGCGGCCCCGCAGCGGCGTGGCCGGATCGTCGGGCAACGCGACCACCTTCGCGAACTCGCCGACCATGCCGCCGGCCTGGGCGGCGATCGTGGCCGCGCGCTCCGGGTGGAACAGCTGGTGGATACCGCTCTCGAGCAGCTTCGCGCCCTCGGCGAGCGCATTCTCGAGGATGTCTCCGGCAGGCTGCGCGAGCTGCTCGACCCAGCTCAGCACCGGCAGTACGTCCACTGCCGCACGCCGGGCCGCGCTCGCATGGGGTGGCGGCGGTCGCGCCCCGAGCGCGGGCGCGGGGTCCTGCTCGGTCATCGACAGCAGGACGCGGATCATCGCGATACCGTCCGCGTAGCAGTGGTGCACGCGCGTGATCCAGGCGCTGCCGCCGTCGTAGCGCTCGACCAGGTGCATCTGCCACAGGGGGCGCGCGGGATCGAGCGGGGTGCTGGCGAGCTCGGCGGCGAGCGCCTGCAGTTCGGCCTTGCCGGCGGGCTCGGGCAGCACGACCTGCCTGACGTGCGCGTCGAGGTCGAACGCCTCGTCCTCGACCCAGGACGCGCCGAGCGCGTCGGCGACCACGCGCTGCCGGAAGCGCGCGAAGCACAGCAGCCGCTGCTCGACCATGCGCCGGAAGTCCCTCGGCCGGATCGGCGTCTCGGTCGCGCTCACGCCGACGATCATCATCGCGCCGCTCGGGCCGTCCATGCGCAGCCACGCGGTATCGACGCTCGACATGCGTTCGTGATGAGGGGCCGTCATGCGTTCTTCCGTCCGTCGGTCGGTCGGGCTCCCGACGTTCGAATCTTAGGCCACCCGTGTCCGCTTGCCACGTTGACCTGCACCGCTGCGGCCCCTAAGGTAGCCGCAAAAACCGGCGTGCCGAGGATGGGTCCGCGGCGGCCGGGGACTGGGGAGAATTCCATGACGTACTTCGTGACCGGTGCGACCGGGTTCATCGGCCGGTTCCTGGTGCAGTCCCTGTTGCAGCGCGGCAAAGGCACGGTGTACGTGCTCGTGCGCCCGAAGTCGATCGGCAAGCTCGACGAGCTGCGCGAGTTCTGGGGCAAGGAGAGCGTGAAGCGCGTGGTCGCGATCAAGGGCGATCTCGCGCAGCCGAAGCTCGGCGTGTCGAAGGCCGACCTCACCAGGCTCAAGGGGAAGGTCAAGCACTTCTTCCACCTCGGCGCGGTCTACGACCTCGAGGCGAGCGCCGAAGCCATGCACAAGGCGAACATCGTCGGCACGCAGTCGGCGCTGGAGTGCGCCGAGGCGGTGAACGCCGGCTGCTTCCACCTGGTGAGCTCGATCGCCG
>JBLMWT010000148.1:0-4146 GCA_050257375.1 Sphingomonadaceae bacterium
GCGTCGCGGTCGATGACGACTTTCGCGCGTCCGGCCTGGTAGGCGGCGACGAACTCGGCGTGCGTCATCGGCCGCGGCGGCGCCGCTTGCGCGCGCGCCAGGCGAGGATGACGTAGGCGCGCCAGGCGAGGAGCACGCCGAAGTAGCCGATCGCCGCGAGCGTGAGCGCGAGCGCGGGCAGGCCGACGGCGAGCGGCTTGCCGAGCGACAGCGCCCAGTGCGCCAGGCGGTGCGCCGAGTCGAGCAGGTGGGTCCAGTCCATCTGGAACGGCTCGACCGTCGGCGCGCGCGCGTTCGCGCCGAGCAGCAGCTTGCCGTACTCGTAGGCGAGCAGGTACAGCGGCACGATGGTGAAGGGGTTGGTGTACAGGGTGGTGAGCAGCGCCACCGGCAGGTTTTTCCTCAGCGGCACCGCGATCAGCGCCGCGACCAGCATCTGGAAGGGGCCGGGCACGAGGCCAGCGAACAGGCCGATCGCCACGCCGCCGGCGACCGACTCGCGGTTCAGGTGCCAGAGGTTGTGGTGGTGCAGCAGGCGGCCGAACATCGCGACCGCCTTGTGGGAACGCACGTGGGCGGCGTCCGGAACGTACTTGCGGAAAACCTTGCGCATGGAGTCATCCGGCGCGTGGCCGGAGCGTTGCATTCTAGATGACGGGGGGCATCCTGGCGTTCGCCGCGGGCGTGCTGCTGCTGCAGCAGCAGGCGGCGCTTCCGCCGGCGGCGTGCTTCTGGGCGGTGCCCGGCCTGGTCGTGCTGGTCGTCTGGAGCCGCGTGCTGCGCCTGCCGGCGGCGCTGGCGCTCGGATTCCTGTGGGCCGCGGGATGCGCGCAACTGCGCATGGACGACCGGCTCGCGCCGGGGCTCGAAGGGCGCGACCTGGAGGTGACCGGCGTGGTCGCCGGCCTGCCGGTGAGGAGCGAAGCGGGTCTCAGCTTCGAGCTCGACGTCGAGCGCTCGGCGGGCGGCGAGCGGCTACCGCGGCGGCTGCGCCTCGGCTGGTACCCGCCACCGGGCAGCGAGCCGCCGACGCTCGAGCCGGGCGAGCGCTGGCGCCTGGGCGTGCGGCTGCGCCGTCCGCACGGCCACGTGAACCCGCACGGCTTCGACTACGAGCTGTGGCTGCTCGAGCGCGGCGTCGGCGCCACCGGCAGCGTGCGCGCCGAGCTTGCGGCCGAGCGGCTCGGCCTGCGCGGCGGCTTCTTCGACCGCATCGAGCGCCTGCGCGCGGCCGTGCGCGAGCGCTTCTTCACTGCGCTCGGCGAGACGCCGGCCGCCGGAATCCTCGCCGCGCTCGCCGTGGGCGAGCAGCGCGCCATCTCGAACGAGGAGTGGCGCCTGTTCCGGCGCACGGGCGTCACGCACCTGATGAGCATCTCGGGTCTGCACGTGACGCTCATCTCGGGCCTGGTCGCGTGGCTCGCCGCGCTCGGCTGGCGGGCCTTTGGACGGCGCGCGCCGCGCCTCGCGCGCGGCTTCCCGACACGCAAGATCGGCGCCGCCGCGGCGGTCGCCGCCGCGCTCGGCTACACGCTGCTCGCCGGCTCGGGCGTGCCGGCGCAGCGCACGCTCCTGATGGTGAGCGTGGTCGCGGCCGCGCTCTGGTCGGGGCGCATCGCCTCGCCGGCGCGCAGCCTGGCGCTCGCGCTCGCCGCGGTGCTCGCGCTCGATCCCTGGGCTGTGCTCGCGCCCGGCTTCTGGCTGTCGTTCGGCGCGGTCGCGCTCATCTTCTACGTCGCCGCCGGCTGGACCGAGCGCGAGCCGTGGCTCGCGCAATGGCTGCGCATCCAGTGGGCGATCACGCTCGGGCTCGCGCCGGCGGCCTTGCTGCTCTTCGGCCAGGTGTCGCTCGTCGGCCCGCTCGCGAACGCGCTCGCGATCCCGCTCGTCTCGGCGGTGATCACGCCGCTCGCGCTCGCCGCGGCGGTGCTGCCCTCCGATGGCTTGCTGCGGCTCGCCGCGTGGCTCACCGAGCGGCTGCTCGAATTCCTCGAGTGGTGCGCGGCGCTGCCGGCGGCGGTCTGGCAGTCGCACGTGCCGCCGCTGTGGAGCGTGCCGCTCGCGCTCGCGGGGGTCGCCTGGGTGCTCGCGCCGCGCGGCACGCCGTGGCGCGCCACCGGCCTCGCGCTGATGCTGCCCGCCTTCGCGCTTCCGGCGCCCGCGCCGGCGCCTGGCGAAGCGTGGCTCAGCGTGCTCGACGCGGGGCAGGGGCTCGCGGTGCTGGTGCGCACCGCCGGGCGCGCGCTGCTCTACGACGCCGGCCCGTCCTACGGGGCGCAGGCCGACGCGGGCGAGCGCATCGTCGTGCCGTTCCTGCAGGCCGAGGGCGTGACGCGCCTCGATACGCTGATTCTCAGCCACGACGACGCCGATCACGCCGGTGGCGCGATCTCGGTGATGGAGAACCTCGAGACCGACCTGCTGCTCTCCTCGCTTCCCGGGCGGCATGCGGCCCCGGCCTTCGCCGCCGCCGCGGCGCGCTGCGCGCGCGGGACGCGCTGGCAGTGGGACGGCGTCGAGTTTGCGCTGCTGCATCCCGCGCCCGTCGACTACCGGACGGCGCGCCGCGGCAACGACCTGAGCTGCGTGCTGCGCGTGAGCGCGGCGGGCCACAGCGCGCTGCTCACCGCGGACATCGAGCGCGCGGCCGAGGCGCAGCTCGTCGCGCGCGAGGGGCGCACGCTGCGCGCCGAGCTGTTGCTCGTGCCGCACCACGGCAGCCGCAGCTCGTCGAGCCCCGCGTTCCTCGCGGCGGTCGCGCCGCGCTGGGCGGTGGTGACGGCGGGCTACCGCAACCGCTTCCGCCACCCGGCCGAGGAGGTCGTCGAACGCTACCGTGCCGCGGGCGCCGCGCTGCTGCGCACCGATCTCGAGGGCGCGGTGAGCATCCGCCTCGGCGCCGGCGGCATTCGCGCGGAGGCCGAGCGGCGCCGGACGGCGCGCTATTGGCGGGGCATATAATCGTCCGGCGGAATCCTCCGCACCCACCATCGCGAGGAGGCACACATGGCGAAGAAAGCCGCCGAGGCAGTCTACCGCGTCACCGAAGTGATCGGCACCAGCACCGAATCGTGGGAAGACGCGGCGCGCACCGCGATCAAGGCCGCTTCCAAGACCTTGCGCGACCTGCGCATTGCCGAGGTGACGAAGCTCGACGTCAAGGTCGAAAACGGCAAGGTGGCGGCGTTCCGCACGCGGCTGCTGCTGTCGTTCAAGTACGGATCTTGAGGCCGGCGCCGCGCCGGCACAGGCTGCGCTGCGCCTCGGCGCAGGGCCTGCACCGCATCGCCTACCTCGAGTGGGGCGACCCGGCGAACGGGCGCGTGCTCGTTTGCGTGCACGGGCTGGGCCGCTGCGCGCGCGACTTCGACGCGCTCGCGGCGGCGCTTGCCGACCGCTACCGCGTCGTCTGTCCGGACATGGCCGGGCGCGGCGATTCGGACTGGCTGCGCAACCCCATGTCGTACGGCCTGCCGCAGTACGTGTCCGACATCGTGACGCTGATCGCGCGCCTGAACGTCGAGGCGGTGCACTGGGTAGGCACCTCGATGGGCGGCCTGATCGGCATGGCGCTCGCGGCGCTCGAGGACACGCCGGTGACGCGCCTGGTGCTGAACGAGGCCGGTCCGGTGGTGACGCGCGTCTCGCTCGAGCGCATCGCGCAGTATTTCGGCATGGCGCCGGTCTTTCCCGACTTCGCGGCCGCCGAGCGCTACGTGCGCACGGTATCCGCGCCGTTCGGGCGGCACACGGACGAGGAGTGGCGCTTCCTCACCGAGGTCGCGGTGCGCAGGAACGAGGACGGCAACTACCGCCTGCACTACGACCCGCGCATCGCCGAGCCTTTCCGCGCGCAGATGCCCGACAAGGACCTCGAGCTGTGGCCGACCTACGAGGCGGTGCGCTGTCCGACGCTGGTGCTGCGCGGCGCGCTCTCCGACCTGCTCACGCGCGAGACCTGTGAGCGCATGGCCACCTGCGGCCCGCGCGCCAGAACGATCGAGATCCCTGAAGTCGGCCACGCACCGACGCTCCTGCACGCCGACCAGATCGCGCTCGTGCGCGAGTTCCTGCTCTCGGACGCGCCGTGGCCGGCAGCGCAGACGACCGCCGCTACGCCGGCCTGAGCCCGTTCGAGCTCAAGGA
>JBLMWT010000149.1:0-3051 GCA_050257375.1 Sphingomonadaceae bacterium
GTGCGCAGCTTGCGCGCGAGCACCGGCGAGGCGCCTGCGGTGGAGATCGCGACCTGCAGCGGCGGCCGGTCGATCACCGAAGGCATGATGAAGGTGGAGAGCGCCGCGTTGTCGGCGACGTTGACCGGAATGCGCAGCGCCTTGGCCGCGTTGGAGACCGACTCGTTCACCGACGGATCGTCGGTCGCCGCGATCACGATCTCGGCGCCCACGAGGTCGCCGGGCTGGAAGCGCTTCGCCTCGTGGCGCAGCGCGCCGACGAGCGTCAATTCGGCGAGCCGCGCGCACAGCTCGGGCGCCACCACCGTCAGCTTCGCTCCCGAGCGCAGCAGGGTTTCGGCCTTTTGCGCCGCGACCGGCCCGCCGCCCACCACCACTGCGGGCTTGCCGCGCAGGTCGAGGAACGCGGCGAAGTAGGCGCGGTCGGCCTGCGGTGCGATCGGAGAGGTCATGTCGAGACCCTAAGGCGAGAGTGGATTGCGAAGTTTGATCTATGTTAAGTCCGGTTGGCGCTGCTCGGGCAATCTTGAGGCATGAAAATCAGGGCGTTCCTGCTTGCCGCAGCGGCCTTCGCGGGCGCGGCGCTCGCCGCCGAACCGCCCGCGCCGCGCCGCGCGCAACTCGTCCACATGGTGCGCGAGGACTGCGGTTCGTGCCACGGCATGACGCTGAAGGGCGGTCTCGGGCCGTCGCTCCTGCCCGAGGCGCTCGCCGGCAAGCCCGACGCCTCCCTCGAGGCGACGATTCTCGACGGAAGGCCCGGCACGCCGATGCCGCCCTGGCGCAAGTTCATGACCGAAGACGAGGCGCGTTGGATCGTCGAATCACTGAAGAAGGGATTTCCCGATGATCGCTAGGAGACTGTTTCCGGTGGTGCTGCTCGTACTCGCGGGCTGCGTGTCGGTCTCGTCGCTGCGCGGCACCGGCGACCTGGGCCTGGTGGTCGAGCGGGCGAGCGGCAGCGTGATGCTGATCGACACCAGCACGCGCTCGAGCTATGCGACCGTCACCGGCCTTGGCGACCTGTCGCACGCCACCGCGGTGTATTCGCGCGACGGGCGCTACGCTTATGTGTTCGGGCGCGACGGCGGCCTTACCAAGGTGGACATGCTGCGCGCGCGTATCGCCGCGCGCGTGGTGCAGGCCGGAAACTCGATCGGCGGCGCGATCTCGCAGGACGGGCGCGTGATCGCGGTGGCGAACTACGAGCCGGGCGGGGTGCGGTTGTTCGACAGCGCGACGCTGGCACCGCTCGCCGACATCCCGACGACCTATGGCGACGGAACGCATCGCTCCAAGGTGGTCGGCATCGCCGACGCTCCGGGCGAGCGCTTCATCTTCAGCCTGTACGACGCGGACGAGATCTGGATCGCCGACTGCTCCGATCCGCGTCATCCCGTGATCTCCAAGTTCGGCCACGTCGGTCGCCAGCCCTACGACGGACTGATCACGCGCGACGGCCGCTGGTACCTGGCGGGGCTGTTCGGCGAGGACGGCGTGGCGCTGCTCGACCTGTGGCACCCGGAGAGGGGCGTGCGCCGCATCCTCGATCACTACGGCCGCGGCGAGCAGAAGCTGCCCGTGTACAAGATGCCGCACCTGCGCGGCTGGGCGGTCTCTGGCCGCTACGCGGTGCTGCCGGCGGTCGGCCGCCACGAGGTGCTGATCGTGGACACCGAGACCTGGAAGGAAATCGGCCGCGTCGCCGTGCACGGCCAGCCCGTGTTCGCGATCGCGCAGCCCGACGGGCGGCGCGTGTGGGTGAATTTCGCCTTTCCCGACAACGACACGGTGCAGGTGATCGATCTGCCGAGCCGCGCGATCGTGAAGACGCTCAAGCCGGGGCGCGCGGTGCTGCACATGGAGTTCACGCCGCGCGGCGACCAGGTGTGGATCTCCTCGCGCGACGACAACGTGGTGCGCGTATACGATCCCGCGAGCTTTGCCGAGCTCGCGCAGCTGAAGGCCGCGCATCCGAGCGGCGTGCTGCTCGGCGCGCGCGCCTTCGTCACGGGGTTCTAGCGGTGACGGTCGCGCAGGATGCCGAATTTCCGCTGCTGAACGAGTTCCAGCGCGATTTCCCGCTCGTCTCGCGCCCGTTCGCCGAAGTCGCCGCGCGCTGCGGCCTCACCGAGGCGCAGGCGCTCGGCGCCTATCGAGCCGCGCTCGCCGACGGCGTGCTGAGCCGCATCGGCGTGGTGTTCGCGCCGCATGCGGTCGGCGCCAGCACGCTCGCCGCGATGTCCGTGCCGCCCTCGCGGATCGACGCCGTGGCGAAGATCGTGAGCGCGCAGCCCGAGGTGAACCACAACTACGAGCGCGAGCACCGCGTGAACCTGTGGTTCGTCGCCACCGCGCCCACGCGGGAGGCGCTCGAGGCGGCGCTCGCGCGCATCGCGTGCGAGTCGGGCATCGAAGTGCTCGCGCTGCCGCTCGTCGAGGAGTACCACATCGACCTCGGCTTCGATCTGGCCGGGCGCGGCTCGCCGCGCGCACCGCGGCCTGCAACGCCCGCGGCGCCGCTCGACCCCGCCGGGCGCCGGCTGCTCTCGGCGGTCGAGGAGGGCTTCCCGCTCGAGCCCGAGCCCTACGCGGCGCTCGGGCGCGCGGCGGGCATGACGGAAAGCGAGGTGATCGCGATGCTCGAAGGATGGCTCGCTTCGGGAGTCGCGCGCCGGGTGGGCGTGGTGCTGTGCCACCGCGAGTTCGGTTACACGGCGAACGCGATGGCGGTGTGGGACGTACCCGACGCCGAGGTGAGCGCGGTCGGTGCGCGGCTCGCGCGCAGGCCCGAGGTGACGCTGTGCTACCGGCGCGCGCGGCGCGCGCCCGCGTGGCCCTACAACCTTTACTGCATGATCCACGGCCGCAGCCGCAAGGAGGTAAACGCGCAGCTCGCGGCACTGAACGCTGAGGAAGGCCTCGCGCGCACCGCGCACGCGGTGCTGTTCAGCCGCCGCGCCTTCAAGCAGCGCGGCGCGCGCTACGCGGACAACGGGTCGGACGATGGATGAGCTCGACCGCGCGATCGTGAACGGCCTGCAGGGGGGC
>JBLMWT010000150.1:0-6033 GCA_050257375.1 Sphingomonadaceae bacterium
GCAGGTTCTCGCCGCGCGTCTCGGTCCAGCGCCCGGAGGCGAGCATGCCGGAGAACATCGCCGCGAGCAGCGACGCGCCGTCCACCATCGCCGCGTCGACCACCTGTCCCCGGCCGGAGCCGCGGGCCTCGACCAGCGCGCACGCGACCCCGAAGCCGAGCAGCATGCCGCCGCCGCCGAAGTCGCCGATGAGGTTCAGCGGCGGCACGGGTGCGTCGCCTTTGCGGCCGAACGCGTTCAGCACGCCGGCGAGCGCGATGTAGTTGATGTCGTGGCCGGCGCGCGGCGCGAGCGGGCCGTCCTGGCCCCAGCCGGTCATGCGCCCGTAGACGAGCTTCGGGTTGCGTGCGAGCGCCGCCTCCGGCCCGAGGCTGAGGCGCTCCATCACGCCGGGCCGGAAGCCTTCGATCAGCGCGTCGGCGCGCCCGACGAGCTCGAGCGCGGCCTCGACGCCCCTGGGCGACTTGAGATCCAGCGTGACCGAGCGCCGGCCGCGCATCATGACGTCGTTCCAGCGCTCGCGCTTCAGGCCCAGATCGGTGGCCGCCGCGCGGTCGACCACCAGCACGTCGGCACCCATGTCGGCGAGCAGCATGCCGGCGAATGGACCGGGGCCGATCGCCTCGAACTCGATGACGCGGATGCCAGCGAGAGGTCCCATGGGCGCGATGATATCCTGCCGCGGGTGCGCGCGCGCTATCCGGAACGCATCGTCTGTCTGACCGAGGAGACGACCGAGACGCTTTATCGCCTCGGCGAAGAGCGGCGCATCGTCGGCGTGTCCGGCTACACCGTGCGGCCGCCCGAAGCGCGACGCGACAAGCCGAAGGTGTCGGCGTTTCTGACCGCGAAGACCGACAAGATCCTCGCGCTCGAGCCCGACCTGGTGCTCGGCTTCTCCGACCTGCAGGCCGACATCGCGCGTGAGCTGGCGAAGGCCGGCCTGAACGTCGTGCTCTTCAATCAGCGCTCGGTGGACGAGATCCTGTCGATGATCCTCACGCTCGCCTCGATGATCGGAGTGGCGGACAAGGGGAGAAAGCTCGTCGAAGAGCTCGAAGCAAGCCTCGGTCAAATCGAAGAAGCGGCGCGGAAGCTTCCCAGGCGTCCCCGCGTCTATTTCGAGGAGTGGGACGAGCCGATGATCAGCGGCATCCGCTGGGTGAGCGAGCTCATCGGGATCGCGGGCGGCGAGGACGTCTTTTCGGAGCTGTCGGTTTCACAAGCCGCGGCGGGCAGGACAATCGCCGACCCTTCCCTCGTAATTTCCAGGAAACCCGACGTCATCCTCGGGTCGTGGTGCGGCAAGAAGTTTCGGCCCGAACGCGTCGCCGCGCGCCAGGGGTGGAGCGCGATCCCGGCGGTGCGCGACGCCGCGCTCTACGAGATCAAATCCGCCGAGATCCTGCAGCCTGGGCCCGCGGCACTCACCGACGGCGTGCGCCGCATGCACGCGATCTTCACTGCGTGGGCAGCAGGCCGCTGATACGCAGCGGCGGCGCGCTTCCGTCCTTGAGCTGCCCTGCGTACACGGTGACGTGCGGGAAAGGGATCTCGATGCCTCGCGCATCGTAGGCTTTCTTCAGGCGCTTCAGGAACTCGCGCCGCACGTTCCATTGCTCGACCGGCGGCACCACCTTCAGCCGGCAGCGGATCGTCACCGAGGAGTCGGCCAAGTTCTCGACGCCAATGATCTCGGTGTCGGCGGCGATCTTCGGGCCGAAGACCGGGTCGGCGCGCATCTCCTGCCCGACCTGGCGCATCACGTCGAGCGCTTCGTCCATCTCCTCGCGATACGCCACGCCGACCTCGATGACCGCCTGGGCGAAATCGCGCGTCATGTTCTTCACGATCTTGATCTCGCCGTTCGGCACGAAGATGACGTGCCCGTCGAAATTGCGCAGGCGCACGTAGCGCAGCGTGACCTCCTCGACCGCGCCGCTCTGGCCGCCGAGGTCGACTACGTCGCCCTGGCGCAGCTGATCCTCGAGCAGGAGGAAGAACCCGTTGAAGTAGTCCTTGATCAGGCTCTGCGCGCCAAAGCCGATGGCAATGCCGGCCACGCCGGCGGTGGCGAGCACCGGGGCGACCGAGATGCCGAGTTCTCCGAGCACCAGCATGCCGGTCACCAGCCAGATGACCACGGCGGCGATGTAGCGAAACACGCGCCCGAGCGTCTGGATACGGCTCTGCTGGTCGGCGCCGCGGCGGCGCTCCATGAATGCGCGGAAAGTGCGAATCAGGCGCGACGCGACGCGCTGCAGGATGCTCGCGGCGATCAGGATGAGCACGATGCGCGCGCCGTGCGTGACCGCGACCTTCGTGTCGGCGTCGAGCGCGTTGAAGTAATGCAGCAGGGTGTTCATCGGCGGGTCTCCTTCAGCGTGGCCGAAGGGCCGATGTTATCAGTCGTCGCCGCGCAGATTCGGGTCGGTGTCGATGCGCGCCTTGAGCTTGCGCATGCCCGCGAGCCAGCGGTCGCGATCGGCGGTCTTGCGCCGCTCGTACTCGGCGACTTCGGGGTGCGGCAGGACGAGGAAAGTCTCCGCCTCGATCGCGCGCACCACGGCGTCGGCGACCTGCTCGACGCTCACCGAGCCCGCGAGCAGGAACGACTTGCGGTCGCCTTTCGGCCCAAGAAGCATCGGCGTGCGCACGCCCTGCGGGCACAGGCACGACACGCGGATGCCGCGCTCGTGGTAGTTGACCGAGAGCCATTCCGCGAACGCGACGGCGGCGTGCTTGGACACGGTGTAGGTCGCCGAGTCGACCTGCATGAGCAACCCCGCGGCGGATGCCGTGTTCACCAGGTAGCCGCCGCCCTGCGCCAGCATGTGCGGGATCACGGCGCGCGCGGCGTACAGGTGCGCCATGAAGTTGACGTCCATCGTGCGCTGCCACGCCTCGAGCGGCGCGTCCAGCCCCGCGCGCTCGATGATGCCCGCGTTGGAGCAGAACAGATCAATGCGGCCGTGCTTCGCGATTACGGTCTCGGTAAGCCGTTTTACGTCTTCTTCATTTGAAACGTCGCAGGCGACTCCCTTATCCGGATCGATGCGCAAGTCGGCGCCCACCACCGCGCGCGCGCCTTCCGCGGCGAAACGCGCGGCGAGCGCCTTTCCGATGCCGCTCGCGGCGCCCGTGACGATGCACACCTTGTCGCGCAGCTTCATGTGCGCTCAGCCATGGAATTTCGCGTGGCGCTTTTCGAGGAACGCACCGATGCCTTCGCCGGCTTCCGGTCCGTGCAGTGCCTCGACGAAGAGGGTCCGCTCGAGCTCGAGATGGCGGCTGTAGTCGCTCGTGTGCGCCTCGTTCAGCAGCCGCTTGATGCGGCCGATCGCCTGCGTCGCGCCAGCGGCGAGCTGCGCGGCCCACTCGAGCGCTTCAGCGAGCGCCTTGCCCTTGGGCGCGAGGCGATTGACGACGCCGAGCGCGGCGAGGCGCGATGCGGCGACGGCCGTGCCGGTCATCGCGAGCTCCGCGGCCATCTGCGGCGGCAGCGCACGCGCGAGCGAGAAGCTCCCGTTGCCGTCCGGATTCAGGCCGACCTTGACGTAGGCCATGGTGAACTGCGCGTCTTCAGCGGCGACGATCAGGTCGCAGGCGAGCGCGATGGAGAAGCCTGCGCCCGCGGCGTGTCCCTCGACCGCGGCGATCACGGGCTTGGCGCACTGGCGCAGCGCGCGCACCAGCTCGTTCAGGCGGCTGATGCGATCGTAATGGTGCTGCCGGGGCTGCGTGCGCCGCGTCTCGTGGAGCGTCGCGAGGTCGCCGCCGGCGCAGAAGTGCGCCCCGGCGCCGGAGATCACCGCCGCGCCGATCGAGTCGTCGTCCGAGGCGAGCCGCAGCTCGCGCGCGAGCGCCTGGGAGAACTCGGGCCTGAGCGCGTTGCGCTGGGCGGGATTGTCGATGACGAGCGAGAGCACGCGCCCGTGGCGCGCGACGCCGATGCGCCCTTCGTCCGTCACGTCAGTGGATCCCGAGGGCGGCCTCGATGTTGCGCACCATGGCGACCAGCCGCGGTCCGATATCGTCCTCGAGCTGACCTTTCTTAAGTGCGAACGATGGCACGCCGCAGTTGAAGGCGATGATCTCGCCGTCGACCGTGCGGCGCATCGGCACCGCGACCGCCGACACCTCGCGCCGCAGCTCGCCGATCGAGACGCAGAAGCCGCGGCTGCGGATGTCCTCCAGGCTCTTGTCGATCGCCGGGCGGAACTTGCGGTGCAGCTCCGGCTCCTTCACCTTGATCTGGTTGAGCACCGCCTCGCGCTCGGCGGGCGTGCAGGCGGCGAGGAACGCGCGCCCGATGGCCGCCTGCGCAATCGGCACCGCGGTGCCGATGTCCGGCAGCATGGTAAGCGTGTTGCCGTTGCGCGAGGACTCGACGTACACCATGTTGAGGCGGTCGCGGATGCCCATCGACACGGAACCGCCGCTGTAGTCGGCGAGCTCCTTCATGAACGGACGCGCCACCTGGCGCACGCTCATCGACGCGAGCAGCGGGTAGCCGATCGACAGCACCGCGGAGCCGAGCTGGTACTTTCCGAGGCGCATGTTGTGCCGCAGGTAGCCGAGCTTGGTGAGCGTGTAGGTGAGGCGCGAGACCGTCGGCTTCGGCAGTCCGGTGCGCACCGAGATCTCCTTGTTGCCGAGCATCGGCTCGAGCGGCGTGAAGCAGCGCAGCACCTCGAGGCCGCGCGCCAGCGTGGTCGCGAACTGGCGATCGCCCTCGTGCTCGTAGCTGTAGGTGGTGCCGGCAGGGGATAGGGGGGCATTGGCCTCTGGTGCGCCCATGGACTTGTCTCCGGGTGTTCTTGTGGGGGGGTGCGGCGGACTGTTTCGCGTTTCGATATTCGTTCCCAGCCCGATCGGATGTCAACTTAGTCATATCATATTTCGCATAGTAAAACGCCGAGGACTCCACCGATGTCCCGCTCCCCGTTCGACCTGCACGGCAAGGTGGCCTTCGTGACCGGGGCGACGCGCGGCATCGGGAAATCGATCGCCGAGGAGATGGCGCGCGCCGGCGCCAAGGTCGTGATCTCGAGCCGCAAGGCCGAGGCCTGCGAGGCGGTGCGCGCCGAGTTCGAGCGCCAGGGCTGGCCGGTCATCGCCCAGCCCTGCAACGTGTCGCGCAAGGAGGAGCTGCGGGGGCTGGTCGACCGCACGCTCGAGGCCTGGGGCGCGATCGACATCGCGGTGGCGAATGCCGCGGCCAATCCGTATTACGGGCCGCTCACCGGCCTGCCGGACGAGACCTTCGACAAGATCTTCGCCAACAACGTGAAAAGCGTGCTGTGGCTCGCGAACATGACGCTTCCAGGGATGGCCGAGCGCGGCGGCGGCAGCTTCATCGTCGTCGGCTCGATCGGCGGGCTGCTCTCGAGCACGGTGATCGGCGCCTACGGCGTATCCAAGGCGGCCGACCACCAGCTCGTCAGGAATCTCGCCGCGGAGTGGGGACCGAAGAACGTGCGCGTGAACGCGATCGCGCCGGGGCTCATCAAGACCGATTTCGCGCGCGCGCTGTGGGAAGACGACAAGCGCCGCGCCGAGCGCGAGGCGATCACTCCGCTCAGGCGCCTGGGCGAGCCGCGCGAGATCGGGGGCATCGCGGTGTTCCTCGCCTCCGAAGCGGCTTCATTCGTCACCGGCCAGGTCCTCGTTGCGGACGGCGGCGTGACGATCGTCTGAGCGCTGCGCTAGACTTGTCGCCCCCGAGGAGGTCGCCATGGATCTCAACTATTCCCCCGAAGAGCTGGCCTTCCGCGACGAGGTACGCGCCTGGCTGAATGCCAACCTGCCCGACGACCTGCGGCGCAAGGTCGCCGAATACCAGGAGTTGACGCGCGAGGACCTGCTCGCCTGGCACCGCATCCTCGCCAAGAAGGGCTGGATCGCGCCCGCCTGGCCGAAGGAATGGGGCGGCACCGGCTGGAACGTGGTCGAGCGCTACATCTTCGAGGAGGAGTGCGGCTATGCGGGCACCCCGCCGCTCATCCCGTTCGGGCTGTCGATGTGCGCGCC
>JBLMWT010000151.1:0-6301 GCA_050257375.1 Sphingomonadaceae bacterium
GCGACGAGCGCGAGCGCGATGCCCGACACCTTGAACGGTGTGAGCGGCTCGCCCAGGAGCGCGACGGCGAGGGCCGCGGTGATGACGAAGCTCAGGCGGAACACCGGCGCGTTGACGCTCATCGGTCCGGTCTTCAGGCTGTGGGCGAAGTTGTAGAAGCCGGTCAGCACGAACACTCCTACCGGCAGGCCCCACAGCGTGCCGGGTACGAAGTGCAGCGAGCCGGTCAGCACTCCGTAGGCGGTTACGGTGGGCAGGAACACCCAGGATTGCACCATCAGGAACTGATGCGGCAACGCGCCGGTCGCGGCGCCCCGCTTGTAGATCAGGTCGCCGACTCCGAAGAGCAGCAGCGCGACCAGCGCATAACCGATTCCCGAGCTCATCTGCCGGTCGCCGGGCGCCTAGCGCACGGCTCCGTCGGCATGCATCTCGGCAACGCGATCGAAGACGTCGCGCCGGAAGCACAGCCCGACGTCGTCGCGCAGCTCCGGGAGGGCGAGCAGGCGGCGGCCGTTGCGCGAGTGCTGCGCGGCCGCAGAAAGTTCGGGCTCATACGCACGGAATACGTGTAGCGCGATCTGCGCGCCATCGGACAGGCGGGCGTCGGCGAGCGCCGGCAGCATCGCCGCGCTCAACGCGCCCGCGGCGAGGACGTCCTCCAGCGCGGGGTCCTCGTGCGTCCCGCTGCACACGAGCACGAGCCGTGCAGGCCGGCGCGCGCGCAGCCAGTCGGCGGTGGCCGCCAGGTTGAGAAACGAGCCCGCCAGCACGTGCCGGGCGCCGCGGCAGGCGCGCAGGGCGCGCGTGCCGTTGGTGGTCGTCATGACGAGGGTCCTCCCGCCGACGGCCTGCGCAGTCATTTCGCGCGGCGAATTTCCCAGGTCGAACTCAACGCCGCCGCTGAGCGCGCCCCGGATGCGTACGCCATCGCGCTCGCCCGCGAGCAGCACCTCCGGGCGCTCGCGCCGCAGCGCCACCGCTTCCGCGATCTCGGCGACGGGCACGATCGACTCCGCGCCGTGCGCGAGCGCCGTGACCATGGTGCTCGTCGCGCGCAGGACGTCGAACACGACGCACACGGTTTCGCTCAGGTCGCGCGCGGCGAGCGCGGGCAGCTCCGCGGGGGAGAGCAACACCTCGAGCGAGCGGCGTGTCGCGTGGTCGGCGGCTTGCATCATGAAGTCTGCTCCAGCGGGATGAGACGATCTGGCGGCAGGCGCAGGCTTACCCTTCCCGTCCGGTGCGGCACGGTCGAAGGCGTCTGCACGCGCAGCGTCGCGCCGAGCGCCTCGACGCGCACCTCGTACTCGACGTGGCCGCCGAGGAACGCGATCCGCTGCACCTCGCCCTGCACGACGTTGTCGCCGTCTTGCGCGAACTGCAAGGCTTCGGGCCGGATCAGGAGCGTCGCCGGCCCGGGCGCCGGCGGGCGCGCGAGCGCGAGCGTGCTGCCGCCGACGCGCAGCCCCGAGCTTCCCGCCTCGCCGCGCAGCAGGTTCGCCTTGCCGAAGAATCCGGCCACGAATTCGTCGCGCGGGCGGCTGTAGATGTCCTCGGGCGTGCCCACCTGAAGCAGCAGGCCGTCGCGCATCACGCCGATCCGGTCCGAGACCAGCATCGCTTCGGCCTGGTTGTGTGTGACGTAGATCGTGGTGATGCCGAGGCGCCGCTGCACGTCGCGGATCTCGGTGCACATCTGCTCGTGCAGCGCGGCGTCCAGGTTCGACAGCGGCTCGTCGAAGAGGAGCACTTTCGGGCGCAGCGCCACCGCGCGTGCGAGCGCGACGCGTTGCTGCTGGCCGCCGGAGAGCTGGTGCGGGTAGCGCTCCGCCATGCCGGCGAGGCCGACCATCGCGAGCGCCTCGTCCACCCGCGCGCGCACTTCGTCGGCCGCCATGCGGCGCACTTCCAGGCCGAGGCTGCAGTTGCGCCGCACGCTCAGGTGGGGCCACAGGGCGTAGGACTGGAACACCATTCCGAGGCCGCGCCGCTCGGTGGGGACCGAAATGCGAGCGGCCGGGTCGGCGACGAGCTGCTCGCCGAAGCGGATGCGCCCCTCGCTCGGCCGAATCAGCCCGGCGACCATGCGCAGCGTCGTCGTCTTGCCGCAGCCGGAGGGCCCGATCAGCGTGAACAGCTCGCCGCTCGCGATCTCGAGGTCGAGCGAGCGCACCGCGGGCGTCGCGCCGTAGCTCTTGGAAACTGCTTCGAGGATGATCTTCATGTCGGGAGCTCTCCGCTTGCGAGCCGCGACCGGCGGGCGATGATGAGGGAGCCGGCGAGCGCGATCGCCACCATCAGGACGCTGTAGGCGCTACCGACCGTGTAGTCGCCATCGGAGTAGCGCAGGAACGCCTCGTAGGCGAGCGTCTCCGTTCCCTGGCTCGCGAGCAGGCTCGTCATCGAGACTTCCTTGATCGCGTTGACGAACACCAGCAGGAACCCCGCCGCGAGGCTCTCGCGCAGCAGCGGCAGCGTGATGCGCGCGAGCACGCGGCTCGGTGCGAGGCCGCTTACCGAGCCCGCTTCCTCGAGCTCCACCGAGAGCTGTCGCAGGTGGGCGCTCACGCCGCGCACGCCCAGCCCGGCGAAGTGCACGAAGTAGGCGAACAGCAGGATCCAGTAGCTGCCGAACAGGTTCACCGGCGGACCGCTGAAGGCGAGGATGAATGCGATGCCGACCACCAGCCCGGGGGTGGCGAAGTTGACGAAGCTCATGCGATCGAGCAGCGCGCCCCAGGAAGTCTTCAGGCGCACCGCGCCGTAGGCGGCGATGAAGCCCGTCGCTGCGGCGAGCGCGGCGGCGCCGAGCGCGAGCCCGACGGAGTTCCATAGCGCATGGGTGAGCGAGTGCGAGGCGAGCATGGTGGAGTAGTGGGCGAGGGTCAGGTTTTCCGGACCGAAGCCGCGTCCCCACGAGCCGAGCAGGCTGATGAGCACGAGAGCCGCGAGGGGGGCGATCGAGGTGACGGCGAGCCAGATCCAGGTCAACGCCGCGAAGAGGCCGCGCAGCCCGCCCAGCGATTCCGACTCGCCGCGGCTCGACTTGCCGGAGACCGTGACGAAGCTGCCGCGCGCGAGCAACCGTACATTGAGCGCCATGGTGGCGAGCGCGAGCACGCCGAGCAGCAAGGACAGCACTGCCGCCTCGCCGAATTGCAGCGGCGGCGCAGTCGACAGCTCGTAGATCTGCGTCGTCAGGGTCCCGAAGCCGGCTGGCGCAGCGAGCAGGATCGGGGCGCCGAATTCGGCCATCGAATAGGCAAAGGCGAGCAGCATGCCGGAGAGGATCGCAGGTAGCACGAGCGGGAAAGTCACGCGGCGCAGCACCTGCCGCGCGCTCAAACCGCAGGCGCGCGCGGCCTCCTCGAGGCTCGGGTCGAGCGAGCCGAGGGCGCCCGCCACGTTCAGGTACGCGAACAGCGTGAGATGGATCGTCTGCACCGCCACAAGCGGCCCCACGCCGTAGGACGGGAAGGGCGTAAGGCCCGTCGTGCTCTGCACGATGCCCGCGTCGCCGAACAGCACGATCCACGATGAAGCGAGCTGGAAGGAGGGCACGATGTGCGGGATCGCAACCAGGCCCGTGATCGCGCGGCGTCCCGGCAGATCGGTGCGCACCGCGAGCCAGGCGAGCAGGGTGCCGAGCGCGGTCGCGAGCGCGGCGGTCGCCGCGCTGACCGCGAGCGAGTGCAGCAGGGGCGTGCGCAACAGGTAGTCGTGCCGCAGGACGTTCAAGTAGTGACTGAAAGTGAACGCCCCGTGCTCCCGCAGGCTGGTGAGCACCAGCCGCGCGTACGGGTAGAGCGACAGGAAGAGAAAGCCCCCGCCGAGAACGAGCGCCGCGGGGGCAAACCAGCCCTGGCGGCCGATGGCGGCGCGAATGCCGCCGCCTGCGGCCGTGCCGCGCGTCGGGATCAGCGCCCGAACATGTCGCGCCACTTGGACTTCACTTCTGTCCAGTGCGCGATCATCCACTCCGAATCCGGAATGATCGCCTTCTGCTTGACCTCGGCGAGCGGCGGCAGGCCTTGCGGCGCGGCAACGTCGTCGCGCGCGGGGTAGATACCGCGCTCGGCGAGCACCGCCTGCGCCTTCTTCGAGAGCAGGAAGCGGTACAACAGGCGCCCGGCGTTCGGGTGCTCGGCCTTCGCGAACAGCCCCATCGGCGAGGGCATCAGGATCGGACCCTCCTTGGGGAAGATCATCTTCACCGGGGATTCCTTGTATTCGGACTGGTACTTGTAGAGCGTGAGCGTGATGCCCAACGGCCGCTCGCCACTCGCCACCGCGCGCGCTACGTCGGGCACGTCCTGCAGGATCAGCACGCCGTTGTCCTTCAGCTTCTGGAAGAACGGCCAGCCGAGGCCCGCATCGTGCACCAGGCCGCTCACCATCACCGTGGTGGAGCCCGACACGACGGCGGAGGCCATCGCGACCTTGCCTTTGTATTTGGCGTCCGCCAGGTCGCCCCAGCTCGCCGGGAAGTCCTGCGTCTCTTTCGTATTGGCGAAGATCACGCCCGCCAGGATCCGCCCGGTCACGTAGTAGCCGCCGGGGTCCTTGCCGAAGGGGATGTGGTCCCATTCCGGAGTCTTGTAGCTCGCGAGCAGTCCCTTCTTGGCGAAGTCGGGGTAGGCCGTCGCGTCCGCCACCCAGACCAGGTCGCCGTGCAGCTGTCCGGCGCTCGTCTCGGCGTTGATGCGCGCGAGCACCTTGCCCGTTCCGCTGCGGAAATACTCCAGCTTGACCCCCGGATACTGCGCCTCGAACAGGCTGCGCCACTCGTCGAGGATGAAGGTCGGCACCGAGGTGTACATCACCGCCTTGCCTTCGGCCTTCGCCTTCTGGTAGAGCGCATCGAGCGATTCGTCCGCCCGGACGGCGGGCGCGGCGAGCACGGTCCATGCGAGCACGGCGGGCGCGGCGAACCGGAGCAACTTGCGAATGGGCTTCACGTTCTCCTCCCTTATTTTTTCGACACGAGACGGGGCAGCGAGCGGCGAGTATAACCGCGCGACATTGCGGCTAGGTGAGCACGGTCGCCAGCTCGGCGAAGTCGGCCACGACCAGGTCGGGCTGGTGCGGCGTTTCTCCGAACGGGCGCTTCCTGCGGTCGATGAATGCGGTGCGCATGCCGAAGGACTTCGCGCCGATGCAGTCGAAGGCGTGGTTGGCGACGAACAGGATGCTCGAGCGCTCCTCGGCGATGATCTCCTCGGCCTTGGCGTAGGTCTTCCAGTGCGGCTTGAAGGCGCCGGCTTCCTGCACCGAAATGACGTGATCGAAAGGAAATCCGATATGCGGCCCGGCGGCCTTCAGCATGTCGCGGTCGCCGTTCGACAGAATCGCGAGCTTGTAGCCGCGTGCGCGCAGCCTGCCAAGCGCCGCGACGACGTCGGGAAAGGGTTTGAGACGCTCGATCTCGGCGACCAGGGCGCGCACTTCGTCCTGGGTGTGGCCGATGCCGCAGCGGTCCATGACGTAGGAGACCGCACGGTGGCCGATCTGCCGGTATGGCGTGTGGCCGCGGTCGCACAGCGCGTCGATCATCGAATTCTCGAAGTGGGTGCGCCGCCACCAGGTGACGAAGCTGTCCGGCTTGCCCGCCCAGCCCTTCGCCTTCAGGAACGGGGTGACCGCCTCGGTGAGGCCCTTTTGCATGTCGACGACGGTCCCGTACTGGTCGAACGCCAGGGCCCTGATCTCGCGCTTCAGGATGTCGTGGTTGGCCGCCATGCGGGGCTATACTTTACGCCATGAGAGGAAAGCCCAATCCCTACGATCAGGATCTCGACAAGAACCCCGCGAACTACGCGCCGCTCACGCCGCTGTCGTTCATCGAGCGCGCGGCGTACGTGTACCCGGAGCGGGTCGCCGTGGTGCACGGCGAGCGGCGCTATACGTGGAAGGAAACCTACGCGCGCGCCCGGCGGCTGGGCTCGGCTCTGGCGAAGCGCGGCATAGGCCTGGGCGACACGGTGGCCGCGATGCTCGCCAACACGCCGGAGATGGTCGAAGCGCACTTCGGCGTGCCGATGACCGGCGCGGTGCTGAACACGCTCAATACGCGCCTGGACGCCGAAGCGATCGCGTTCATGCTCGGGCACGGCGGCGCGAAACTGCTGCTCGTCGACAAGGAGTTCTCGGCCACCATCGAGGCGGCGCTCGCGAAGCTCGGCCACCCGATCGAGGTGATCGACATCGAGGACGCGCTGTACGAGGGGCCCGGCAAGCGCCTCGGCACGACGGGCTACGAGGCGCTGCTCGCCGAAGGCGACCCGGAATGGCGCTGGTC
>JBLMWT010000152.1:0-4432 GCA_050257375.1 Sphingomonadaceae bacterium
GCCGTGAATCAGAGACTGCAGATCGTCGATCACTTGCCCGCTCCGCTCACGCTAAACCGAGCAGGACCTCGAGCGGCCCTTTGGGCAACGGCACGAGGAACCAGACTTCGAAGATCAGAAAAAACGCCACGCTGTTGCCGATCGACACCAGCGCCACCAGCCACCACGGATACTTGCCCAGCCAGCGCATGAACAGCGCGACGTAGAGCGCCGACGCCACATAGATGCCCAGCCAGCCGACCAGCACCACGTAGACGATCGTCGGTAGAAGGACTGCCAGCACCAGCTTGAGCTGTCCTATTTCGACGAACGCGCGGTTCTTGTCGGGCTGGATATACACACCGCGCACGAATGTGATCGCCGAGGACACGCAGATGAGCACGCCGAGATAGAACGGAAAATAGCCCGGCCGAGGGCCGTTGTCGCCCCAGGTCGCACCGAGCCGGACGCTGTCGAAGATGACGATCGCGCCGAGCACGATGAAGAATCCCGCCATCACCAGCTCGGCGGTCTTGTAGCGGAACGCGGGGCGCGTGTGCCTGTCATCGGACATCAGAATTCCCCTTGCGGATAAGAAAGCGGCGCGCCGTTGCCGGCGCGCCGCGGCCCGTCTGTCATGTCAGGCTACTTGCTGCCGGAGAGGAAGCCGGCGGCCTTCATGAGCGCAACGTGCTCGGCCTCGGCCTTCGCCACCCAGTCGGCGTATGCCTGGCCTTCAAGCGACGTCTGGTTGAAGGCACCCTTGTTCATCAAGTCCTTCCACTCGGGGGTTTGCTGCACCTTTTTCAGCAGGTCCACGTAGTAGGCGACCTGATCCTGGGTCACGCCGCCCGGCATGAAGATGCCGCGCAGCATCAGGTAGCTCACGTCGAGCCCGCTTTCCTTGCAGGTCGGGATATCGCCCCAGGACATCGTGGCAGTCATCTTCTCGTGGTACGGCATGCGCTGGGTGTCGAATACGCACAGCGGCTTCAACTTGCCAGAGCGCCAGTGCGCCACCGCCTCGATCGGGTTGTTCACCGTGAATTCGACGTGGTTGCCGACCAGCTGCACCGCCACCGCGCCGCCGCCCTTGAAGGGGATGTAGGTGAACTTGGCACCGGTCTTCTGCTCGATCGACGCTGTGACGATCTGGTCTTCCTGCTTGGAGCCCGTACCCGCGATCTTGAACTTGCCGGGACCCGCCGCCTTCGCCGCCTCGATAAACTCCTTGGCGTTCTTGTAGGGTTTGTCAGCGTTCACCCACAGCACGAACTCGTCCAGGGCCATCATCTTGACAGGCGTCAGGTCGCGCCAGTTGAAGGGAACGCCGGTGGCGAGCGGTGTGGTGAACAGGTTGGACAGCGTGATGATCAGCTTGTACGGGTCACCTTTCGCGCTCTTGACGTCGAGGAAACCCTCGGCTCCCGCGCCGCCCGCCTTGTTTACCACGACCATCGACTGCTTCATCAAGCCGTGCTTGGCGATGATCCCCTGGATCGCGCGCGCCATCTGGTCGGCGCCGCCGCCGGTACCCGCAGGAATCACGAACTCGACGGTCTTGGTCGGCTCCCACGCCTGCCCTACTCCGGGCCAGGCGGCCACGAGCGCCGCCCCGAGAACTGCGCCCATCGTTCGCGTGAATTTACCCTTCATGATTTAGCCCTCCTCCCTTGTAAGAATCGTGCGACTCGGATTCTAGCGCTTTTCTTGCGCATTCCTTGCTCGGATTCTCGAGAGTGGACCATCGTGTCTGCCTTGACCGCAGTCAAGATTCCTCGGATCCGGCCTGGACGGCGGACTCGCGCGACCGCGCGCGCCGCGCGAGCCAGACACCGAGCGCCACGACGAGGGCCGCTCCGCACGCACCCGCCACTTTGTATTCGACCAGCCACGCGGCGCGTTCTGCGACCCAGGTCCCGATCGCGGGGTCGGTCGCCATGATCTCGCCGGCGATGTAGCCGAGCAGCGCACCCCCCAGCGTGATGATGACCGGAAAGCGCTCCATCATGCGCAGCATGATCGTGCTGCCGAAGATGACGATTGGGATCGAGATCGCGAGGCCCAGCACGAGCAACAAGACCTTGAGGTCCGGCGGGCCCTGCTCGGCCGCGGCCGCCACCGCGATGACGTTGTCCAGGCTCATCACGAGGTCGGCGATCAGGATCGTCTTCACCGCCTGCAGCAGACTGTCGCCCGCCTCGACCCCTTCCTCGCCGTCCTCGGGCACGAGCAGCTTCACCCCAATCCACAGGAGAAGCACTCCGCCCACCAGCTTGAGCCAAGGCAGCTGCAGCAGCGCCACGGCGAAGATCGTGAGCAGCACGCGCATCACGATCGCCGCGGCGCTGCCCCAGAACACGGCGGTCTTCTGCTGCTTCGCCGGCAGGGCGCGCGCCGCCAGCGCGATCACCACCGCGTTGTCTCCGGAGAGCAGCAGGTTGACCCAGATGATCGCGCCGAGCGACTTCCAGAAGCCGAAATCGGCGATGACTTGCAGCATTGCAGCGCGCTTCCCCCGTCGAAGCGGGGAATTTTAACCGCAATGCTTACGCACAAGTCAGAACAGACCGACCACCTTGCCGTCGACGATGTCGATCTTGTTCGCCGACGGCACTTTGGGCAGGCCGGGCATCGTCATGATGTCGCCGCAGATCATCACAACGAATTCGGCGCCCGCCGCGAGCCGCACCTCGCGTATGTTGATGGTGTGCCCGGAAGGCGCGCCACGCAGCTGAGGGTCGGTCGAGAACGAATATTGCGTCTTCGCCACGCACACCGGATAGTGGCCGTAGCCGTCGTCCTGCAGCTTCTTGATCTGCGCGCGCACCTTGCTGTCGGCGGTGACTTCCGAGGCGCGGTACACACGCTGCGCGATGTGATTGATCTTCTCCCACAGCGAGTCCTTTTCCTCGTACACGAAGCGGAAGCCGTCCTTCGTCTCGCACAGATCGACCACGATGCGCGCCAGTTCCGCGGCGCCCTTGCCGCCTTCACCCCAGTGCGTCGCAATCACCATCGGCACACCCAACTTGGCCATGCGTGACTTCACGAAGTCGAGTTCGCGCTCCGTGTCGAAAGTGAAGCGGTTCATCGACACTACGCAGGGCAGGCCGTACACCTTGCTCACGTTCTCGACGTGCCGCTCGAGGTTGACGATACCGCGCTCGAGTGCGGTCATGTTCTCCTGGTTGATCGTCTTCAGGTCGGCGCCGCCGTGGTACTTGAGCGCGCGCACCGTTCCCACGATCACCGCCGCATTCGGACGGATACCGCTCTTGCGGCACTTGATGTCGATGAACTTTTCGGCCCCCAGGTCGGCGCCGAAGCCCGCCTCTGTGACGACATAGTCGGCGAGCTTGAGCGCGGTCTGCGTGGCAATGACCGAGTTGCAGCCGTGTGCGATGTTGGCGAACGGACCGCCGTGAATGAACGCCGGGTTGTTCTCCAGCGTCTGCACGAGGTTGGGCTTGAGCGCGTCCTTGAGCAGCACCGTCATCGCGCCGTGGGCGTCGAGGTCCCCCGCGTGCACGGGTCTCTGGTCGCGCGTGTAGCCGACGACGATCTTCGCGAGCCGTGCCTTGAGGTCCGCGAGCGACTCGGCCAGGCAGAAGATCGCCATCACCTCCGACGCGACGACGATGTCGAACCCGTCCTGCCGCGGGTAGCCGTTGGCGGGCCCGCCGAGCGCGATCGTGATGTCGCGCAGCGCGCGGTCGTTCATGTCGACGACGCGCTTCCAGGTGATCCGGCGGACGTCGATCCCGAGCGCGTTGCCGTGGTGGATGTGGTTGTCGACGAGCGCCGCGAGCAGGTTGTTGGCGACGCCGATCGCATGGAAGTCGCCGGTGAAGTGGAGGTTGATGTCCTCCATCGGCACCACCTGCGCGTAGCCGCCGCCGGCCGCGCCGCCCTTCATCCCGAACACCGGGCCGAGCGACGGCTCGCGCAGGCAGATCGCAGCGTTCCTGCCGATCCGGTTGAGCGCGTCGCCCAGGCCCACCGTCGTCGTCGTCTTGCCTTCGCCGGCAGGCGTCGGACTGATCGCGGAAACGAGAACGAGCTTCGCGCCGGGTCGCGCCGGACGGCGCGCGAGCCAGTCGAGCGCGATCTTGGCCTTCGTGCGGCCGTAAGGCTCGAGCGCGTCGTCCGGGATGCCGAGGCGGTTCGCGATGTCGCCGATCGGGAGGAGCTTCGCGCGCTGCGCGATTTCGATGTCCGTCAGCATGGTTCGCTCCTCAGATGACGGCGCCTGCGCCCCCGTCCATCGGCACGATCGCGCCGGTCACGTAGCTCGCCTGGTCCGACGCGAGAAAGAGCGCGACCCGTGCCACTTCCTCCGGCGTGCCGAGCCGGCCGAGCGGGATCCGGGCTTCCTGGCGCTTCCTCAGGTCCGTCGCGGAGAGGCCGGTCATCTTCGCCTCCACCGCGAGCCCTTCCTCGACGCGGCCGG
>JBLMWT010000153.1:0-7759 GCA_050257375.1 Sphingomonadaceae bacterium
GACTATTTCGTCGACGGCCTGGTGCACATCTCCGAGCTCGGGCGCGACTATTTCCAGTTCGACGCGGCGCGCCACATGCTGCTCGGCGAGCGCACCGGGAGGCGCTACCGCCTGGCCGACCGCATGCAGGTGAAGCTGGTGCGCGTCGACCTCGAGTCGCGCAAGATCGACCTGGTGCCGGCATGAGCGGCCACGGCGGACGCGAGCCGCGCGTCGTGTTCGGCTTCCATGCGGTGCTCGCGCGCCTGCGCGCAGATCCCGGCTCTGTGATCGAAGTCTTCGTCGACGAGGCGCGCAATGACGCGCGCGCGCGCGACCTCGCTGCGGCCGCCGAGCGGGCGAGCGTACGGCTGCTGCGCGTGCCGGCGAAGCGCCTGGACGGCTTCTACGGAGGCGCGCGCCACCAGGGCGTGGTGGCGCGCATCGAGCCGCAAAGCGGCGCGGCGAGCCTGGACGAGCTGCTCGAGCAGCTCGCCGAGCCTGCGCTGCTGCTGGTGCTCGACGGCGTCACCGACCCGCACAATCTCGGCGCCTGCCTGCGGGTCGCCAACGCGGCGGGGGCGCACGCCGTGATCGCGCCCAAGGATCGGGCCGCGGGCGTGAGCGCGGTCGTCTCCAAGGTGGCGAGCGGCGCGGCCGAGCTGACGCCCTACTACATGGTGACCAACCTCGCGCGCACCCTGGAAGAGCTCAAGGAGCGCAACATCTGGGTGGTCGGCGCGGACGCCGCCGCCAAGGACGAGCTCTATCGGGCCGACTTGCCGCGCGCGATCGCCTGGGTGCTCGGCGCCGAGGGTGCCGGCATGCGTCGCCTGACGCGCGAGCGCTGCGACACCCTGGTGCGCATCCCGATGCGCGGCGCGGTGGAGAGCCTGAACGTGTCGGTCGCGGCGGGTATCGTGCTGTACGAATCGCTGCGCCGCCGCGCCTTGCCCGGGAGCTAGTTTCTCCTTTATAATCCGCGCCTTTTCCTTGCCGCACCGTTTCGCATGACGGGCGGCTTAACCCATAAGGAGAGCGCATGCGGCATTACGAGATCGTTTTCATCGTCCATCCGGACCAGAGCGAGCAGGTGCCGGCGATGGTCGAGCGCTACCAGGGCCTGATCGCGGCGCGCAACGGCACCGTGCACCGGCTCGAGGACTGGGGCCGGCGGCAGCTGGCTTACCCCTTGCAGAAGATCCACAAGGCGCACTACGTGCTGATGAACATCGAGTGCGACCAGGAAACGCTAGACGAGCTCGAGCATTCGTTCAAGTTCAGCGACGCTGTGCTGCGCCATCTGATCGTCAGGATGCCGAAGGCCGAGACCTCTCCGTCGCCGATGATGAAAGAGGAGAAGTCGAAGTCGCTGATGGAGCGCGGCGGCGAGGGGCGCGCGGCCGAAGCGCGTCCGGCCGAGGCGGGAGCCGACTGAGCGCCCTCATTGAGAGCAGATTGGACGGTGCGAACCGGGTCGAGCTGTCGGGAAGGTTGCTGGAGCTGGGCGCGTTGCGCCACACGCCCGCAGGCATTCCGGCGATCGAGTTCCGTGTGCGCCACGAGTCCGAGGCGCTCGAAGCCGGGTCGAAACGCAAGGTGAGCGCGGAGATCGAGGCGATCGCGTTCGAAGGCCAGGCCCACCTGGTTTCGGGCTGCTCCCCGGACCGCGCGCTCAGGCTGGAAGGATTTTTGTGCGCAAAGAGCCAGCGCTCGAAGAAGCTGGTTCTGCACGTGACACGTATCGAATTCGTTGAAGGAGATTGAACATGCCGGCTCCACGAGGCAGAGGCAAAGGCAAAGGCAAGGGGAAGTTCAGCAAGGACAAGAAGGAACGCGGACAGAAGGCGCTGTTCCGGCGCCGCAAGTTCTGCCGCTTCACGGCCGAGAAGGTCGAGTGGATCGACTACAAGGACATCGAGGTCCTGAAGGACTTCGTGAACGAGACCGGGAAAATCATTCCGGCGCGCATCACCGGGACGTCTTCGGGCTACCAGCGCCAGCTCTCTGAAGCGATCAAGCGCGCGCGGTTCCTCGCGCTGCTGCCGTACACCGACCTGCACTGAGGAGCGCGCCATGCAAGTCATCCTCATGGAGAAGGTCGTCAACCTCGGCAACCTCGGCGACGTGGTCAAGGTGCGCGACGGATTCGCGCGCAACTACCTGATTCCGCAAGGCAAGGCGAAGCGGGCGACGCCGGACAACCTCAAGGCGTTCGAGGCGCGGCGCGCCGAGCTGGAAAAAGCGCAGGCCGATTCGCTCGCCAAGGCGCAGGAGCGCGCGGCGAAGCTCGAGGGCCTGATGGTGCAGGTCACCCAGAAGGCGGGCGTCGACGGGCGGCTGTTCGGCTCGGTCGGCAACTACGACATCGTCGAGGCGCTCGAGAAGCAGGGCATCGAGATCGAACGCTCGCAGGTGCGCATGCCGCAGGGGCCGCTCAAGCAGGTGGGCGACTACCCGGTGCAGGTTGTGTTGCACTCCGACGTCGTCGCGACCATTACCGTCTCGGTGCTCGGCGAAGCCTGATGCGGTTATGATGCGGAGCCCGGCTCCGCATCGATTCATGGCTCGCCCACAGAACGTTCCCGTCAATCCGGCCGCGCGCGGCGACGCCGATCCGCAGCTGCTCGCGCTCAAGGTTCCGCCGCACTCGGTGGAGGCGGAGCAGTCGCTGCTCGGCGGCCTGCTGCTCGACAACCAGGCCTTCGACCGGATCGCGGACATGGTATCCGCGGACGATTTCTACCGCGACGATCACCGCCGCATCTACCGGCACGTCACGAAGCTGATCGAGGCGGGCAAGCCCGCCGACGTCGTCACCGTGTCCGAGTCGATCGAGGCGAGCGAGGACAAGGACAAGACCGGCGGGCCTGCCTACCTCGGCGCGCTCGCCCAGAATACGCCGAGCGCGCTGAACATCCGGCGCTACGCGGAGCTCGTGCGCGAGCGCGCGGTGCAGCGCCAGCTCGCGCAGGTCGCCACCGACATCGCCGAGAACGCGCTCAATCCCGGCGGCAAGGAAGTCGCGCAGCTGCTCGACGAAGCCGAGACGCGCATCCTCGAGATCGGCGAGGCGGGCGCGCGCCACACCGTCGGGCTGGAGGAGATCAAGCCGGTGCTCGCACGGGTGCTCGAGCGCATCGACCACCTGTACCACCGCGACAACCCCTCGGACGTGACCGGCGTGCCGACCGGCTTTCACGATCTGGACTCCAAGACCGCCGGGCTGCAGCCGGGCGACCTGATCATCGTCGCGGGGCGGCCGTCGATGGGTAAGACCGCGTTCGCGCTCAACGTCGCCGAGCACGTCGCGCTGAACAGCATGCTGCCGGTGGCCGTGTTCAGCATGGAAATGAGCGGCACGCAGCTCGCCACGCGCATGCTGGGCTCGATCGCGCACGTCGACCAGCACAAGATGCGCACCGGGCGCCTGTCGGACCAGGAATGGCACGACCTGTCCGAAGCCATGGGCCGGCTGCACGACGCGCCGATCTTCATCGACGAGACGGCGGCGCTGAATTCGCTCGAGATCCGTACCCGCGCGCGGCGCCTGTGGCGCCAGTTCGGCGGCAAGCTCGGCCTGGTGGTGGTCGACTATCTGCAGCTCATGTCTTCGGCGAATTCGCGTAGCAGCGAGAATCGCGCGACCGAGATCTCCGAGATGTCGCGCGCGCTCAAGGCGCTCGCCAAGGAGCTCAAGGTTCCGGTCATCGCGCTGTCGCAGCTCTCGCGCGCCGTCGAGCAGAGGAACGATCGGCGCCCGATGATGTCGGATTTGAGGGAATCGGGCGCCATCGAGCAGGATGCCGACGTGATCCTGTTCATCTACCGCGACGAGGTGTACTTCCCGGACAAGCCGGAAGCCAAGGGGCGCGCGGAGGTGATCATCGGCAAGCAGAGGAACGGCCCGATCGGCAAAGTAGAGCTGACGTTCCTTGGCCAGTTCACTCGCTTCGAGAATTTCGCGTCGCCGGGAACGTTCTGAGCGGCGCGTCCGAACTGCGGCACTGCAGGCGCTGACTGTCGCGCTGGCGCTGCTGGCGCTCGCCGGCGCCGCGCGCGCGGAGGGAGACGGAGCCGGCATTCCGGCACCCGACGAAGCATCGCGGCCCGCGGCGAAGCCGGGCTATCGGCTGGTCATCGAGGCGCCCGAAGAGGTGCGGCGCACGCTCGGGCGCGGACTCAGTCTGACGCGCTGGCAGGACGACGCCGCGATGACCGAGCCGCTGCTGCGCCGCCTGGTCGACGAGGCGCGCCCGGAAATCGTCCAGGCGCTGAATGCCGAGGGGTGGTTCTCACCGCGCGTCGAGACGGCGGTCGAATCCACGAGCGCCGGCCTGGTCGCGCGCATCAAGGTCGAGCCGGGCGAGGCGACGCGCGTCACCTCGGTCGCCGTGCGCTTCAGCGGTCCGGTCGCCGCGGCCGATCCCTGGGACGAGGCGCGCCGGCGCGCGGTGCGGAATGCCTTCGACCTGAAGGTCGGCGAGCGCTTCACGCAGGCTGCGTGGGAAGCCGCCAAGAAGCGCGCGCTCGCCACGCTCGCCGCCGAGCGCTATGCGGCCGCCTCGATCGCCGCGAGCGAGGCGCGCATCGACCCGGAGACGCGCAGCGCACGCCTGAGCATCGAGTACGAGTCGGGCCCGCCGTTCTACATCGGGCCGGTCGAGGTCTCGGGCACGCGCCGCATACCCGCGCAGGTCGTCGAGCGTTTCAACCCGCTGCGCGCCGGCGAGCCCTGGAGCAGGGAGCGGGTGTCGACCTACGAGCGCCGCCTCGTCGAGAGCGGCTATTTCGTCGGCGCCTCGGTCGAGATCGATCCCGATCCCGCGCGGGCCGCGGCGGCGCCGCTGCGGGTGCGCGTGATCGAGGGCCGCAGCCAGCGCGTCAGCGGCGGGATCGGCTACAGCACCGACGTCGGCGTGCGCGGCAATCTGAATTACAGCAACGGCAACCTGCGGCTGTTCTCGCAGCCCTGGCGCCTGCGCAGCAGCCTGCGCGCGGACAGCAAGACGCAGACGCTGGAAGGCGTGCTCGACGGCCCGCCGCGCGCGAACGCCACCTGGGACAGCTACGGCGCGAGCCTCGAGCGCAACGACATCCAGAACGAGAAGACGCTCGGCACGCGCCTCGGCTACGCCTACAACTGGGGCTTGGAGCGCAACCCGTCGAGCATCGGGCTGGAGTGGCGCGTCGAGCAGCGGGAGATCGCCGGACTTCCCGACGACAACCGCTACGCGGTGTATCTCGGCTGGCGCAAGACGCTGCGCGACACGGACGATTTCATCGACCCGACGCGCGGCTACCTCGGCTCGATCGAGCTCGGCAGCGCACTCCCCGGGCTCGCGACGCGGAACTTCCAGCGCGCGCTCGCAACGATGAACTTTTTCGTTCCGGCGGGACGCCGCGACGATCTGCAGTTCCGCGCTCAGGCGGGCTACGTGCGGGCATCGACGCGCGAGGGGATTCCGTCCGCGTACGTGTTCCGCACCGGCGGCGACCAGACGGTGCGCGGCTACGCCTACGAGTCGATCGGCGTGCCCGAGGGGGACGCGATCGTCGGCGGGCGCTACCTGGCGGTCGGCAGCGCCGAGTACATCCACTGGCTGACCCCCGAATGGGGCGCTGCCACCTTCGTCGACGCGGGCGACGCCTTCGACGATTTCAGCACGCGTGCGTTCAAGGTGGGCTACGGCCTGGGCGCGCGCTGGCGCTCGCCGATCGGGCCGTTCCGCATCGATCTCGCTTACGGCCAGCAGGCGCACTCGCTGCGCCTGCATTTCTCCGCGGGATTCAGCTTCTGATGACGCGCCTCGCCCTGCGTCTGTTCCTCGCGCTCGTGCTCGCCGCACTCGCGGCGCTCGCCGGCGTCGGCGCCTGGCTGCTCGGCACGCAGCAGGGGCTCGCCTGGGCGCTTGCGCGCGCCGGCGAGGCGAGCGGCGGGAAGCTGCTCATCGAGCGGCCGCAGGGCACCCTGGGCGGTGGACTGACGCTCGAGCGCGTGCGCTGGGCCGACGGCGCGGCGCGCATCGAGGCGCGCGCGGTGCGCCTGCGCGTCTCGCCGCTCTCGCTCCTGCTGCTGCGGCCCGATTTCGCGCGCCTGGAGTGCGGCGAGCTCGATCTCGCGCTGCCGGAAGGCGCGGGCGGCGCCGCGCTCCCGGATTCGCTCGCGCTTCCGCTGCGCGTATACGTCGGGCGCCTGCAAGTCGGCACGTTGCGCGTCGCGCGCGGCGCGCAGACATTCATGCTGCGCGACCTGCGTTTCGCTTACGCCTACGGCCATGACGGGCACCGCATCGAGCGCCTGCATCTCGAATACCAGGGCGTCACGCTCGGCGGGAGCGCGGAGCTCGGCGCAGCGCCGCCGTTCGCGGCAAGCGGGGCGCTCGAGCTCGCCGGCAAGTACGCCGGCGTGCCTCTGGCCGCGACGCTCGACATCTCGGGCAACCTGCGCGACCTCGGCTTGCGGTTCGAGGCGCGTGCGCAAGGGGCGCGCGCGGACGGGCGAGCGGCGCTGCGTCCGCTGGAGGGGCTGCCGCCGCAATCGCTCGCCCTGCGCGTGCGCGATCTCGATCTGCACGCCTTCGACGCCGCGTTGCCGCGCACGCGGCTCGCGCTCTCCGCGTCGCTCGAGCGGCGCGGCGACGCGCTCACCGGTCCGCTCGAGGCCGATTTCGGAGCGGCGGGCAGCGTCGCGGGCAGCGTGCGGGTGGACGCATCGCTCGCGCTCGACGCGCGGCTGCGCTTCGCGCGCGTCGACCTGTCGCGCCTCGGCGACCTGCCGACGAGCGCGCTCGCGGGCGATGCCACGCTCGAGGGCGAGCTCGAGGGCGAGCGACGCGTGCGGCTGGAATTCGACCTTGCGCCCTCCACGCTCGCCGGCCGCGCGCTGTCGGGCCGCGGGCGCGTGCTGCTCGCCGGCGAGCGCATCCCCGAGAGCGCGCTCGCGCTGCGCTACTCGGGCGCGTCGATCGACGCCGACGGCGCGTTCGGGCGGCCGGGCGATCGTTTGAAGCTGCGCGTCGGAGTCCCCGACCTCGCTACACTGTGGCCCGGGCTGAGCGGCCGCGCTGCGGTCGAGGCCGAGCTCTACGGCGGCTGGCGCAATCCTGCCGCTTCGATCACGGCCGATGCCGAGGGGGTCAGCGCGGACGGCCTGCGCGCCGAGCGCGTGCGCGTGCGCGTCGATGGCACCCGCGCGCGTCACGCCATCGAGATCGCCGCGCAAGGCAAAGGGTTCGACTTCGCCGCCAGTCTGGAAGGCGCGCTGCGCGCTGCGACCGACTGGCGCGGCACGCTCGTCTCGGCGCACAACCGCGGCGCGCTGCCCTTCGAACTCGAGCAGCGGGCAACGCTGAGCGTCGCTCCGGGGCGCGTCGCGCTGCGCGCGCTCGACGCGCGCTTCGAGCAGGGGCGCGTGCGCGTCGCGGAGCTGCTCTGGCAGGACGGCCGCCTCGCCAGCTCGGGGGAGTTGAGCGACGTCGCGGTCGTGCCGCTCTTGCGCCTCGCGGGCTCCGGAACGCCGCTCGAGGGAGCGCTCACGCTCGGCGCGCAGTGGTCGGTCACCGCTACGCCGCAATTGAACGGCAGCTTCAGCGTGTGGCGCGAAGGCGGTGACCTCACGCTCGGGAGCGCGCCGGCGCTCGAACTCGGCCTGAGCGCGCTCGAGGTGAAAGGGAAGCTCGACGAGGGCCGCCTCGAGGCGAACGGTCGTTTGGCGGCGCGCATCGGCAACGGCGAGGCGTCGCTCGGCCTCGATCCCGGAAGCGGCCCCGCAGCGTTC
>JBLMWT010000154.1:0-4665 GCA_050257375.1 Sphingomonadaceae bacterium
GCGTAGGCTCCCGCGCGGTTCACGCCCAGATAGCGAGACCCGGAAACGCAGTAGTTGTCCTTGCCGGCCTTGCACACCGCGCACTTGCCGCAGCCGATCCAGGGATAAACGAGGCGCTTCTGGCCGACCCGCAGGCCCTTCGCCGCCTTCGCCGCGGCGGGCCCGAGCGCCTCGACCACCCCGAAGGGCTCGTGGCCGAGCGTGAACGGTGGCACGCAGCCGCGCTCCTTCACGTAGAAGCGCTTGCCTCCCCCCCAGTCGAAGTAGCCATCCCAGATGTGCAGGTCGCTGTGGCACACCCCGGCGCGCGTGACGCGCACCAGGACTTCGGTGCCCTGCGGTTTGGGCGTTTCCTTGAGCACCTTCTGCAACGGCTTGCCATGCTCGATGATGTCGTAGCTGATCATGTCTTGGCCGCCTCCCCCAGCGCCTGGTCAACGTCCCACAGGATGTCATCCAGTGACTCGATGCCGACCGACATGCGGATCATGTCGGGCGTGACGCCGGCCTTGAGTTGATCTTCTTCGCTCATCTGGCGGTGCGTCGTCGAAGCCGGGTGGATGACGAGCGTCTTGGCGTCGCCGATGTTGGCGAGGTGGCTCATGAACTGCGCCGCCTCGATGAACTTCTCGCCCGCCCGCGCGCCGCCCTTGACGCCGAAGTTGAGCAATCCCGAAGCACCTTTGGGCAGGTACTTTCGCGCGAGCGCGTGATACCTACTGCCCGGCAGCCCGGGATAGTTCACCCACGCCACGTGTTTGTGGCCCTGCAGGAACTTCGCGACCGCAAGCGCATTCGCGCAGTGGCGATCCATGCGCACCGGCAGCGACTCGATGCCCTGCAGGAGCAGCCAGGCATTGAGCGGCGCAAGCGCCGGGCCGAAGGTGCGCATCACCTCCATGCGCGCCTTCATGGTGTAGCCGAAGTCACCGAAGGTCTCGTAAAAGATGACTCCGTGGTAGCCCGGCGAGGGCGTCGTGAACTCGGGGAAATTGCCATTGCCCCAGTCGAATTTGCCCGACTCGACGATCACCCCGCCCATTGTCGTGCCATGTCCGCCGAGGTACTTGGTGGCCGAGTGCACGACGATGTCGGCGCCGAAGTCGAACGGCCGGCACAGGTACGGCGACGGGACCGTGTTATCGACCAGGAGCGGAATCTTCGCGTCTTGCGCGATCGCCGCCAGTGCCTCGATGTCGACGATGTTGATGAGCGGGTTGCCAAGCGTCTCGGCGTACAGCAGCTTCGTCTTGCCGGGGCGGATCGCGCGGCGGAAGTTTTCCGGATCGTCCGGGTCGACGAAGGTGGTCTCGACGCCGAGCTTGGCGAGGTTTACTTCGAGCAGCGTGTGCGTGCCCCCGTACAGGGTCGAGGCCGACACGATATGGTCGCCGGCGCGCGCGAGCGTGAGGATCGCCACCACCTCGGCCGCCTGGCCGGTCGCGGCGGCGAGCGCCGCGCGGCCGTTCTCGAGCGCCGCCATGCGCTCCTCGAACACCGCCACGGTCGGGTTCGAGATGCGTGAGTAGACGTTACCGAAGGTTTGCAGGTTGAACAGGCTCGCCGCGTGCTCGGCCGAGTCGAACACGAACGACGTCGTCTGGTAGATCGGCGCGGCTCGTGCGCCCGTGGCCGGGTCGGGAATCTGACCGGCATGCAGGCAGAGCGTCTCGATGCCGAATTTACGGTCAGCCATGGCGCGATTCTACCGGCGCCACGGGAACTATCGTCGCGGCTTGCGCAAGCTTGGGTTGAGCCGCTCGATATCGGCCTGCACCTCGTCGCGGCCGCGCTCGTATACGATCTCGCGCCCCATGACGGAGCCGGCATAGGCGCGCTCGTTGCGCGTCGGCGTGAGGTCGCATTTGACGCTGTGCACGCCTTCGCCGAGCACGACAGTAATGCGCTCGGGCCGCTTGCTCAGCACTGCCACGTCGACCATCTGCCCCGTTTCGGTGACTCGCACCTTGATCTTTTCGGAATACATGGGACGCTGATTAAGTTGCGAGGCCGGTGTAGGTGGACGTCACCGAGCGGTGGCCGCGGGCATGCATGAGGGGACGCATCTTCTTCCACGCCCAGCCCGCCGTCCAGGCGCCGTGCGTGACGAGAAAGGTGGCCACGCCACCCGTCAGTCGCCGGATTCGGGCCCGGGCTCGCCTTCGGCGGCCGGCTGCTGCGGTTGCGTCTCGGGTCGCCGCGCTGCACGGCGGTACTCGGAGGGCGGAATTCCGACCTGGTGCAGGAAGAAGCGCGTGAAGTTGCTCTGCGCCGAGAAACCCAGTTCGGCCGAGACGTCGGCGATCTTGACCCGACCGCTTGAGAGCTTGGCGATGGCTGCCTCGACGCACAGCATGTCGAGATAGGCGCGCGGCGAGCGTCCGGTGCACAGCTGGAACAGGTCGTAGAAGCGCGAGCGCGACAAGCCGACCTGGCTCGCGAGCTCGTCCATGTTGAGTTCCTTGTTCGGATGCGCGCGCAGGAGCGCGATGGCGCGCCGGATGCGCGAGTCCTCGAACCTCGAGCCGCGCCACAGCGAGGAACCCTGCCGGCGCCGCGCGAGATAGGTGTCGACGATCGAGAGCATCAGCTCCTGCAGCATGAATTCGAGCCGCTCCGCCGACAGGAACTGGTCGTTCAGTGCCTCGATCGCGAGCGTGTCCGCGAGCCGCCGGATGCGCGGCGTGATCGCTTCGCGCCGATGGGGAAACAGCTGCCCGTCGTCGGCAGAGAAAGCAGCGGGGAAATTGCGCTGCAGCCAGGCGCCTGAGGCGTACAGCATCAGCATCCGGGTGGGAGCCGTCCCAGCCGTGCGCACGTCGGCATGCGGCTCATGCGGGTTGGCAAATAGCACGTCATCGCGCTTGAGCGCCAGGCGCTCGTCACCGATCAGGTACTCGGTATCGCCGCCATCGTGTTTGAGCAGGATGGCCGGGTCGGGCAGGGCCTGGGGAGTACCGGCCGCCCTGACCTCCAGCAGCATCAGGCGCCCAAACGGCCCGTCGAATACGCGCAGCGGTGCGTTCATGTTCCGGCAAGCATACTTTTGCGTCAGGCTTCGCGCCAGCGGAATTTTTCGGCGCTCAGTAGGCGAGCCAGCGGGGGCGTTTTGCCGATAAGACTCGGGTGTTTACGCCCATCCAGTTGAGGCCGCCGAAAAGGCGCGCGTGCTCGATCTTGACGCACCGGTCCATGACCGTGTCGAGGCCGGCAGCGCGCGCCCTCTCGGCGGCCGCCTCGTTCTTCACCCCGATCTGCTGCCAGAGGACTTTCGCTCCAATCGCGATCGCGTCCTCGGCGATCGGCGGTACGTCTGCGCTGCGGCGGAACACGTCGACGATGTCGACCTTGTCCGGAATTTCGCGCAGGCTCGCGTAGCAGATTTCGCCCAGCACTTTCTTGCCCGCGTAGCGCGGGTTGACCGGAATCACCCGGTAGCCGTGCTCCTGCAGGTACTTGGCCGCGAAGTAGCTGGGCCGGTACCAGTCCGCCGAGAGCCCGACGACCGCCACCGTGCGGTTCTCGGCGAGGATGCGGCGAAGCGTCTGGATGTCGTCCATCGCTGCGACTATACCCGAGGGCTGCGCCTATAATCGGCCGCTTTACCGCAAGGGGAATGCCGTGTACGTCGAAGAGCGCATGTACGTGCTGCAACCGGGCAAGGCGCCCGAGTACTTCAAGCACTACGAAGCCGAAGGGATGGCGGTGCAGCTCAAGCACCTGCCGAACCTCGTGGGTTATTACGTCACGGAAATCGGGCCGCAGAACATGGTGGTGCACATGTGGGCCTATGACGACCTGAACCAACGCGAAAAGTGCCGCGCCGCGATGCAGGCCGACCCGGCCTGGCAGGCTTACTTGCCCAAGGTGCGCCCGTTCATCGTGTCCCAGGACACGCGCGTGCTCAAATGCGCGCCGTTCTTTGTCGAGCGTCTGAAGAAGATGCTCGCCGCTGCGAGGTAGCGCGATGGCCGGCGTGCACCCGCAAGTGGCGATGCTGCTGGAGCGCATGGCGCGCTCCCCGTTGCCGCCCTACGCCACGGTCTCGCCGTTCGTCGCGCGCCGCATCTACCGCGACACGCGTGCCGCGGTATCGCCTGCCGCGCCCGAAGTGGCCGAGGCACGACTGTTGCTCGCGCAAGGCCCCGGCGGCCCGATTGCGCTGCGCGCCTACCGTCCATCGGGGTCGCGCGCCGAGGAGATGCTGCCCGCGCTCGTCTACTTCCACGGGGGCGGCTGGACGATCGGAGACCTCGACACGCACGACGTCGTCTGCCGGCAGCTGGCGAATGGCGCCCGCTGCGCCGTGTTCTCGGTCGACTACCGCATGGGGCCCGAAAATCCCTTTCCCGCCGCGGTCGACGACTGCCTGGCGGCGACGCAGTGGGTGGCCGCCGAAGCGGGCGCGCTGCGCGTCGATGCGGCGCGCGTCGCGGTCGGCGGCGACAGCGCGGGCGGCAATCTCGCTACCGTGGTCGCGCTACTGGCGCGCGACAAAGGAGCGCCGCGCCTGTGCTTCCAGCTGCTCGTCTATCCGGCGACCGACCAGCGCATGGAGTTCCCGTCGATCGAACGCAACGGCGAAGGCTACCTGCTCACCAAGCAGGCGATGCACTATTTCCGCAGCCAGTACCTGCCGCGGCGCGAGGATTGGAACGATTGGCG
>JBLMWT010000155.1:0-23114 GCA_050257375.1 Sphingomonadaceae bacterium
ACGCGGTTCGCGACCAGCGGCGTGTCGAAGGCGGCGAGCGTGTCGCCGCCGCGCACGAGCAGCTGGTTGCCGTCGGGATACTTGCCCGACTTTTCGCCCTGGTAGACGCTCACCGGGCCGAACTGCAGGGAAGGGCTCAACGTCCGGATTTCCTCGATCGCACGCATTACTCTACATTACGCACATGCGCATCGCCGTCGTCGGAGCCGGGCCCGCCGGGCTGCTGTTTTCGCTGCTCGTCAAGCGCCGCTTCCCCGCGTGGGGCATCGAGGTGTTCGAACAGAATGCGCCGGACGCGACCTTCGGCTTCGGCGTGGTGTTCTCGCAAGGGGCGCTCGCTTTTCTCGAGCGCGACGCGCCCGAACTGCATCGCTCGCTCATGCTGCGCATGGAAAGCTGGCCGATGCAGCGCATCGTGCACCGCGGCGAGCGCGTCGATATCGACGGCAACGGCTTCTCGGCCATCGCGCGGCTCAGGCTGAACCAGTTGCTGAAAGCGCAGTGCGTCGCGGCGGGCGTGACGCTGCACTTCGGCCGCCGCGTGGAGGCGCTCGCCGAGCTCGGGCAGGCCGACCTGATCGTCGGCGCCGACGGCGTCAACTCGCTCGTGCTGCGCGCGCGCGAAGCCGAATTCGAGCCGCGCGTGCGGTGGCTGACCAACAAGTTCGCGTGGTACGGCACGACGAAGGCGTTCGATTGCCTGACCCTCACCTTCCGCGAGAGCCCCGACGGCGCGTTCGTCGCGCATCACTACCGCTACGCGCCGGGCATGAGCACCTTCATCGTCGAGTGCGATGCCGCGAGCTGGCGCTGCGCGGGGCTGGATCGCATGTCGGACGCCGAATCGCGCGCGTACTGCGAGCGCGTGTTCGCCGACGACCTCGAGGGCCATGCGCTGGTGTCGAACAAGTCGGTGTGGCGCCAGTTCCCGCTCGCGAGCAACCGGCGCTGGAGCGCGGGCAACGCCGTGCTGATCGGCGACGCGCTGCGCACGGTGCACTTCTCGATCGGCTCGGGCACGCGCCTCGCGTTCGAGGACGCGATCGCGCTCGACCGCGCTTTCGGCGAGGCAGGCGAGGACGTGGCGGGCGCGCTGGCGGCCTTCGAGCAGGCGCGCCGGCCGGTGGTCGAGAAACTGCTGATCGCCGCAAGCCTCAGCTCTTACTGGTACGAGGACTTTCCGGCCAAGATGTCGCTCGCGCCCTGGCAACTCGCGTACGACTACATGACGCGCAGCGGCCGCATGACGGACGAGCGCCTGAGCGAGATGGCGCCGCAGTTCATGGCGCGCGTGGAGGCGGCGCGCAAAGCTTGATGTGCATCATAGTGCCGTGCGCTGGCGAGGGCTTAAATCTCCGCTACACTAGCTGACACGAGCCTTACCATCGCGAGGAGGGGAGATGAAGCAACGCAAGCTGCTGCAGGGCCGCCGCAAGTTCCTCAAGACCGCCGCCGGCGCGGCGGCGCTCACCACGGGCGCGCTGCACGCGCCCTACATCATGGCGCAGGCCTCGAAGCTCAAGGTCGGGTTCCTGCTTCCCTACACCGGCACCTACGCCCAGCTCGGCATCGCGATCACCGACGCGTTCAAGCTGCACGTGAACGAGAACGAAGGCAAGCTCGGCGGTCGCGGCATCGAGTACGTGCAGGTCGACAGCGAGGCGAACCCCGCCAAGGCGACGGACAACACGAACCGGCTGGTGAACCTGGAGAAGGTCGACGTGATCGTCGGCCCGGTGCACTCGGGCGTCGCCGCGGCGATGGTGCGCATCACGCGCGAGTCGGGCACGCTGACGATCGTCGCCAATGCCGGCGCGGACGCGGTGACAGGGCCGCTGTGTGCGCCGAATATCTTCCGCACGTCGTTCACGAACTGGCAGCCCGCCTATCCGATGGGCAAGGTGCTCGCCGACCGGGGCATCAAGAACGTCGTGACGCTCACCTGGAAGTACGCCGCCGGCGAGGAGGCGATCAACGGCTTCAAGGAGGGCTTTACGCAGGCGGGCGGCAAGGTGAGCAAGGAGCTGACGCTGCCCTTCCCGCAGGTCGAGTTCCAGCCGCTGCTCACCGAGATCGCTTCGCTCAAGCCGGACGCGGTGTTCGTGTTCTTCGCGGGCGGCGGCGCAGTGAAGCTCGTCAAGGACTACGCGGCGGCGGGGCTGAGGAAGAGCATCCCGCTGTTCGGCTCGGGCTTTCTCACCGACGGCACGCTGCAGGCGCAGGGCGAAGCCGCGCAGGGCCTCGAGACGACGCTGCACTACGGCGACAGCCTCATCCTGCCGAAGAACCTCGCGTTCCGCGCGATGTACAACAAGGCCACCGGCCGCGAGGCCGACGTGTACGCGGTGCAGGGCTACGACTCGGCGCAGCTGCTGCGGATCGGCCTGGAGGCGGTGCGCGGCGATATCAAGGCGAAGAAGCACATGATCGGCGCCATGGAAGCGGCCAGGATCGACAGCCCGCGCGGCGCGTTTACGCTGTCCAAGGCGCACAACCCGGTGCAGGACATCTACCTGCGCAAGGTCGTGGGGCTGGAGAACAAGGTCGAGGGCGTCGCACACAAGGCGCTCGCCGACCCCGCGCGCGGCTGTAAGATGGCCTGAGGTTGCCGGCGCGCCGGCGGTTAGCGGGAGAAAACCGGCAGCATCGCTGCCGGTTTTTTTGTTGCTGACATGGACTTCGCGACTTTCCTGATCCAGCTGCTGAACGGCGTGCAGTACGGGCTGCTGCTGTTCCTGATCGCGAGCGGGCTGACGCTCATCTTCGGCATCATGGGCGTGATCAACCTCGCCCACGGCAGCTTCTACATGGTGGGCGCGTACCTCGCGTTCTGGCTGACCGGCGCGCTCGGCAATTTCTGGCTCGCGCTACCCGCGGGCGTCGCGCTCGCGGTGCTGCTCGGCATCGCGCTCGAGTGGCTGCTCATCCGGCACCTCTACCGCCGCGACCACCTGTACCAGGTTCTGCTCACCTACGGCTTGATCCTGGTGTTCGAGGAGCTCAGGTCGATTCTGTTCGGCGACGACGTGCACGGCGTGACCGTGCCCGATCCGTTCAATTTCTCGATCCGGCTCACCGACACGCTGAGCTACTCCGCCTACCGACTGGCGATGTCGGCGATCTGCCTCGTGCTCGCCGCGGCCATGTACTGGACCATCGCGCGCACGCGGCTCGGCATGATGATCCGCGCCGGCAGCGTGAACCGCGAGATGGTGCAGGCGCTCGGCATCAATATCGGGCTGCTGTACCGGCTGGTGTTCGCGCTCGGCGTCGCGCTGGCCGCGTTCGCCGGCATGCTCGCCGCGCCCGCCGCCTCGGTGTTTCCGGGCATGGGCAACCAGGTGCTGATCATCTCGTTCGTGGTGATCGTGATCGGCGGCCTCGGCTCGATCCGCGGCGCGCTGGTCGCCGCGCTGCTCATCGGCCTGGCCGACGTCTTCGGTCAGGTCGTGGTCCCGCAGATCGCGGGCATGACCGTGTACCTCGTGATGGCCGCGGTGCTTCTGTGGCGTCCGCGCGGCCTGTTCGGCAGCGCATGAGCGCGCGCACGGCCGCGCTGCGCGCTCTGCTCGTCGCGGTGCTGCTCGCGCTGGCGCTCTTCCCGCTGATCGGCGAGAAGTTCTACCTCCAGTACGCGACCAAGATCATGACGATGGCGATCTTCGCCATGAGCCTCGACCTGCTGGTCGGCGCCACCGGCCTGGTGAGCCTGGGGCACGCTCTGTACTTCGGCGTGGCGGGCTACGCGCTCGTGCTGTTCGGCGGCCTGGGCGACGTAAGCCTGTGGTGGACGCTGCCGGCCGCGATGGCCGTCGCGGCGCTCGCCGCGCTCGCGGTCGGGGCGCTGGTGCTGCGCACCTCGGGCATCTATTTCATCATGGTGACGCTCGCCTTCGCACAGATGACGTACTACTTCGTGCGCGACTCGCAGTACTTCGGCGGCTCGGACGGGAAGTACCTGAACGTCCGCCCGTCGGTGAGCCTGTTCGGCTGGCAGGCGCTCGACCTGGAGAATACGCTGCACCGCTACTACCTCGCGCTCGTGCTCATGCTCGCGACCTACCTGCTCCTGCGGCGCGTGCTCGGATCGGCTTTCGGGCGCGTGCTGGTGGGCATCCGCGACAACGAGGCGCGCATGCGTTCGCTCGGCTTCGCGACCTTCCGCTACAAGCTCGCGGCCTTCGTGCTCGCCGGAGCGCTCGCGGGCCTCGCCGGCTACCTCACGGCGCTGCAGGACGGCATCATGAATCCGGAGCAGCTCGGCTGGAACCGCTCCGGCGAGGCGCTGGTGATGGTGATCCTCGGCGGAATGGGCACGCTCGCGGGGCCGGCGCTCGGCGCGGGCGTGCTGATGGCGCTCGAGCTCGTGTTCTCCACCTGGACCAAGTACTGGCAGCTGCTGCTCGGCCTGTTCGTGATCGGCGTGGTGCTGTTCCTGCCGCTCGGGCTGCTCGCGCGCCGGAAGGAGAGCGGGCATGGCTGAAGCCGCGCTGCGCACCGAAGGCCTGAGCCGCTCGTTCGGCGGCCTGCGCGCGGTCGCCGACGTCTCGCTCGCCTGCCCGAGCGGCGCGGTGCACGCGGTGATCGGGCCGAACGGCGCCGGCAAGACGACGCTCATCAACATGCTTTCGGGAGACCTCGCGCCGAGCGGCGGGCGCATCGAGTTGTTCGGCGAGGACATCACCGGCCTGCGGCCGGAGGCGGTGTCGCAGCGCGGTGTGGGGCGGAGCTACCAGAAGACGAACGTGTTCCCTGGCTTCAGCGCCTTCGAGAACTGCCGCTTGGCCGCGCAATCCAGGCTGCCGAGCTCGATGCGCTTCTTCCGTCCGGCCGAGCGCTACCCGGAGGTGAACGCGGCCGCCGAGCGCGCGCTCGAGGCGGCGGGCCTCGCGGCGCGCGGCGGCACGCCGGCGGCGGCGCTGTCGCACGGCGAGCAGCGCCAGCTCGAAATCGCGATGACGCTCGCTACTGCGCCGCGCGTGCTGCTGCTCGACGAGCCGCTCGCGGGCATGGGCGCCGAGGAATCGGCGCGCATGGTGGCGCTGATACGCAGCCTGCGCGCGCAGCACGCGATTCTGCTCGTCGAGCACGACATGGACGCAGTGTTCGCGGTGGCCGACGTGCTCACCGTCATGGTGAACGGCGCGGTGCTCGCGAGCGGGGCGCCCGCGCAAGTGCGCGCCAATCCGGAGGTGCAGCAGGCGTATCTGGGCGAGGAGGGCGAGGATGGCTGACCTGCTCGTCGAAGCGCGCGGCCTGCACGCGTACTACGGCGCGAGCCACGTCCTTCACGGCGTCGACCTTGTCATCCGGCGCGGCGAGGCGCTCGGCCTGATGGGCCGCAACGGCATGGGCAAGACGACCCTCCTCAAGACCGTGCTCGGCATCGTGCGCGCGCGCTCGGGCAGCGTGCGCGTGCGCGGCGAGGACGTGACGCGGGCGCCCACGTACCGGGTCGCGCGCCTGGGCGTCGCCTACGTGCCGGAGGGGCGCGGCATCTTCCCGAACCTCTCGGTGCGCGAGAATCTGGTGATGGCGGCGCGCCCCGGGCCGCAAGGTCGCACGGACTGGAGCTTCGAGCGCGTGCTCGACACCTTCCCGCGCCTCGCCGAGCGGCTCGGCCACGGCGGCGCGCAGCTCTCGGGCGGCGAGCAGCAGATGCTCACTATCGGGCGCGCGCTGATGACCAATCCAGAGCTCCTCATCCTCGACGAGGCGACCGAGGGGCTCGCGCCGAAGATCGCGCGCGAGATCTGGGCCATCGTGCGCCGCGTGCGCGCCTCGGGGATCGCCACCGTGCTCGTCGACAAGAACTTCGCCGCGGTGAGCGCGATCACCGACCGAAGCCTCATCCTGGTGAAGGGCGAGGTGGTGTACGAGGGCGCGAGCGCCGAGCTGCGCGCGCAGCCCGAGCTGCACCGGCGCTACCTGGGCGTGTGATGCTCAGGCTCGAGCGCGTCACCAAGCGCTTCGGCGGGCGCGCGGTCCTGAACGACGTGTCGCTCGAGGTCGGCGCGGGCGAATACGTTGCGGTGATCGGCGATTCGGGCATCGGCAAGTCGACGCTGCTCAACATCGTCGCGGGCCTAGAGCCGCTCGACGGCGGCGCGGTGTACTTCGGCGAGCAGTGCGTCTCGGCGCTCGGCGACGACGCCGCCACGCGCCTGCGGCGCGAGCACTTCGGCTTCGTGTTCCAGGCGTTCCACGTCCTGCCGCACCTCAGCGTGCTGCAGAACGTCGGCCTGCCGCTCCTCCTGCGCGGCATCGAGCCGGCCGAGCTCGAAGGCCGCGCGCGGCTGCTCATCGAGGCGGTCGGTCTCGGCGGGCGAGAGGCGAGCATGCCGCGCGAGCTCTCGGGGGGCGAATTGCAGCGCGTCGCCATCGCGCGCGCGCTCGTCGGCGACCCGAAGCTCGTGCTCGCCGACGAGCCCACCGGCAACCTCGATCCGGAGAACGCGCGCCAAGTGCTCGCGCTGTTCAGCGCGCAGGTGAAAGAACGCCGCGCCGCTGCGATCCTCGTCACCCACTCGGAAACCGCCGCCGCCGGCTGCGATCGGCGCTACCGTCTGACGACGTTTGGGTTGACGCCGATCGCCTAGAAGGCTTCCAGCGGACGCAGGCGTGCGATCATCTCGTTCCACGCCGCGACGGCTTCGGCGATGGCGGTGGCTTCGTCCCTGCCCTCGGCGGGAATCGCGGGGCCGAGTTGGCCGCACACGGGGCAGGCCACGCGATAGACGACTTCGTCGCGCCCGTCCATAGTGCGGCGCGTGCCGCGGCGCACATCGACTTCCGCCCCGCAGGTGCAACGCCTCATTTTCATGATTCACAATTGTAGTCCGACCAACCGAGGAGACCTATCTTGACCCGCCGCGTTCACGTTCTGCTCTGGACCGACTCGACCGCCGCCTATCTCGACGCGATCAAGGCCGCCGGTCTGGTCGACCGCGTCGCGATCGACACTTTGCCGCGCAAGGAGAAACCGTCCGGCGAGCAGATGGCGCGTACCGAGGCGCTGATGGCCTACACGATGCCGCCGGGCGTGCTGCCGGCCATGCCGAAGCTGCGCTGGGCGCAGGCAATGACCGCGGGTGTCGAGGGCTGGCTCGCGCTGCCCGACCTGCCTGCGAACGTGACGCTCACCTGCGCGCGCGGCACGCACCGCGAAGCGATGCCCGAGAACATCATCGGCGCGCTGTTCTACGTCGCCAAGCCCTACGCCGCGGCGGTCGAGAACCAGAAGCAGAGGAAGTGGGTCCACAGCGTGGCGCAGCCGCTGACCGGCAAGACGCTCGGCATCCTCGGGCTCGGGGCCATCGGCCAGGACGTCGCGCGCATCGCCGCGGTGCTCGGCATGCGGGTGATCGGGACCAGGCGCCGGCCGGAGCCGATGCCCGACGTGGCCGAGGTGCTGCCCGCCGAGCGCACGCCCGAGGTGCTGGCGCAGTCCGATTTCGTGCTGCTGCTTCTGCCGGCGACTCCGGAGACCGACAACTTCGTCAACGCCGAGCGCCTGGCGATGATGAAGCCGACCGCCTGGCTGTTCAATTTTGGTCGCGGCCACCTGATCAAGGACGACGACCTGATCGCGGCGGTGAAGGCGAGGAAGATCGCCGGCGCCGTGCTCGACGTCTACCGGCATGAGCCGTTGCCCGCCGAGCACCCGTTCTGGGGCACCGACGGGATCATCGTGCTGCCGCACATCGGCGGGCCGCACCCGCAGCGCGACAGGTTCGTCGCGCGGTTGTTCGCCGAGAATCTGGGCCGCTTCCTGGATGGCAAGCCGCTTAGGGAAGTGGTGGACCGGAAAGCGGGATATTGACGCGGCGCTGGCATGTGCCGTGCTGCCTTGGCGCGCGATCGCTGGCTGGATTATTCTCCGGCCGAAGCCATTCTCCGAAAAAGGAATAGTGAGATGCGATCTGTCATCGTTGCCGGTTTGACGCTCATTGCCGCCTTCACGGCCGGCTGTGCCGGTGACCCCAACAGTTCACAGGCGGCGCAATGCGAGGAAGGATTGCGTGTCGCCTACAAGGAGCTCGACTACGCCAAGGCCAACGGCTTCGACGGCACGGTGGAAGTGACCAAGGCCGCCAGCCTGCTCGGAGCAGCGAAGATCCAGGACGAGTTCGGCAAGTATCCCAACTGCATCGACAAGGTGCATCGGGCGAGGGCCTACCTCGCCAAGTCCCGCAAGTAATCCGCCAGCGGCTCAGTCGGCTGCCGGCGGCATGGCGCAGACCTGCTCGTAGCGGTAGCGCTGCTTGATCAGGCCGTTGTACTCGAAGACGTCGAGCGTCTTCTCGAAGGCCGCACGCGTGATCTCGACGTGCGGCGTCCAGCAGCCGAGCCTCTGGTAGGTCGCGATGCACTCGGCGAGCACGGGCTCGTCGATCTTGGGGAAATAGGGCTTCTCCGCCCGCGCGATCTCCGCGGCCGGCGTCTCGTTCATGTAGCGGCGCGTCTTGCGGTAGGCGCGCATGAACGCCTTCGCCATGCCGCTCGCGAGCCACTCGCGCGTCGCCGCGAGGCTGGAGAAGCCGCACGGTCCGATCTGCCTGCCGACCTGCGCGACGACGTGTCCGACCCCGTCGGCCTGCAACTGCTGCGGGAACGGCCCCTGCTGCTGCACGTACTGTCCCTGGCCCTCGCGGAAGGCCCGGTCGATGTCCGCGGCGCCGCCGGGACAGATCGGCCTGATCTTGCCGAAGTCGATGCCCGCCCGGTGGCAGGCGTACTTGAACATCGCGAGCGGTTGGCCGGCCTTGAACATGACGACCTCGGCGCCTTCGAGCTTCTTCCAGTCGAAGGCGGGATCCGGCGCGCGCGCGGTAAGGAAGAAGCCGTCCATCTCGTTCACCTGCGCGAAATGGACCGCGGGCGGCGTCCTGCCCTCGTTGAGCGACGTGAAGCTGTAGCTGAGCGCGGACTGCACGACGTGCGCCGAGCCGTTCTGCAATGCGGCGATCGCCGATACGCCCGGCGGCGCGACCGACCACTCGGGATCGAGTCCCTCGGCCTTCAGGAATCCGCCCGCCATCGCCGAGATGAGCGGCGAGTAGAAGGCGGAAAACAGGGTGAACTGAATACTGATCCTTTCCAAGACGCGAGCCTCCCCGACGGCGCTTTTCCGGCGCTCATCCTAAGCGATTCTGCGATCGATCGCGGTCCTTGTTCGCGGCAGGGGCGCGGCGTAGCATTGATCGCAAGCCTTGAAGAAACGGGAGGAGCCGAGCGGTGCTTTGACCGACAAGGAGGCTTGCCATGTGTCATGAATGGTGGGACGAGGTGATCGACAAGGAGCGCGCCAGGATCGCGCAGGAAGAAGCGGACAGGCTGAAACACTTGTCTGACGCGTTTGCGGCGCCGTCGGGCGCGAAGCCGGAAACCGAGACGCGGCCGGACCGGCAGGAGCAGCCTGAAACGGTTCCGGTCTAGGAGACAGAGCCCCACGCGAGTGGGGCTCTTGCTTTACAGGTCGCTAGTGCGGCTTGCAGTACAGGTTGCCGCGATCGAGCGTGACCGGCTGGGCGCAATTCTGCGACGCGACTTTTACGCTCGGATCCATCGGCGCCGGCTTCTCCGGCGTGTAGATGGACGTCGCCGAAGACGTCCCGGACATGCCGTACCACTCCGCCCGGTCGTAGGCGCACGAAGCCGTGCCGAGCAATACGATCAATGCCGCGCAGGTCCTGATGTAAGCCATTTCACCCTCCGAATCGATCCCGCCAGTGCCTCACTGTGCCACAGCTTGCGCGAGCACTGGTACGCACAAGTTGTCGTTTCGACCGCCCAAAGCGTCGCTTGACGTGCGCCGCTGTCATGACGCTCAGCTCCTGAAACGGCCGAACAGTCGCCGCGCGGGGTAGAGCAGCGCCTTGCCCCCGAGCGCTTCCTCGATGCGCAGCCCCTCGTTCCACTTCGCCATGCGCTCGGAGCGCGCGAAGCTGCCCACCTTCAGCTGCGGCACGCCCCAGCCCACCGCAAGGTGGACGATCGAGACGTCCTCCGTCTCGCCCGAGCGCGCCGAGACGATCGCGCCGTAGCCGAGCTCGCGCGCGGCCTGCCAGCAGGCGAAGGTCTCGGTGAGGGTGCCGACCTGATTGGGCTTGAGCAACACGGCATTGCAGGCGCCGTCCGCCGTGCGTACCTTCTCCGCGCGGGTGACGAAGTAGTCGTCGCCGACGATCTGCACCCGGTCGCCGGCGGCCTTGGTGAAGGCCTTCATCGCGGCGGCGTCGGTCTCGGCGAAGGGGTCCTCGATCGACACGATCGGATAGGCCTCCAGCCAGCGCAGCAGCATCGCCTGCAGCTGCTCGGCGGTCAGCGAGCGGTTCTCGAGCGATAGCTGGTAGCGCCCGCCGCGCCAGAGCTGCGTCGCCGCGATGTCGAGCGCAATCGCGCAGTCGCGCCCGGGCTCGAGGCCCGCATCGGCGATCGCGCCGACCAGCTCCGCGAGCCCTTCCTCGTTCGACTTGAAGGCCGGCCAGTAGCCGCCCTCGTCGGCGACGCCCGCGAGCTGGCCGCGCTTGGCGAGCCGCGCGCCGGCCGCGCGATACACCTCGGCGGTCCAGTCGAGCGCCTCGGCGAAGCTGCCCGCGCCGGTGCACACCAGCATGTAGTCCTGGACGTCGACGCGGCCGCGCGCGTGCGCGCCGCCGCCGAAGATCTGGATCTGCGGCACCGGCAGCGCGACCGGCTTGTCGCCCGCGAGGTAGCGCCACAGGGGCTTCTTCGCCGCCGCAGCCGCCGCGTGCGCGCAGGCGAGCGACACGGCGACGATCGCATTCGCGCCCAGGCGGCTCTTGTCGCGCGTGCCGTCGAGCTCGACGAGCTTGCGGTCGATCGCGGGCTGGTCCTCGACCTTCGCGGTGAGCAGCGCCTGGCGCATGACGCCGTTGATGTTCGCCGCCGCCTGGCGCGCGTCGATCGCCCTGGCCTCGCCCGCTCCGGTCGAGGCGCCCGAGGGCGCGATCGCGCGCCCGGTCGCGAGCGGCGTGCTGCCGCGCCCGACGACCACCTCGGCTTCGACGGTCGGGCGGCCGCGCGAGTCCCACACGCGCCGGCCGCGAACGTTCAGGATCTTCGCCATGCGTCACGCACTTCGGCCAGCCGGGAAGGCGGGGCCTCGATGAGCCCGCGCGCGGCGCGCCGCACCCGGTTCTTTTGCGAAGTGTCCGTTACGTATTCGACCGGCGACTTGCCGTCGACGCGGGCGAGCAGCAGGCCGGGCAGCAGCGATGCGGCGCGCGCTTCGAGTCCGGAGGGGCTTTCCCAGGAGCAGTACTTCAAGTATTCGGTTGCAAGCGAATCAAAGCACTGCACGAAGGCCTCCGTCGCCGCCGGCACCCACAGGCACTTGAGCAGCAGGTGATTCAGGCAGAAGGCGAGATCGAAGGCCGGGTCGCCGTACCAGGCGCACTCCGCATCGAGCAGTATCGGCCCGTCGGGGCCGACCAGGATGTTCTTCGGGCTGACGTCGCCGTGCACGAGTGCCAGGTGAGTCGCCGCGGTGCGCGCCGCGAGCGCCTCGAGGCGCTCGGCGAGATCGGCGTGCGCGCGCGCGGTGGCGAGCAGGTAGGGCTCGAGCCGGAGCGCGTGGAAGCTCGCGTCGGTGGCGAATTCGGCCGCGATCTTCGCGTCGTCTGCGGTCGCGGCGTGGATGCGCCCCAGGCGCTCGCCGAGCGCGCGCGCGAAGTGCGCGTCGGCGCGCCCGGCCGCGAGCTCGGCCTTCCACAGCGGCAGCGCGCCGAGGTCCTCCATCGCGAAGCAGCCCGCCGCGTCGTCGGCAGCGAGCACGCGCGGCGCGCTGCCGGGCACGATGCGGTTCGCCGTCTCGATCCAGCGTCGCTCGAAGCGGTTGCGCTCGACCGGCGCTTCCCAGCGCTGCGCGGTCCTGAGGCGCGGCAGCGCGCGCTTGACGCACACCGCGCCCCGCGCGAGCCGGACGCGCCAGATGTCCGACGAGACTCCGCCCGCGAGCGCCTCGGCGCTCGGCGTCTCGCCCGCCTGCGCGAGGCCGCTCCCTCGCAGGAAGCCGAGCACCGCGTCAGGGAGCGAGGCGCTCGATGCTCCAGCCCGATCCATGCGCGCGGTAGAGCAGCCGGTCGTGCAGCCTGTCGGGGCGCCCCTGCCAGAACTCGATCGCAGAGGGCGCGAGGCGGTAGCCGCCCCAGTGGGGAGGGCGCGGCGGCTTGTCGCCGAAGCGCTGCGCGGCGTCAGCGAGCGCGCCCTCGAGCGTCGCGCGGTCGGCGACTATCTCGCTCTGCGCGGAGGCCCAGGCCGACAGGCGCGCGCCGAGCGGACGGCTGTCGTAGTAGGCGTCCGAGTCCTGCGCGCCGATGCGCGTCACGCGCCCCTCGATCCTCACCTGGCGCTCGAGCTCGGACCACAGAAATACCAGGCAGGCCTCGGGTCGAGCGGCGAGCTCGTGCCCCTTGCGGCTCGCGTAATTCGTATAGAACACGAAGCCCCCGTCCTCGACGCCCTTCAAGAGCACCACGCGCGCCGCGGGCGCGCCTTGCGCGCTCACGGTGGCGAGCGTCATCGCATTGGCGAGCGGCAGGTGCGCGTCGAGCGCTTCCTGCAGCCAGCGGCGGAACTGCTCCAGGGGATCCTTGTGCGCGTCGGCCTCGGACAGCCCCGCGCGCATGTACTCGTGCCGCAGGTGCGAGATCTTCATGCGGCGTCATTCTACAGTCCGATCCGGCGGTTGCGCGGCGCAGGCGCAGGGTGTAAACAAAGAGCCCGTTCCACGCAAGGAGAGCCCATGCGCACGGCACACCGGCCCCGCGCCGCGGCGCACGCGACCCCGGCGCTCGAAGGGCTCTTCCTCGCCTACGATCGCGTGCGCGCGCTAACCGTCGCGCTAACCGCGCCGCTGTCGGCCGAGGACTGCGGACTGCAATCGATGCCCGACGCGAGCCCGGTCAAGTGGCACCTTGGGCATACCAGCTGGTTCTTCGAGACGTTCGTGCTCGAACCCGGGCTGCCACGCTTCGTGCCCTACCGCGAGGAATTCCGCGTCCTGTTCAACTCGTACTACGTGACGGTGGGCGAACGCCATCCACGCTCCGAGCGCGGCATGCTTTCGCGCCCCACCCTCGGCGAGGTGCTCGCCTACCGTGCGAGCGTGGACGAGCGCATGCGGGATCTGGCGGCGCGACATGCGGAGCGCGCGGGGCGTCTCGCCGAAACGATCGAGCTCGGTTTGCACCACGAGCAGCAGCATCAGGAGCTGATCCTGACCGATGTGAAGCACGCGCTGTCGCGCAATCCGCTCCTGCCCGCGTACCGCGCGCAGGAGGCGCGCGCCTCGGCGGGCGCCGCGCCGCTCGAGTGGTCGACGTTCCCTGAAGGACTGCGACGCATCGGGCACGACGGAAACGGCTTCTCGTTCGACAACGAGCGTCCGCGCCATCGCGTGTTCGTCGGCGCATTCGAGATCGCCGGACGGCTCGCGACCAACGCCGAATACCGGGAGTTCATCGACGACGGCGGCTACCGGCGCCCCGAGCTGTGGCTCTCCGAAGGCTGGGACGCGGCGCGCGCGCAAGGCTGGCAGGCGCCGCTCTACTGGCAGGCGCGGGAAAACGGCCGGCGCGAATTCACGCTCGGCGGCCCGCGCGCGCTCGATCCCGACGAGCCGGTCACGCACGTCAGCTACTACGAGGCGGACGCCTATGCGCGCTGGCGCGGCGCGCGCCTGCCGACCGAAGCCGAATGGGAAACGGCGGCGGCACCAAGTGCAGTCGAGGGAAATTTCCTCGAGAGCGGCGCGCTGCATCCGGCGCCCGCCGGCGCGCGCGACCAGTTCTTCGGCGACTGCTGGGAATGGACGAGCAGCTCGTATGCGCCGTACCCGGGCTTTCGCGCGCCCGAGGGTGCGATAGGCGAATACAACGGCAAGTTCATGGTGAACCAGTATGTCCTGCGCGGCGGCTCCTGCGCGACGCCTCGCTCGCACGTCCGGGCGAGCTACCGCAACTTTTTTCCCGCCGCAACGCGTTGGCAGTTTTCCGGGATCCGGCTGGCGCGCGATCCGTCCTGAATGCAAGGGCTGTATCCCTACGGCCACGGCATCAGCGCCGTGGACGCGCTCTACGAGCGCGAGCGGCTGAACGCCGTGCACCTCATCGTCGAGCGCGGGCGCGCCGCGATCGTCGACACCGGCACCGCGCACGCCGCGCCGCGCGTGCTGGCCGCGCTCGAGTCCCTGGGGGTCGCGCCGCGAAACGTGGACTACGTCGTACTGACGCACGTGCACCTCGATCACGCCGGGGGCGCGGGCCAGCTGATGGCGCATTGCCCGAATGCGACGCTCACGGTGCACCCGCGGGGTGCGCGTCACGTGATCGATCCGGGGCGTCTCCTGGCGGCGACAGTACGGATATACGGGGAGGAAGCGACGCGCCGCCTGTACGGCGAGGTGCTGCCGGTCCCCGCGGAACGGGTGCTCGAGACGCCGGAGGGCGCGCGCATCTCGCTCGCCGGGCGTGAGCTGCAGTTCCTCGACGCCCCCGGGCATGCGCGGCACCACGTCGTGGTGCGCGATGCGCGGACCGGGCACTTCTTCGCCGGCGACACGTTCGGGCTGTCGTATCGCGAGCTCGATCGCGGCGGCCGGCAGTTCGTCTTTCCGACGACCAGCCCGTCGCAGTTCGACCCGCCTGCGCTCGAGCGCTCGATCGGCCGCATGCTGGCCCTCGAGCCGGAGGCGATCTATGTCACGCATTTCGGCCAGGTGCGCGACGCCGTGCGCCTGGGGGCGGACCTGCGCCGCCTGATCGAAGCTCATGTCGCGCTCGCCGAGCGCTGGCGCGACGCCGGAGCGCAGCGCAACGCGCTGCTCAGGAAGGGAATTGCCGAGCTGCTGCGGGAGGAGTCGCGGCGCCAGAGTTGGACGCTCGCCGACGCGGAACTCATGCGCGTGTTCGCGATTGACGTCGACCTGAACGCGCAGGGCCTGGAAGCCTGGCTCGAGTCGACCGCGGGTGGATAGCCCGCAACGCGACTTGAGAAAGGCGCGTTTTCCCTCTGAAAAACGTTGACACGCCGCGCGGGATTCGGCATCTTCACGTCACCGCTGCAAGACAGCGGCAAGATCATCCGAATATAAGTTTCACGTATCGCTCAGAGGAGAAATCACGATGGCAAAGAAGAAGGCTGCGAAGAAGTCCGCTAAGAAGAAATCCGCCGCCAAGCGGAAACCAAATCCAGCGTTCATGAAGCCGATGAGCCCGGATGCGGCACTCGGGGCCGTGGTCGGCGCCAGCGCGATGCCGCGCACCGAAGTGACCAAGAAGATCTGGGCCTACATCAAGCGCAACGGACTGCAGGACAAGAAGAACCGTCGCATGATCAACGCCGACGACAAGCTCAAGCCCGTGTTCGGCGGCAAATCTCAGGTCTCGATGTTCGAGATGACCAAGCTGGTCAACAAGCACCTGAAGTAAGCCGATGAATCTGGTCGCCGCCGGAAGCTCCGGCTTTCGGCGGCCGCCGCGCCCCGCTCAGGCGGCGTGGTAGGAAGTCACCCGCTCCACCTCGTTTTTAGAACCCAGGACCACCGCCACTCTCTGGTGCAGCTTCTGCGGCTGCAGCTCGAGGATGCGCGTGCGTCCGTCCGTAGCGGCGCCGCCCGCCTGCTCGACGATGAAGGCCATCGGGTTCGCCTCGTACATCAGGCGCAGCCGCCCGTCCTTGTTCTTCGCGTCGCGCGGGTACATGAAGATGCCGCCGCGCGAGAGGATGCGGTAGACGTCGGCCACCATCGACGCCACCCAGCGCATGTTGAAATCCTTGCCGCGCGGACCGTCCTTGCCCGCCAGGCATTCGTCGATGTAGCGCTTCACCGGCGGCTCCCAGCGCCGCATGTTCGACACGTTGATCGCGAACTCCTGGGTATCCTGCGGGATGCGGATGTCGGCCTGCGTGCGCAGGAACGTGTAGGTCTCGCGATCGAGCGTGAAGGCGTGCGTGCCGTCGCCCACCGTCAGCACCAGCACGGTGGTCGGGCCGTACACCGCGAAGCCCGCCGCCACCTGCGCCGTGCCGGGCTGCAGGAACGCGCGCTCGTCGGAGCCGGAAGCGCCCGGCGGGCAGCGCAGCACGGAAAAGATCGTGCCGACGGAAATGTTGACGTCGATGTTCGAGGAACCGTCGAGCGGATCGAACAGCAGCAGGTACTCGCCGCGCGGGTAGTGCGTCGGGATCGGGTGCGGCAGATCCATCTCCTCGGACGCGAGCGCCGCCAGGTTGCCGCCCCACTCGTTCGCCTCCAGCAGGATCTCGTTGGAGATCACATCGAGCTTCTTCTGCGCCTCGCCCTGCACGTTCTCGGTGCCGGCCGCACCGAGAACGTCCGCCAGCGCGCCTTTGTTCACCCGCGTGCTGATCGCCTTGCAGGCGCGCGCCACGGTCTCGATCAGCAGGCGCAGGTCCGCGTTGATCAGGTTCTTGCCGCGCTGCCGCTCGATCAGGAACTGCGTGAGCGTGATTCTCTTCATTGCCGAATTTTCCTCCCGTCAAAATCTTCGTTGCTGCGCGGCGCGCGGTCAAGCGCGGCGCCGCCGCCTCCCGAGCGTCGCCCAGCCGCCGGCCGCCATGCACGCCGCCATTGCCAGGAACACCGGCGCCATGCCGAGCACCGTGCCGAGCGCGCCGAACAGAAGCGGCAGCGTGGTCGAGCTGGTGCTCAGCAGCGCAGTGCGCACGCCGACCACCTCGCCCTGCCGGCCCGGCGGCGAGGCGGCGTACAAGAGTGCCATGATCATCGGCTGCGCGGCGCCCAGGCCCAGGCCGAGCAGGAACGAAAGTGGAATGAGCGTCGCCGCGTCGCGCGCCAGCGGAAAGAGCGCGAACGCGCTGCCCGCGGTGAACATCGCCGCGCGGATCACGGTCCACTCGCGCAGCCGGCGGGCGAGCGCGGGCATGAACAGGCGTACCGAGAAGGTCGCGCCCGCGAAGCTGCCCATCACGATGCCGATCGTCGAGGCACTCAGGCCGATCGCCGTGCCGTAGACCGGCAATGCGAACGAGAACAGGTCCCATCCCATCGCCAGCGCGCCGCTCACGAGGAATGCCGCGCGCAGGCGCGGCTCGGCGAGCAGCTCGAGCAGGCCGCCCGCAGTGACCGCGCCGCGGCCGCCGTGTCCCTGCGGCAGGGCGCGGCGCCGCATGAAGATCGGCACCAGCGCCGCCGCGGGCGAAGCGGCGAGCGCGAGGAACGCGGCGCGGTGGCCGAACGAGTCGATCGCGAAGCCCGCCAGCATCGGGCCGATGAAGCCACCGGTCGAAAAGCCGAGCGCGAGCCAGCTGAAATTGCGCGCGCGATCCTCCGGACCGCCGAGCGCCCCGGTCATGTTGTTCAGCACGACGAAGTACACGCCGAAGCCGGTGCCGATCGCGACCGCGGCCGGAAACAGGGCGCGCAAATCCGGCCAGACGAAAGGCAGCAGCAATCCGGTGAATACGCCGCAGGCCGCTACCGTGACTGGCGGAAACACGCCGATGCGGTCGACGAGCCTGCCTACGGGCACCGAGATCAGCATCGAAAGGAGCGCGAACAGCGACATCAGCACGCCGACGGCGAGCGGCGATGCCCCCTCGTGCAGCGCGAACAGCGATACCGTCACGCGGCTGCCGGTGTAGGCGAGGTGATTCAGCACGGTGATCAGCACGACGAGCGGCAGGTTCACGCGCGCGCTCTCCCGAGCGACACGAGCGCCACGCCGAGGCAGGTGACGGCCACGCCGGCGAGCGTGAGCGCGCTCGGGGAGACGCCGAACACCAGGTACTCGAGCGCCACCGCGATCACCGGCGGCAGGTACAGCAGGCTCGTGACGCGCGTGGCCTGGCCACGTCGCATCAGCACGTGCAGCGTATTGAATGCGAGGATCGAGCCGAGGATCACCAGGTAGGCGAGCGCTGCTCCGAGCTGCCAGGACCAGGCGATTTGCGCGCCCTCGATGCCCCAGGCGAGCGGCGCGACCGCGAGCGCCGCTGCGGAGAGCTGGATGAACGCGCCGCTGTACAGGTCGGCGTTGCGGCAGAACACGCGCTGGTACAGCGTTCCGGCCGTGATGCCGGCGAGTCCGATCGCGACCGCGCCCAGGCTGCGCGCGCTCATCGCGTGCACGTCGATGCGGTGCCACACCACGAGCGCCACGCCCGCCAGCCCGATCGCCACGCCCGCCCACTGCTGCGCACTGAGCCGCTCGCTCAGCCAGCGCGAGGCGATGATCGCGGTCAGCAACGGCTGAGCGGAGAAGAGCAGGGCGACGATGCCCGCCGAGATGCCCCAGTACTGGCCGTAGTGGCTGCCACCGAGCTGCACCGCGTGCAGGAGCAGTCCCGCGACCACCAGGTGCGCCCAGTCGCGCGGCGCCCGCGGCCAGCGCACGCCGCGCAGAACGAGCACCGGCACGAGGCAGGCCGCCGCGAGCGTGAAGCGAAGCGCGAGGAAGGTGAACGGCGCCGCGTAATGCAGGCCGGTCTTGGTCGCGAGGTAGCCCGAGCCCCACACCCAGACGAAAAACCAGGCCAGCAGCCTGTCGCTGCCGCGCGCGGCCGGCAGCGCCGGCCGCGACTCGGGCAGGGCGCGCGCGCTCAGGTCCAGATCGGCGGCGCGGTGAGGCCCGCGGTCTCGGGCTGCCCGGTCATCAGGTTGGCGTTCTGCACCGCCTGCGCGGCGGCGCCCTTGCCGAGGTTGTCGATCGCGCCGAGCGCGACGACCAGTCCGGTTTCCGAGTTCACGGCGTACGACAGGAACGCGAGGTTCGAGCCGGTGGCCCACTTCGTGTGTGGGCTGCGGCCGTCGGTCGCGTCCACCACCCTGACGAAGGGCTCGTCGCGGTAGCAGGCGCGCGCGCTCTCCGCGAGGCGGGCGGCGTCCAGCTTGCCGCGCGGCCGGGCGTAGCAGGTGGCGAGGATGCCGCGCGTCATCGGCACCAGGTGCGGCGTGAACGCGAGCGTCGCCGGCCGGCCGGCGAGGCGCGTCAGCGCCTCGCGCATCTCGGGCACGTGCGGGTGCTTCGCCAGCCCGTAGGCGAACAGATCCTCGCTCGTCTCGACGTAGCCGAAATCGGCCGCGCCTCCGCGCCCCGTGCCCGTGACGCCGCTCTTCGCGTCGATCACGATGCCCTCGGGCTCGACCAGGCCGTCGCGCACGAGCGGCGCGAGCGCGAGCAGGGAGGCCGCCGGGTAGCAGCCCGGGTTGGCGACGCGCGAGGCGCCCCTGAGCTTCTCGCGCTGGCCGGGTAGCTCGGTCAGGCCGTAAACCCAGCCCTCGGCGAAACGGTGGTCGCCGCCGACGTCCAGCACCTTGACGCTGCTCGGCACGCGCGCGAGCGGCTCGCGCGACTTGCCGGTCGGTAGCGAGGCGAACAGCAGGTCGATGCCGCGGATCTTGTCCGGCTCGAACGACTGGATGACGACGGCGCCGGCCGGATGGCCCGCGAGCGCGGGGAAGCGCTGCACGAGCGACTGGCCGGCAGTGGACTCACCCGCCGCGTAGGCAAGCTCGAATCCCGGATGCGACAGGCACAGCCGTAGCAGTTCGCTGCCGCCGTACCCGCTGATGCCGACGATGCCGATCTTCACGACCGACATCGTAAGGCAAGTTCAGCGGCCTTGCAGCGCGGCGATTCGCTTTTCGATCGGCGGGTGGGTGGCGAACAGCGCCATGATGCCGCCGTGGTCGCTGATGCCGAAGGCCTTCATGCTCTCGGGCAGATGGCCGGACTCAAGACCGCCGAGGCGCGCGAGCGCCGCCACCATCGGTTGCGGCGTGCCGAGCAGCCTGGCCGAGCCGGCGTCGGCGCGGAATTCGCGCCGGCGCGAGAACCAGGCGACGATGATCGAGGCGAGCACGCCGAACACGATTTCGCACACGATCATGGTGACGTAGAAGCCGGGGCCGATACCGCGCTCGGTCTTGAACACGACACGGTCGACGAAATAGCCGATCACGCGCGACAGGAACACGACGAAGGTGTTGACCACGCCCTGGATCAGCGTGAGCGTGACCATGTCGCCGTTCGCGACGTGCGTCACCTCGTGCCCGAGCACTGCCTCGACCTCGTCGCGGCTCATCGACTGCAGCAGCCCCGTAGAGACGGCCACCAAGGCGGAGTTCCGAAACGCGCCGGTCGCGAAGGCGTTCGGCGCGCCCTCGTAGACCGCCACTTCGGGCATGCCGATGCCGGCGCGCTCGGCGAGCCGCTTGACCGTCTGCACCAGCCATTGTTCGGCGCTGCCCTCCGAGCCGTCGATCACGTGCGCGCCCGTGGACCACTTGGCGATCGTCTTGGACATCAGCAGCGAAATGAAAGCGCCGCCGAAACCGATGACCGCCGCGAACACGAGCAGCGAGCGGTAGTCGATGCCCTGCTGCGTCAGGTACCGATCGACGCCCAGCAGACTGACGACGACGGATAGCACCACCATGACGGCGAGGTTGGTGGCGAGGAACAGGACGATGCGCTTCATTTTCAGTGGGTCTCCTTTCAGATCCGTAATATTGGGGCAGCCGGGGCGGCGCGCAAGGGGGGCCTCAATCCCGCTCCGCGGCGAGCCGGCGGCGCGCGGCGGCCAGCTCGCGGCGCTCTTTCGGGCCGAGCTCCGGGTAGCGCAGGTCGAGGCCGGCCATCGCCTCGACGATCGCCGCGGCGACCGCGAGCCGGCTGAACCACTTGTTGTCGGCCGGCACCACGTACCAGGGCGCCTCGGGGGTCGCCGTGTGGCGGATCATGTCCTCGTAGGCTTCCATGTACGCCTTCCAGTAGCCGCGCTCGCGCACGTCCGCGGCCGAGAACTTCCAGTTCTTGTCCGGGTCGTCCAGCCGCTCCATGAAGCGCTTCCTCTGCTCGGCGCGCGACACGTTCAGGAAGAACTTCAGGATCAAAAAGCCGTTGCGCGACAGGTAGCGCTCGATGTTGACGATGTCCTCGAAGCGCTCCCGCCAGATGTGCCCGCTTACGGCCTGCTCGGGTAGCTGCTGCCGCGCGAGCAGCTCCCGGTGCACGCGCACGACCAGCACTTCCTCGTAGTAGCTGCGGTTAAAGATGCCGATGCGGCCGCGCTCCGGCAGCGCGCGCATGCAGCGCCACATGAAGTCGTGGTCCAGCTCCTCGCTCGAGGGCGCCTTGAACGGCGTCACGTCCACTCCCTGAGGATTGACGCCCGACATCACATGCTTGATCGCGCCGTCCTTGCCCGCCGCGTCCATCGCCTGGAACACGACGAGCACGCCCCAGCGGTCCTGGGCGTAGAGGCGCTCTTGCGCTTCCGCGAGCCACTCGACGCCGCGCGCGAGCAGCTCCTTCGCCTCCTCCTTGCTCTCCGAGCCGATGCCGTGCGTGTCGCCGGGATCGTGATCCTTCAGGCGGAAGCGCTTGCCGTGCGTCACGCGGTGGGGCTTGACGAACTTGCGCAGGATCTTGAGCACCGACTTGTCCACGGGCGCTACTCCAGGGGAAGCGTGGCCGAGAAGTGGCGGTCGCCGTGCACCGCGTCCACGCGCTTCACGGGCGGCCAGTACTTGGCGCCGCGCAGACCGGGCACGGGATAGGCGGCCTCCGCGCGGCTGTAGGGGTGCGGCCAGTCGCCGGCCAGTTCCTCGGCGGTGTGCGGCGCGTTGCGCAGCGGGTTGCGCTCGCGGTCCCAGGCGCCGGAGGCGATCTTCTCGAGCTCGCCGTGGATCGCGATCATCGCCGCGCAGAAGCGGTCGAGTTCGGCGAGCGACTCGCTCTCGGTGGGCTCGACCATCAGCGTGTCGGGCACCGGAAAGGACAGCGTCGGCGCGTGGAAGCCGTAATCCATCAGCCGCTTGGCGACGTCCTCGGCGTTCACGCCGTAGCGCTGCTTGAGGCTTCGCAGGTCGAGGATGCACTCGTGCGCCACGCGCCCGCCGCGCCCGCTGTACAGGACCGGGAAGTACGGCGCGAGCCGCGCCGCGACGTAGTTGGCGGCGAGGATCGCGCGCTCGGTCGCGAGGCGCACGCCCTCCGCGCCCATCATGCGCAGGTACATCCACGAGATCGTGACGATCAGCGGGCTGCCGAACGGCGCGGCGCTCACGGTGCCGCTCTGCGGGCTCAGGCCCTCCTCGGGCACGAGCGGGTGGCAGGGCAGGTGCGGCGCGAGGTGCGCGGCGACGCCGATCGGCCCCATTCCCGGGCCGCCGCCGCCGTGCGGGATGGAGAAAGTCTTGTGCAGGTTGATATGGCATACGTCGGCGCCCAGGTCCGCCGGGCGCGCGAGGCCGGCGAGCGCGTTCAAATTCGCACCGTCCATGTACACCTGGCCCCCGGCCTCGTGCACCAGGCGGCAGACGTCGGCGATCGCCTCCTCGAACACGCCGTGCGTGGAAGGGTAGGTGATCATCAGCGCGGCCACGCGGCCCGCGTGCGCGGCGAGCTTCGCCTTGAGATCGTCCAGGTCGACGTCGCCCTGCGCGTCGCAGGCGACGATCACCACTTCCAGCCCGGCCATGCGGGCGGAGGCGGGATTGGTGCCATGCGCGGACGAGGGGATGAGGCACACGTCGCGGCGCGCTTCGCCGCGCGCGGCGTGGTAGTTGCGGATCGTCACCAACCCCGCGTACTCGCCGTTCGCGCCCGAGTTCGGCTGCATCGTCATGCGCGCGAGCCCCGTGATCGCCGCGAGCGCCTGCGATACCTCGGCGAGCACGCGCGCGCTGCCGCGCGCCTGCTCGCGCGGCGCGAACGGGTGCAGCTGCGCGAACTCCGGCCACGACACCGGCGCCATCTCGGCCGCCGCGTTCAGCTTCATGGTGCAGGAGCCGAGCGGGATCATGCCGTGCACCAGCGAGAAGTCGCGGTTCTCGAGGCGCTTGAGATATCTCATCATCTCGCTCTCGCTGCGGTGGCGATGGAAGACCGGGTGGACGAGGATCGGGTCATTGCGCCGCAGCCGTAGGGGGATGCTTTGTTCCCCTGGGCCTTCCAAGACTGTTGCGTCGCCGGTCAGCACCCACGCCAGATCGCGGATGTCCTGCTCGGTCGTGGTCTCGTCGAGCGCCACGCCGACGCGACTTCCGTCATAGCGGAGGTTGATCTGCTTCTGCCTGGCTCTCTCCTGTATTTCCTTCG
>JBLMWT010000156.1:0-7605 GCA_050257375.1 Sphingomonadaceae bacterium
CCAATGAAGCGCGGGGGCGGGCGCCCCGCGCCAGCGGCCATGCAGTTCCTGTTCATCATCGACCCGCTGGACGAGATCAAGGCCTACAAGGACACGACCGTCACGATGATGCGCGCCGCCCAGGCGCGCGGCCACGCGGTGTACGTGTGCGAGCAGCCGGGGCTCGCCTGGCGCGCCGACGGCGTGACGGCCGAGACGACGCGCATCGCGCTCACCGACGACGACGAGGACTGGTACCGGACGGACGGCAGCGCACGGCGCCGGCTCGCCGAGTTCGACGCCGTCCTCATGCGCAAGGACCCGCCGTTCGACCTCGAGTACGTGACCAGCACCTGGCTGCTGTCCGCGGCCGAGCGCGAGGGCGCCCGCGTGTTCAATTCGCCGGCGGCGATCCGCGACCATAACGAAAAGATCGCGATCACGGAATTCCCGCGCTTCGTCGCCCCCACGCTCGTGACGCGCGACCCGCAGCAGATCCACGCATTCATCGACGCGCAGCAGGACGTGGTCGTCAAGCGCCTCGACGTCATGGGCGGAGAGAATATCTTTCGCGTGCGCGCGAGCGACCCCAATCGCAACGTGATCGTCGAGATCATGGCGCAGGGCGGCAAGCGCAGCGTGATGGCGCAGCGCTACATCCCCGAGATCGTCGACGGGGACAAGCGCGTGATCATCATCGACGGCAAGGTGGTGCCCTACTGCCTGGCGCGCATTCCCAAGGCGGGCGAATCGCGCGGCAACCTCGCAGCGGGCGCGCGCGGCGAGGCGCGCGAGCTGAGTGCGCGCGACCGCGAGATCGCCGAGGCGCTCGGTCCCGCACTCGCTGCGCGCGGGCTGCTGTTCGTCGGGCTGGACGTGATCGGCGACTGGCTCACCGAGGTGAACGTCACCAGCCCGACCTGCTTTCGCGAGATCAAGGACCAGACCGGCTTCGACGTGCCGGGAATGTATATCGAGGCGCTGGAAGCGAAGCTGCGCGCGTGATCGGGATACTCATCATCTCGCACGGCTCGCTGGGCGACGCGCTCATTCGTGCGGCAAGCCACGTGCTCGGCGCGCGCCCGCAGGCGGTGAGCCATCTCGGCGTGGCCGTCGACGACGATCCCGACGCGGTGCTGTCGCGCGCGCGCGCGCTGCTGGCGGAGCTCGATTCCGGGCAGGGCGTACTCGTGTTGAGCGACATCTTCGGCGCGACGCCGGGAAACATCGCCCTGCGGTTGCTCGATCACGGGCGCGTCGCGGGCGTCGCGGGGGTGAACCTGCCCATGCTGGTGCGCGCGCTGACCTACCGGAACGAGCCGCTCGCCACGGTAGTGGACAAGGCGCTCTCGGGCGGCCGCGAGGGCGTCGTGGACGTGGGCACCGACCGCTGCAATGGCAAGCGTTGAGACGACGATCGTCAACAAGCTCGGCCTGCACGCGCGCGCCTCGGCCAAGCTCACGCAGGTCGCGAGCGGCTTCAAGAGCGAAGTCTGGCTGTCGCGCAACGGGCGGCGCGTGAATGCCAAGAGCATCATGGGCGTGATGATGCTGGCGGCGGGCAAGGGCAGCTCGGTGGTGGTCGAGGCCGAGGGCGACGACGCGCAGGCCGCGCTCGACGCGATCTGCGAGCTGATCGCGGACAAGTTCGGCGAAGGCGAATGAACTTCGTCCTGCACGGCTCGAGCGTGTCCGGCGGCATCACCATCGGCCACGCGCACCTCGTCTCGAGCGCGCGTCTCGAGGTCGCGCACTACGAAATTCCGGAGGAATCGGTCGAAGCGGAGATCGCGCGCTTCGACGCGGCGGTCGTCCGCGTCAAGGAGGATCTGCGGGCGCTCGAGGCGCAGATCCCGCCGGATTCGCCGGCGGAGTTCGGCGCCTTCGTCAACCTGCACCGCATGATCCTCGAGGATGCGTCGTTGTCGCAGGCGCCGCTCGAGCTGGTGCGTGAGCGGCGATGCAACGCCGAGTGGGCGCTGGTGCAGCAGATGGACAGGTTGATGGCGCAATTCGAGGAGATCGAGGATCCGTACCTGCGTGAGCGCAAGGCGGACGTCCGCCAGGTGGTCGAACGCGTGCTCAAGGCGCTCATGGGCGGCCCGACGCTCGCCGAGCCGCGCAGCGCCGAGGAACGCAACCTGATCGTCGTGGCGCACGACCTGTCCCCCGCGGACATGATCCTGTTCAAGCGCCATCAGTTCGGCGGCTTCGTCACCGACGTGGGCGGCGTCACCTCGCATACTGCGATCCTGGCGCGCAGCCTGAACATTCCCGCGATCGTCGGCCTGCATCAGGCGCGTCAAACGATACGCGAAGGCGAGCTGCTGATCGTCGACGGCGCGCAGGGCGTGCTGGTGGTCGACCCGGACCCGATCGTGCTGGCCGAATACCAGCTGCGGCAGTCCCAGATCGAGCTCGAGCGCAAGAAGCTGCGCCGGCTGAAATCCACCCCCGCGGCGACGCTGGACGCCGAACCGGTCCAGCTGTACGCCAACATCGAGCTCCCGCAGGACGTGGCCCAGGCGCTCGAGGCCGGCGCCGAGGGCATCGGGCTGTTCCGCACCGAGTTCCTGTTCATGAACCGCAGGGACCTGCCTTCGGAAGACGAGCAGTTCGAGGCCTATCGCGAGGTCGCCGCGGCGCTCGAGCGCAGGCCGGTCGTGCTGCGCACCTTGGACATCGGCGCTGACAAGACGCTTTCCGGAAACGGCCACGCGATGCCCAACCCGGCGCTCGGCCTGCGGGCGATCCGCTTCTGCCTCGCCGAGCCGCAGATGTTCCTGACGCAGATCAGGGCGATTCTGCGGGCCTCGCACTACGGGCACGTGCGCATCCTCCTGCCGATGGTGGCGCACGGTCACGAAATCGAGCAGGCGCTCGCCTTCGTCAAGCAGGCGAAGCAGCAGCTCGACGAGAAGGGGATCCCCTATGATCGGGCGATCGAGGTGGGCGGCATGATCGAGATCCCGGCTGCGGCGCTCGCGCTGCCGATGTTCCTGCGGCGCCTGAACTTCCTTTCGCTCGGCACGAACGACCTCATCCAGTACACGCTCGCGATCGACCGCACCGACGACTCGGTCGCTCATCTGTACGATCCGCTGCATCCGGCAGTGCTGCACCTCGTGGCGCACACCATCCGCACCGCGACGCACGCCGGCGTGCCGGTGGCCGTGTGCGGCGAGATGGCCGGGGACCTGGAGCTCACGCGCTTGCTGCTCGGCATGGGCCTGCGCAGCTTCTCGATGCATCCGGCGCAGCTGCTCGCCATCAAGGAGCGCATCCTGCGCACGAACCTCGGCGAGCTGCGGCCGCTCGTGCAGCGCGTGCTGCGCAGCGTCGACCCGGCGCGCACGCGCGTCCTGCTCGCCAAGCTGAACGCCTAGCGGCCGGTTGAGAAGGATCCTCGCTCGGCTATAATCCTCGGCGGCGCCGATTTGATGTTCAGATTGCGGGCGCACTACAAATACCGCTAAAGAGACGCTCTTGAACGCTCCGCTTGAACCCTCCTCGGTCGGCCAGGTCGTGGCGCAGAAGGCGCGCTTCGACGAGCCGATCCGCCTGCGCGGAGGGGCGCAGCTGCCGTCCTTCGAGCTCGCCTACGAGACCTACGGCGAGCTGAACGCGGCGCGCACGAACGCGGTGCTCGTATGCCACGCGCTGAACGCCTCGCACCACGTCGCCGGCTACTACGCGGAGCGGCCCGACGAGATCGGCTGGTGGGACAACATGGTCGGCCCGGGCAAGCCGCTCGACACGCGCCGCTTCTTCGTCATCGGCGTGAACAACCTGGGCGGCTGCCACGGCTCGACCGGGCCGATGAGCGTCAATCCGGCCACCGGCAGACCCTGGGGCGGCGACTTCCCGGTGGTCACGGTGGAGGACTGGGTGCAGGCGCAGGCGCGCCTCGCGGATCGGCTCGGCATCGAGCGCTTCGCGGCCGTCATGGGCGGCAGCCTCGGCGCAATGCAGGCGCTGCAATGGTCGCTCGCCTATCCCGAGCGCATCCGCCACGCGCTCGTCATCGCCGCGACGCCGAAGCTCTCGGCGCAGAACATCGCCTTCAACGAAGTCGCCCGCCAGGCGATCACCACCGACCCCGATTTCCACGGCGGGAACTACTACGACAAAGGCGTGGTGCCGGTGCGCGGGCTGCGCATCGCGCGCATGATCGGCCACATCACCTACCTCTCGGACGAGGCGATGATGGGCAAGTTCGGGCGCCAGCTGCGCCGCGCGGCGCTCGGCTTCGACTTCGACATCGACTTCGAGGTCGAGAGCTACCTGCGCTACCAGGGCGACAAGTTCTCCTCCTATTTCGACGCGAACACCTACCTGAGGATCACCAAGGCGCTCGACTACTTCGACCCGGCCGCCGACTTCGGCGGTGACCTCGCCGCCGCGGTGGCGCGCGCCAAATCGGCGTTCCTCGTCGTGTCGTTCAAGTCCGACTGGCGCTTTGCGCCGTCGCGCTCGCGCGAGATGGTCAGGGCACTGCTCGACGCGCGCAAGATCGTGTCGTACCTCGAAATCGACGCTCCGGGCGGGCACGACGCTTTCCTCTTGGACGATGCGCGCTATTTCGGCGCGCTCGCCGCCTACTTCGGGAACATCGAGCTGTGAGCGAGACGCCCCAGGCCCTGCTCGCCGGACGCCCCGACCTCGCCGCCATCGCGCGCTGGGTGTCGCTGGGCGCGCGCGTGCTCGACCTGGGCTGCGGCGACGGCGCGCTGCTCAAGTACCTGTGGCAAGCGCGCGAGGCGCCGGGCTACGGGGTCGAGATCGACGACGCGGAGGTGGTTGCCTGCGTGAAGAACGACATCAACGTGCTGCAGCTCGACCTCGAGAGCGGTCTCTCGCTGTTTCGCGACGGATCCTTCGACACCGTGATCCTGTCGGAGACGCTGCAGACGATCCACCGCATCGAGCAGCTGCTGCGCGAGATGCTGCGCGTCGGGCGCGAAGCGGTGGTCTCGTTCCCGAACTTCGGTCATTGGAGCGCGCGCCTGCAGGTGCTGCTCGGGCGCATGCCGGTGTCCGAAGAGCTGCCCTACGAGTGGTACGACACCCCGAACGTGCACCTGTGCACCACGCTCGACTTCGAGGACCTGTGCCGCAAGCTCGGCGTGCGCATCCGCGAGCGCGTCGCGCTGCATCAGGGCCGGCAGATCAGCTTCCTGCCCAACCTTTTCGGCAGCCTCGCCGTTTATCGCTGTGCAGCGACCTAGCTTCCCGCGCCCGGAACGGGTGGCACTCGCGGGGCGCTACGCCCGCGTCGAACCGCTCGATGCGACGCGCCACGGCGACGGGCTGTTCGCAGCGTCGATGGCGCCGGGCGCCGCGGAGCGCTTTCGCTATCTGTTCGAATCGCCGCAGGAGCGCCCCGAATTCGACGTCTGGCTTCTACGCGCGGTCGCGTCCGAGGATCCCGCATACTTCGGCGTGATCGACGCAGCGACCGGGCGCTGCGAAGGGCGCCAAGCGCTGATGCGGATCGTTCCGGAGCACGGCGTGATCGAGATCGGCTCGATCCTGTGGGGGCCGACCATCGCGCGCACGCGTGTCGCGACGGAGGCGTTCTTCCTCGCAGCGCGCTACGTGTTCGACACGCTCGGTTACCGGCGCTTCGAATGGAAGTGCAACGCGCTCAACGAGCCCTCGCGCCGCGCCGCCGCCCGCTTCGGCTTCACCTACGAGGGCACCTTCCGCCAGCACATGCTGGTCAAGGGAGAGAACCGCGACACCGCGTGGTTCTCGATCATCGACCGGGAGTGGCCGGCGCTCAAGGCCGCCTTCGAGCGCTGGCTAGACTCATCGAACTTCGACGCCGAGGGGCGCCAGAGGAAGCGCATGATGGACTGCCGCCGGGGCGCTTGAGGCGAACCCTCGCCGCCGGCGCGCAGGGCGCAGTATGATCCGACGGCGTGAATCAACAAGTCAGATTCTGCTCCAGCTTCGACGGCGCACGCATCGCCTACGCCCTGAGCGGGCATGGCGCGCCCCTGGTCCTGTCGGCCACCTGGCTCAGCCACCTGGAGCACCAGTGGCGCAGCCTCGCCTGGCGGCCCTGGCTCGAGCACTTCTCCGGCAATCACGCCCTTTTGCGCTACGACTTGCGCGGCACCGGTCTGTCGGACCGCTCATTCCTGAACGTTTCGCTCGATACCTGGGTACGCGATTTTGCGGCGGTAGTGGACGCCGCGGGGTTCGAGCGTTTCCCGCTGCTCGGCGTCTGCCAAGGCGGGCCGATTGCCATCGCCTACGCGGCGCGGCACCCCGAGCGGGTCAGCCGGCTCGTGCTCTACGGCACCTACGCGCGCGGCATGCTGCTGCGCACCGAACTGAAGCCCGAGCCGATCAAAGCCAAGGTGCTGCTCGACATGGCGCAGCTCGGCTGGGGGCGCGAAAATCACGCGTTCATGCAAGTCTGGGCCTCGATGTTCCAGCCCGGCGGCGGCATCGAGCATCTGCGCTCGTACACCGAGCTGCAGCGCCTCGCGATTTCGTCTGAAAACGTCGTCCCGTTCATGAATACCACCTTCCACGTCGACGTGCGTGAAATCGCGCGGCGCGTCAGCTGCCCGACGCTCGTCGTCCACGCTCTCGGCGACAGGGTGGCGCCGGTCGAGGAAGGGCGCCTGCTCGGCAGGCTGATCCCCGGCGCGCGCTTCGTCGAGCTCGAAAGCGAGAACCACATGCTGCTGCCCGACGAGCCCGCGTGGATGCGCCTGAGGGAAGAAGTCAGGGCCTTCCTGCGCGCGCCGCACACGCAGGACTCGGCCGCCACGATCGCGGATCGGGTCGCCGAGCTCACCGGCCGCGAGCGTCAGGTGCTGGAAGGCATCGCGCGCGGCCTGGACAACGCCGAGATCGCGGCCGAACTCGCGCTGTCGGAAAAGACCGTGCGCAACCACATCACGCGCGTGTTCGACAAGATCGGCGTGGCGCATCGCTATCAGGCCATCGTGATGGCCCGGGATGCCGGCCTGGGCGTCGCGCGGTCCTGACCGGGACAACGGTCCCTGAACGGCGGCGGGCGACCGCCCTTAACGGGACTCCGGCCTCAATACGCCTTCGGTCGCGTGCGCCACAGTCACGCGAGGCGCGGCAATCCCGCCCGTCTCTCAATCAAACCGAAGGAGACACCATGCCCAAGTTCGTCATCGAGCGCGAAATCGCCGGCGCCGGGAAACTGCCGCCCGGAGAGCTGCAGGCCATCTCGCAGAAGTCCTGCGGGGTACTGGAGAAGATGGGACCGAAGATCCAGTGGGTGCAGAGTTTCGTCACCGACGACAAAATCTACTGCCTGTATGTTGCCCCGGACGCGGGGACCGTCCGGGAGCATGCCCGCCAAGGTGGCTTCCCCGCGAACAGCGTGGCGCGCGTGCGGGCGGTCATCGATCCGACGACTGCGGAATAAGTACGCGGCGCTTCACTCGCGCGGCGCCGTGTCGATTTCCTCGATGCGGCGCCGCTGCCAGACGAGCATCGCCAGGCCCGGCAGGGCGATGAGGAAGGTGATGAAGAAGAACTCCGGCCAGCCGAGGCTCTGCGCCATGGCGCCCGCCGCCGGTCCGACATAGACCCGCCCCAGCGCGGCGAGCGCGGAAAGCAGCGCGTACTGGG
>JBLMWT010000157.1:0-2575 GCA_050257375.1 Sphingomonadaceae bacterium
ATCGGCATGCCGACCTCGACCTTGCCGTCGTCGACGTCGGCGAAGTCGGCCATCATGCGCCCGCCGCCGTCGAACTGGATCATGCCGTAGTAGGCCGGCGGATCGGGACTGTAGGTGAGCACGTCGGCGGTGTACGACATCACCTTCGCGCCGACTTCGGAGAACGGGTGATCGTCCTGCGAATCGAGCGCGTTACATTGCGGATTGACGCAATAGCGCCCGCGCGGAAACTGCAGCGTGCCGCACTTGCGGCAGCGCCCGCCCACGAGCCCGGTGACCATGTCACGATTTCGGTACAGCGTCGAGAGCGGCGTGCCGTGGTCGACCTCGGCGCGCATGCCGCGATCGAGCGCGATGTGATCGTTGAAGGCGAGGAAGCGCTCGTAGTTCGTTTCCTCCTTGCGCCGCGCGAGCGCGCCCTTCACTCCGCTGCGCGCCGGCAGCTCGCGCACGGCATCGGTCACCTCGAACAGCAGCGCGTCGCAGCCCTGACCGAATGCGGCGACGAGGATCCTGTCGCCGGACTTCGACTCCTCGAGCGCATGCGCGAGCATGAGCAGCGGATGCGCGACGCCGGTGTCGCCGCACACCGCTGCGAGGTTGTCGCGCAGCGCACCTTCCGGGATTCCGGCGCGCTTGGCGACGCCGGCAGCAACGCGCGATAGCGTGCACGGCATGCAGAAGTGCGTCACAGCCTCGGGCGAGGCGCCGCTCGCCTTGAAGAGCTTCGCGAGCGCCGCAGGCACGATCTTCATGTAGCCTTCGTCGCGGATCCAGCGCTCTTCCCACGCGTAGTCGTGCGCGCGGTCGCGACCGCGGTATTGGTGAACGAAATCCACCGTCTCGCTGTGCGCGGCGACCAGGCGCGCGATCGGCGCGCCGCGCCCGACGAGCAACGCGGCCGCGCCGTCGCCGTAGTGCATCTCCTGCGGGCTCGCCGCCTTGGCGAGCCGGTGCTCGCCCGCGGCGACCAGGACATTTCCTCCGGTGGTGAGCGCGGTCATGAGCGCCGAGCTGCCGGCTCGCTGGCTTCCCGTGACGTCGAGCGCGCGCAGCGCGGAGCCGAGGTGCAACGCACTGGCCAAGATGCCGGCGTTCTGCCGGTCGTCGTAGGGATGCGTCGTCGAGGCAAGCATCAGCTGGGCGGGCGCGACGCCCGATAGGCCGCCGAGGCAGTCGCGCGACGCCTCGACCGCCATGGTGACTGCGTCCTCGTCCCAGTTGGCCATCGCGCGCTCGCCTTTCGCGAGCGCGCGCAGGGCGGGGTTGAACCAAGTGTTCGCCGCGGCGATCGTCTTGCGTTGCAGCCGGCGCCGCGGGAGATAGGCACCGTAGGAGAGGATTCCAAAATCGGTCGTCATGGTCTCCCGGATTATGCAACACTCGCGGTGCCTCGCCATGGACGCAGACCGGCTCCATCCCTGCCACCACGCAGCACGCACGCCCGACAAGCCCGCCTACGTCATGGCCCGGTCGGGCGAGACGGTCACCTACCGCCAGCTCGAGGAGCGCTCCAATCAGGGCGCGCAACTGTTCAGGGCCTGCGGGCTGACGCGCGGCGATCACATTGCGCTCATGCTCAACAACGACGCGCGCTTCTTCGAGATCTGCTTTGCGGCGCAGCGCTCGGGGCTTCTCTTCACCGCGATGAGCACGCGGCTCGCGCTCCAGGAGGCGGAGTACATCCTGCGCGATTGCGGCGCCAAGGCGTTCGTCGTCTCCGCCGGCCTCGCCGAAGCTGCAGCGGGCCTCGCCGAGCGTCTGCCGCAGCTCGCGTTGCGCTTTTCGGTCGGCGGCGCGCTGCCCGGCTACCGTCGCTGGGACGATAGCGTCCGTGCGCAGCCAATCGATCGCATCGCCGACGAGAGCGCCGGCCGCGACATGCTCTACTCTTCCGGCACCACGGGCCGCCCGAAAGGCATCAAGACCGAGCTTCTGGACGAAGCGATCGACGCTCCCACGCCATTGCTTGCGCTCGCGCGCAAGCTGTACGGCCTGGGCCCCGACTCGATCTACCTCTCACCCGCGCCGCTTTATCACGCGGCACCGCTGCGCTTCAACATGACGGTGATGCGCTGCGGCGGAACCTCGGTGCTGATGGAACACTTCGAGGCCGAGGAGGCACTGGCGTTGATCGAGCGGTACCGCGTCACGCACAGTCAGTGGGTGCCGACCATGTTCGTGCGCATGCTGAAGCTGCCGCCCGACGTGCGCGCGCGCTACGACCTGAGTTCGCTCAGAGTCGCGATCCACGCGGCGGCGCCCTGCCCCGTACCGGTAAAGGAGGAGATGATCCGCTGGTGGGGACCCGTGCTCTACGAGTACTACGCGGGGACCGAAGGCAACGGCTATGTCGCCTGCAATTCGCAGGAGTGGCTCGCGCACAAAGGCACGGTCGGTCGCGCGCTGCTCGGCGAAGTGCGCATCCTGGACGACGACGGGGCAGTGCTTTCGCCGGGCGAAACCGGGACCATCTATTTCGCGAACGGCCCCGCGTTCGAGTATCACAACGACCCGAGAAAGACCGCCGTCTCACGTAGCCGGGAGGGCTGGTCGACGCTCGGCGACGTCGGGC
>JBLMWT010000158.1:0-3655 GCA_050257375.1 Sphingomonadaceae bacterium
CGCGAAGCCCGCCACCGGGCGGACGGCGAGCAGCTTGCGCCACGCGGCGAGCGGAAAGAGCGCGCCGAGCGAGAAGCGCGGCGCGGCCGCCGCGGCCGGCGCGCGCGCGTCGATGCCCGCGACCACCAGCGCCCCGGCGACGAGCGGACCGACTCCTGCGGCGATGAACGCCCAACGCCAGCCCGCCGCCGCGCTCACCGTACCCGCGGCCGCGAGCGAGAGCGCGGTGCCGATGCCGAAGAACGACGTGTAGAACGCGATGTAGCGGCTCTGCGCGGGCCCCGCGGCGCGGTCCGAGAGCAGCCGCAGCCCCGGCATGTACATCGCCGCGATGCCGGCGCCGAGCAGCACCTGGAACAGCACCGCGCTCGCGAGGCCCTGCGCGGCGAGCCCGAAGCCGACGCTGCCCGCCGCCGCGAGCAGGCCGCCGGCGGCGTACACGAGGCGCGCATCCATTCTGTCGGTGAGCGCGGTCCAGTACGACACGCTGCCCGCGTAGCCGACGAAGAACATCCCGCTCACCACGCCGGCTTCCGAGTTCGTCAGGCGCCAGAGCGCGCGCAGCTCGGGCAAGAGCGCGGCGAAGGTGGAAAAGCCCGCCATCGACAGGACGTGCGCGGTCAACATGATGACCGCCGTCCTGCGAGCGGAATTCACTTGTTGGTGAACCCCGGCTTTCTCTTTTCGACGAAGGCCGCCATGCCTTCCTTCTGGTCGGCGAGCGCGAACGCGGCGTGGAACAGCCGCCGCTCGAAGTGCACGCCCTCGGCGAGCGGCATCTCGTAGGCGGCGTTGATCGCTTCCTTCACCATCATCACCACCGGCAGCGAGTAGGCGGCGATCTTCTCGGCGACCGCGAGCGCCTCGGCGAGCACCTTGTCGACCGGCACGACGCGCGAAACGAGGCCCGCGCGCTCCGCCTCGGCGGCGTCCATCATGCGCGCGGTGAGGCACAGGTCCATCGCCTTGGCCTTGCCCACGGCGCGCGGCAGGCGCTGCGTGCCGCCGGCGCCCGGCAGCACCCCGAGGTTGATCTCGGGCTGGCCGAATTTCGCGTTCTCCGCGGCGATCACGATGTCGCACATCATGGCGAGCTCGTTGCCGCCGCCGAGCGCGTAGCCGGCGACCGCGGCGATCACGGGCTTCCTCACCCTGCGGATGTGCTCCCAGTCGCGCGTGATGTAGTCGGCGCGGTACACGTCGACGAAGTTCCAGTCCTTCATCGCGCCGATGTCGGCGCCCGCGGCGAACGCCTTGTCGTTGCCGGTGATGACGATCGCGCCGACCGCGTCGTCGGCGTCGAAGGCGTACAGCGCCGCGCCGAGCTCCTGCATGAGCTTCGGGTTCAGCGCGTTCATCTGCTTGGGACGGTTCAGCGTGACGAGCCCGACCCGGCCGCGCGCCTCGGTGGTGATGAACTCGTAGGTCATGGTCAGGCCCCCTTCAGGTATTCGTCGGTCGTCTGCACCTTGGCAAACAGGCCGTTCAGCGCCGCGAGAAACGCACGCTGCACCTGCGCCGCGGGCACCGTCTCGCCGCCGAAGCTCTGCGCGCGCGTCGCGCAGGCGTCGGCGAGCAGCGTCACCTTGAAGCCGAGGTCGGCGGCCTGGCGCACGCTCGAATCGACGCACATCTGCGTCATCATGCCGGCCACCACGAGGTGCTTGATGCCGGCGTGCTCGAGTTGCTGCTTGAGCCCCGTGGCGCGGAAACTGTTCGGAAAGTTCTTCTCGATCACCGGTTCGCCGGAGGCCGGCGCGACCGAGGCGTGGATCTCGGCGCCTTTCGTGCCAGGCAGGAAGAACGTCGCCCCCGGGCGCACCGACAGGTGGCGCACATGGAACACGGGCTGCTTGTTCGCGCGAAACGCGGCGAGCGCCGCGCCCGCCTTCGCGCCGGCGGCCTGCGCGCCTTCCAGCTCCATCGCGCCGCCGGGGAAGTAGTCGTTCTGGATGTCGATGATGAGAAGCGCGGTATCGCTCATTGCGCGTTTCCTTTCTTCATTTCCGAAAGCGGCATTACCGTCGGGTCGCGAAAGCGCGGCCGGCCGGGCTCGGGCTCGGCGAGCGCCACGGTCTCGCACGCGCTGGCGAGGCTGCGCACCGTGAGCTGCTGGTACTGGCGGGTCGCGTCGCGCTTCCAGGCGAGCTCCGCGTCCGACAGCGCGCGCACCACCTTCGCCGGAATGCCCATCGCGAGACTCTTCGCCGGAACCTCGAAGCCCGCCTTGACGAACGCCATCGCGCCGACGATCGACGATTCGCCCACCAGCGCGTTGTCGTTCACCACGGAGTTGATGCCGACCATGGCGTTCTGCTTCACCACGCAGCCGTGCAGCACCGCGCCGTGGCCGATGTGGCCGTCGGCCTCGACCACGAGATCGCGATCCGGAAAGGCATGCAGGATGCAGCAGTCCTGGATGTTCGCGCCCTCCTCGATCACGATGCGGCCGAAGTCGCCGCGCAGGCAGGCGCAGGGTCCGACGTACACGCGCGGCCCGACGATCACGTCGCCGATCAGCACGGCGCTCGGGTGCACGTAGGCGCTCGGGTGCACGACCGGCGTCATGCCGTCGATGGCCGTTACCTTCAGCATGGTCAGGCGATTCTACTGCCCTTTGGTGTAAGCTTTGGCCCGCCTTTCGCATAGCAGGCACCAAGAATTATTCAGGGAGGAAAGGCGACATGAACAGCTTCGCCCTCGAGCCGATCGAGAAGGCGCCGCTCGCCGACCTGCGCAAGCTGCAGCTGCAGCGGCTGCAATGGACCCTGCGGCACGCCTACGACAACGTGCCGCACTACCGCAAGAAGCTCGATGCCGCAGGCGTCAGGCCCGAGCACTGCAACACGCTCGCCGACCTGGCGAAGTTCCCGTTCACCACCAAGGCCGATCTGCGCGAGAACTATCCGTTCGGCATGTTCGCCGTGCCGATGGACAAGATCGTGCGCATCCACGCCTCTTCCGGCACGACGGGCAAGCCGACCGTCGTCGGCTACACCGCCAAAGACATCGACACCTGGACCACGGTGATGGCGCGCTCGATCCGCGCCGCAGGCGCGAAGTCCGGCCACAAGGTGCACGTCGCCTACGGCTACGGCCTGTTCACCGGGGGCCTTGGCGCGCATTACGGCGCCGAACGCCTCGGGCTCGCGGTCGTGCCGCTCGGCGGCGGCATGACCGAGCGACAGGTGCAGCTGATCCAGGACTTCAAGCCCGAGATCATCATGGTGACGCCGTCGTACATGCTGGCGATCGCCGACGAGATGGAGCGCCAGGGCATCGACCCGAGGTCGACCTCGCTCAAGATCGGCATCTTCGGCGCGGAGCCGTGGACCAACGAGCTGCGCAAGTCGATCGAGGATCGGCTACCGATCCAGGCGCTCGATCTGTACGGGCTTTCCGAGATCATCGGGCCGGGCGTGGCGCAGGAGTGCGCCGAGACGAAGGACGGGCTCACGATCTGGGAGGACCACTTCTTCCCCGAGATCGTCGACCCCGAGACCGGCACACCGCTGCCCGAGGGCGAGAAGGGCGAGCTCGTGCTCACCTCGCTCACCAAGGAGGCGCTGCCGATGATCCGCTACCGCACGCGCGACCTGACGCGCCTGATGCCCGGCAGCGCGCGCACGATGCGCCGCATGGAGAAGATCACCGG
>JBLMWT010000159.1:0-5935 GCA_050257375.1 Sphingomonadaceae bacterium
GAAAGCCAGCGCATCGTGGGCGAGCGGCACCTGAAGCTGCGCCTCGCGAAGGACGGCAGGAAGTTCGAGGCGATCCGCTTCAACGCGCTCGAGCGCGGCGCGCAGTCACCCGGCGCGCCGCTCGGCGCGCGCGTGCGCGCCGCCTACCGTTTGGCGGTGAACGAGTTCAACGGCCTGAAGAGCGTGCAGCTGAACGTCGAGCACATCGAGACCTGAGGCGAATTCCGTCATGCACAGGCTGCGCATCACCGCCGGCAAAACGACCTTCCAGGTCGCGCTGGACGACACGCCGACCGCGGAGGCGCTCCTCGAGGCGCTGCCTTTCGAGTCGCGCGCCCAGACCTGGGGCGAGGAGCTGTATTTCGAAGTCCCCGTGAACGCGAACCTCGAGCCCGAAGCGCGCCAGATCGTCGAGCCCGGCACCGTGTGCTTCTGGGTCGAGGGCTCGGCGCTCGCGCTGCCCTACGGCCCCACCCCGATCTCGACCGACGGCAAACCCAAGCTGGTCGCGCGCTGCAACCTGCTCGGCAGGATCGTGGGCGACGCGCGCCTGCTCGCCGCCGTGCGCGCCGGCGACAAGGTGAAGGTGGAAGGAGACTGACATGGACAGGAAGCGCGTCAATTCGTCGAAGATCCGCTCGGTGGGCTACGACGAGAAGTCGCAGACGCTCGAGGTCGAGATGTCCAACGGCAGGGTGTTCCAGTACGAAAAGGTGTGGCCCGAGGTGTACCGCCGCTTCATGGCGGCGCCCAACCCCACCAGCTTCTTCGAGGATCGCATCGCCGAGGACTACAGCGGCAAGGAGGTCCGATGAGCGCGGCGTCGGACATCCAGGAGCGCTGGCAGGGCCTGTTCCCGGAGCTGATGGGCGTGCGCTTCACCGAGGTGGGCCCCGAGCGCGTCGCCGCGGAGCTCACGGTGCGCCCCGAGCTGTGCACGCTCGGCGGCGTCCTGCACGGCGGCGCCGTCATGGCGTTCGCCGACACGCTGGGCGCGGTGGGCACCTTCGTCAACCTGCCGGCGGGCGCGCGCACCACGACGCTCGAGTCGAAGACCAATTTCCTCGCCGCGGCGCCGGTGAACACGCGCCTGCGCGCGGAGTGCACCCCGGTTCACCGCGGCAGGACGACCATGGTGTGGCAGACGCGGCTCACCGCGGAGTCCGGCAAGCTGGTGGCGCTCGTAACGCAGACGCAGATGGTGCTGCCGCCGCCTGTATAATCCGCGCTTTGGCCGCGCGCCATGGAAGCCGAACGCAGCAACCAGATCGCCTCCTCCATCGTGGACCTGCAGGGCCGGGTCGGCGAGCTTCGGAGGTATCTTTGACTTCGACGCGAAGAAGAAGCGCCTGCTAGAGCTCGACCGCGAGCTCGAGGACCCGAAGCTCTGGGACAAGCCGCAGCGCGCCCAGGAGCTCGGCAAGGAAAAGAAGCTGCTGGACGGCGTGGTGCGCACGCTGGAGCGCGTCGGCACGGCGCTCGGCGACGCGCGCGAGCTGTTCGAGCTCGCCGCGGCCGACAAGGACGACGCCACGCTCGAGGAGATCGGCCAGGAGGCGGCGCAGCTCGAAAGGGAGGTCGCCGCGCTCGAGTTCCGGCGCATGTTCTCCAACCCGCTCGATCCGAACAACTGCTTCGTCGACATCCAGGCGGGCTCGGGCGGCACGGAGGCGCAGGACTGGGCCCAGATGCTCGAGCGCATGTACCTGAAGTTCTGCGACCGCAAGGGCTTTCGCGTCGAGATCCTCGAGCGCACCGAGGGCGAGGTCGCGGGCCTCAAGAGCGCCTCATTCAGGGTGACCGGCGACTACGCCTACGGCACGCTGCGCACCGAGATCGGCGTGCACCGCCTGGTGAGGAAGAGTCCGTTCGACTCGAACGCGCGCCGGCACACCTCGTTCGCGAGCGTGTTCGTGTACCCGGAGGTGGACGAATCGATCGAGGTCGAGATCAATCCGGCGGACCTCAAGGTGGACACCTATCGCGCCTCGGGCGCCGGCGGCCAGCACGTCAACCGTACCGACAGCGCCGTGCGCATCACGCACGTCCCGAGCGGCGTGGTCGTGCAGTGCCAGAGCGACCGCTCGCAGCACAGGAACCGCGCCGAGGCGATGGCGATGCTCAAGTCCAAGCTCTACGAGCTCGAGCTGCGCAAGCGCCAGGTCGAGCGCGACAAGCTCGAGGAGTCCAAGACCGACATCGCCTGGGGGCACCAGATCCGCTCCTACGTGCTCGACCAGTCGCGCATCAAGGACCTGCGCACCGGAATCGAAATCGGCAACACGCAGGCGGTGCTCGACGGCGACCTGGACGAGTTCATCACCGCAAGCCTCAAGCAGGGAGTGTGAGGGAACATGAGCACGAAGGAACAGAACAAACCCGAGCCGCAGCCCGCGCAGGACGAGAACCAGATCGTCGCGGAGCGGCGTGCCAAGCTCGCCAGGCTGCGCGCGGAAGGGCCCGCCTTTCCGAACGACTTCTCGGGCGCCGACTCGAGCGCCGAGCTCGCCGCGCGCTACGGCGCGCTGTCGGCCGAGGAGCTGGAGAAGAATCCGCCCGAGGCCTCGGTCGCCGGCCGCCTGATGCTCAAGCGCGTCATGGGCAAGGCGAGCTTCGGCGTGCTGCAGGACGGCAGCGACCGCCTCCAGATCTACGTCTCCGACGACCACAGCGGCAAGGACAGGCACGCGGCCTACAAGCACTTCGACATCGGCGACATCGTCGGCGCGCGCGGCATCCTGTTCAAGACGCGCACGGGCGAGCTCACGCTGCGCGTGAACGAGCTGCGCCTGCTCGCCAAGTCGCTGCGCCCGCTGCCGGAGAAGTTCCACGGCCTCGCCGACCAGGAACAGCGCTACCGGCAGCGCTACCTGGACCTGCTGGTGAACAAGCGCGCGCGCTGGGTGTTCGAAGTGCGCTCGCGCGCGATTCGCGCGTTGCGCGAGGTTATGTCGCACCGAGGCTACCTGGAAGTCGAGACGCCGATGCTGCAGCCGATCCCCGGCGGCGCCGCGGCGCGCCCGTTCCGCACGCACCACAACGCGCTCGACATGGACCTGTACCTGCGCATCGCGCCGGAGCTGTACCTGAAGCGCCTGGTGGTGGGCGGCATGGAGAAGGTGTACGAGATCAACCGCAGCTTCCGCAACGAGGGAATCTCGACGCGCCACAACCCGGAGTTCTCCATGATGGAGATGTACTGCGCGTACAGCGACTACCGCTACATGATTTCGCTCGTGCAGGAGCTCCTGCGCGAGGCGGCGCAGGCCGCGCTCGGCACGACGCTCGTCGAGTACCAGGGGCGCAAGATCGACTTCGGCAGGCCCTTCGCGCAGCTTTCCATCCCGCAGGCGATCCGCAAGTACGCGCCCGAGCCCTGGAGCGACGCGCAGCTGCGCGACCGCGCGTTCCTCGCGGCGCGCCTGCGCGCGCTGGGCGTGGAGTTCGGCGACGACCAGGGCTGGGGCTCGCTGCAGCTCGTGCTGTTCGAGACGCTCGCCGAAAAGAACCTGATCGAGCCGACCTTCGTCACGGACTTCCCGGCCGAGGTGTCGCCGCTCGCGCGCCGCAAGGACGCCGACCCGGAGATCACCGAGCGATTCGAGCTGTTCATCGACGCCAAGGAGATCGCCAACGGCTTCTCCGAGCTGAACGACCCCGAGGACCAGGCCGAGCGCTTCCTCGAGCAGGCGCGCCGGAAGGACGCCGGCGACCAGGAGGCGATGTACTACGACGCGGACTACGTGCGTGCGCTGGAGTACGGCCTGCCGCCCACTTCCGGCGCCGGCATCGGCATCGACCGGCTGGTGATGCTGCTCACCGACAGCCCGTCGATTCGCGACGTGATCCTGTTCCCGCACATGCGCCCCGAAGCGTGACGCAGGTCACGCGCGCGTCGCGCACGGAAACAATTCGAAACAAATCTCCGCGCAGCGCGTGCCGCGCGTGCGCTAACCTGCGCGCAGTCGTTTCGCCAAGCCAAGGAGGCCACGAACATGGACACTCAAGCCCGCCGTAAGCTTCATCCGCTCGTCGCCACGGCAGCGGTCGCCGTGATCGTGCTGTCGGCCGCCGGCGTCGCCGCGATCACCGGGGTGCTGCCGGGCACGCACGGCGCGACCAATCCGGAGGAACCCGCGACGACCACGGCCGCGCCCACCCAGCCCGAGCCTCCGCAAGCGCAGGAGCCGGCGCCTGCGCCGAGGCCCGCGCCCAAGCCGATCGCCAAGGCGGCGCCTCACAGGGAGGCCCCCGCGCGGGTGGCCGCGGCGAAAGCGCCCTGCGCGGTCTGCGGCACCGTCGAAGCGGTGCGCGAGGTCGAGGTGAAGGGCCAGGGTACCGGCCTCGGCGCGGTCGCAGGCGGCGTGCTGGGCGGCGTGCTCGGCCATCAGATGGGCAACGGTCGCGGCAAGGATGCCATGACCGTGCTCGGCGCGGCAGGCGGCGCGCTCGCCGGCCACCAGGTCGAGAAGGAGGTGCGCGCGACCAAGCACTGGGAAACCGAAGTGCGCATGGAGAACGGGACGCTGCGCACGGTCCAGAGCAGCACGCAACCGCCCTGGCGAGCGGGCGATCACGTGCGCGTCGTGAACGACGCGATCGAGCCGGCCAAAGGCTAGAGCCGCAGCAGCACCAGTCCGGCGAGCACCGTGCCGGTCGCCAGCACGCGGCGCCGCGTAAAGCGCTCGCCGAGAAAGAGCGCGCCGATCGCCGCGGCGAAGATCACCGACACCTCGCGCAGCGCGGCGATGAGCGCGACCGGCGCCTGCGCCATCGCCCACAGGGCGATGCCGTAGGAACCGAGCGTGCAGGCCCCGCCGAACGCGGCGCGCGCCCAGTGGCGCGCGAGGTACGGCGGCACTTCGCGCGCCCGCCCCACCAGCCCGAGCGCGAGCTGCACCGCGCTGTTGGCGACGAAGAACCACATCGCGTAGCTCACCGGCGCACCCGAGAGGCGCACGCCATGCGCGTCGATCAGCGTGTAGGTGGCGATCACCGCCGCGTTGCCGAGCGCGAAGGCGAGCGCGCGGCGCCAGCCGGCCACCCCGCCGCGCGCCACGGTCGCGAAGCCGAAGATTCCGGCGCAGATGAGCGCCACCGCGGCGGCCTGGCCGGCCGGCAGCAGCTCGCCGAATACCGCCGCGCCCACGAGCGCCACCAGCACCGGCGCGCCGCCGCGCATGATCGGGTAGGCGAAGGACAGGTCGCCCCAGCGGTAAGCGCCGGCGAGCGCCCAGAAGTACGCCACGTGCACCACCACCGAGGCGGCGATCCACGGCCACGCCTCGCGCGCGGGCAGCGGCAGCCACGGCACGATCGCGAGCGCGAGGGCGCCACGGCTCGCGGCGAGCGCGACGTTTTCGAGCCCCTTGTCGGGGCTCGACTTGAGCAGCGCGTTCCAGACCGCGTGCAGCAGCGCCGCAGCGAGCATCGCCAGCGTGACCGGCAGGGATATTTGCACGCCGGCAGTCTAGCAAGGCTCGCAACAGGCCATTGACAGCCTCGCTGCGCCGACGTTACAAGCGTGCTCGACCCGGGAGTTGCGATCGATGACCAAGCGCATGGTGCTGATGCTGGTGCTCGCCGGAGCACTGTTCGGCGCGATCTTCGGCTGGAAAGCCTTCGTCGCGCGCATGACCACGAAATTCCTCTCGTCGCAGGGCGTGCCGGTGCAGACCGTGTCCACGACCCGCGCTGGGTACCAGGAGTGGCAGTCCACGGTCAGCGCGGTCGGCACGCTGCGCGCGGTGCACGGCGCCGACCTCGCGCCGCAGGTCGTCGGCGTCATCTCCGCCATCCACTTCGGCTCCGGCCAGGAGGTGAAGGCCGGAGCGCCGCTGGTGCAGCTCGACAACGCGTCGGACCTGGCGCTGCTCGAGTCGCTCAAGGCCACCGAGCATCTCGCGGAGACGACCTACCAGCGCGACCTGCAGCA
>JBLMWT010000160.1:0-18351 GCA_050257375.1 Sphingomonadaceae bacterium
TTCTGATCTCTTCCGGGGAATGGCCGGATATGATGGAAATGCCTTACGCTGAACCATCGACCCCCTGGCCACAGCAGCGGCGAACGGTCCAGCCTCGGCCGTCGCTCTGAGGGGCGTTCCATGCGTCAGCGCCCCGGTGCACGCTCCCCCCGTTCGGTGCATCGTCAAAGCGTCCGGAGGAACGCCACAAGATCGTCCCGCTCGTCCTCGGTGAGGCCGATGCCGAATCGCTCGTCGTAGAAATCGACGACGGCGCGCAGATCGGCCGCCGATCCGTTGTGGAAGTACGGCGCGCGCGTCGCGAGCCCGCGAAGAATGGGACCCTTGAATCGACCGATGTCCGCCCACTTGCCGGTGATCAGCGCGCGGCCGGGGTCGGTCGTCTGGATCGTCGCGAACGGTGCAGCCTTCTGACGCAGCGTGTAGAGAGGCATGTCGGGCGTGCGGCGTGATGCGTCGGCGATCCCGATGTCGAGGGGCACCGGAGTGGAGTGGTCCCCGGCGGCGGGCGTGTCGTGGCAGGTCGTGCAGGTGCCCTGAAGCACGGGAATGCCGAGATCGTCGTTCAGTCCTTTCACCGACGCGACCGCCAACGGCTTCCCGTTGAAGAGTCTCTCGCCACGCGCGACAGCGGCGCGCGCCTGCGAGCGGTCGTGGCCATCCTCGTCGGGCACGTCGTGCCCGAGCTGGTCCCACGCGGCGTACAGCTTGAACACGTTCGGATCGAACGGCGCGCCGGTACGGTAGTCGTTCGACACGACGTCGTTGATGCCGAAGTAGAACTCCTGCCGGGTGAGCTCGTAGGGACCGCCCTTTGCGCCGCGCGCGGCGAGATCGCCCGCCTCGTCGTCGAAGATCTGCGCAGTGAAAAGCGCGCTCTCGAACGCGACGATCGCTTCGCGTTGTTCCGGGGACAAAGGCTCGGCCGCTTCGGCGTGTCCGGTCGTCGCGCCGTTCGCCTGGTGCGCGAGGTCGAAATGCAGCGGCGCGAAACATCGCGCCGTGCCAAGGATGCAATCGCGCGAGGTCGGGTCGAGGAACGTCTCCCGCCCGTCCCACATGACCGTGCTTAGGAACTTGAGGTTCGTCGACGGCAGAACGCGCCGGAACAGCGAGAGCTCGGCGGAGCTCGCATAGCCATAGGGGTCGTCGACGGCGACCAGCTCGAATTCGGCATTCGCAGGCACGCCGATCCCGATGCGGACGAGCCCCTTGTCGAGCAGCATCGAGTAGGCCTCGCGGCGCGCCGCGAGGGTGGAAACGTCGGCGCGCGGCGAGTTCGCGCCGTCGTTCGTTCGGAAGATCGGATCGGTCCCCTGCGTCGCCTGGAAGCGCTTTCGGATGCCTTGCGGCGTCACCGTCCAGCCCTCACGGGGCTGATGGCACGTGACGCAGCTGCGGCCGTTCGTCCCGAGGCTCTGAAAGAACGGACCGGTCGTGTCGATCGTACCCGCGCTGCTGTACGTGGCCGCCATGCCGGTGGCGTTCGGAACCGGCAGCATGTTCGGAAGGAATGCCCGGTCGCCGGCGGCGGTGGCAGAGCTGACGGCGAAGGACGTTGCGATGACCGCCGATACGGTGCGTGGTGGGCGCAGCTTCATGGATTCGTCTCCTGATCCGGCAACGTGGCCACGCCATCGTCGGATCGCGCCGGCTCGCGCGTCTTGTAAAAGGGATGAAAAAGTCCTAAAACTCGCAGCGGGCGCCCACGGCCGGCGGCCGGTGGGCCGCGGCCGGACCGTCGCCCTTCGCAATCGCGGTCATGCACAGCCGCTTCGAAATCGGGCCGTTCCTCCTCGACGCCGACGCGGGTGTGCTCACGCGGGCCGGTGTCCCGACGCCGCTCGGCGCGCGCGGCGTCGCCGTGCTGCACGCGCTCGTCGAACGCGCGCACGAGTACGTGGCGAAGGCGGACATCCTCGAAGCCGCATGGCCGGGACTCGTCGTCGAGGAGAACAACCTCGCCGTCCAGATCTCCGCCATTCGCCGGGTGCTGATGCAGGAAACCGGCGGCGACCGCTGGATCGAGACCCTCGCGCGACGCGGCTACCGTTTCGTCGGCCCCGTGAAGCGCGTGGCCGACGGCCCGCTGCGGCGTGACACGGGCGCGCACCGCGGGGCGCTGCCCCGGCAGGCGTCGGCGTTCGTGGGCCGGGAACGCGAGCTCGACGCGCTCCAGCGCTTGTTGCCGCAGCAGCGCTTGCTCACGCTCACCGGCCCTGGCGGGATCGGCAAGACGCGCCTCGCACTCCGGCTCGCGGAAGACGTCGCGGACACGTTCGACGAGGCGCCGGTATGGATCGAGCTGGCGGCGCTTTCCGACCCCGCACAGGTCGCGCAGGCCGTCGCGCAGGGACTCGGCGTGCAGGAGCCGAAAACGCGGTCGCTGCTCGATGCGTTGCAGGCGGCTCTCCGCTCGCGGCGGTTGTTGCTGATCGTCGACAACTGCGAGCACGTGCTCGAGGGCTGCGCGAGGCTGATCGACGCGCTGCTGCGGGGCACGCGCGGCACCACCATCGTCGCAACGAGCCGCGAACCGCTCCGGGTCGCCGGCGAGCAATTGTTTCCGGTTTCCCCATTGACGGTGCCCGATCCGGAAGCCGGGTACGAACGGATCGCGCAGGCCGAATCGGTGCGGCTTTTCGTCGACCGCGCCCGGCACATGCAACCCGATTTCTGCCTCACGCCAGAACTGGCGCCCGTGGTGGCCGATCTGTGCGTGCATCTCGATGGCATTCCGCTCGCGCTCGAGCTTGCCGCGGCCCGCGTACGCGCGCTATCGGTGGCGCAGATCGCCGCCCGACTGGGCGACCGCTTCCGGCTCCTCACCGCCGGAACGCGCGTGAGCCTTCCGCGGCACCAGACGCTGCGCGCGACGTTCGACTGGAGCTACGACCTCCTGTCCGATGCGGAGCGGATCGTGCTGCGGCGTCTCGCCGTATTTCCCGGAAGTTTTTCGCTGGAAGCCGTCTGCGATGTTGCGGCCGACGATTCGATCGACGACTTCGCCGTCGTTGATATCCTGTCGCAGCTCGTCACGCGCTCGTTGGTGGTCGCTGAAGCACGCGAAGGCGATGCCCGCTACCGCCTGCTCGAGACGATGCGCGCCTACGCAGCCGAGAAACTGGCCGAAGCCGGAGAGAGCGAGCGCCTCAGACTGCGCCACGCCGAATACTTCCGGCGCTTTTGCGAGCACTGCCTGGAGGAGTGGATCTCCGGCCCCGAACGGGTTTGGCAGGCGCGCTACCTGCCCGAGATCGACAGCGTCCGCGCCGCGCTCGAGTGCGCCCTCGACGATGCGTACGCACCCGCCGTCGGCATCGCGCTGGCGGGAACGTCTGCCCCCGTTTGGTCGAGTCTGTCGCGATGGCGCGAGGCGGTGCGTTGGCTCCAAGCCGCCATCGACGCGGTCGATGCGCGAACGCCCCCCTCCGACGAGGCGCGCCTTTGGCTCTGGCTAGGGAACCTGATCCAGGTTTCGGAACCGACGCGCGGATTGCCTGCGCTGGAACGCGCCGTGCTGCTCTACCGCGGACTCGATGACCGCATGAAGCTCGCGGAGGCCTTGATTTATTTCGCCTGGTCGCTCGCCCGCGTCCAGCGATACGAGGAGTCCAAGTCGGCCCTGGCCGAGGCGCTGTCGCTCGCCGGGCCGTCGGCGCCGCCGAAGCTTCTCGCCTTCTGCTTTTCCAACCGTGCCTTTGCGGAGAAGGCGGCCGGCAACCTGTCGGCGGCGCTCGTGGACGAGGACAAGGCGTTGGCGTCGTTTCGTGAGGCGGGTGCCGAATGGGGTATCCTCGGCAGCCTGGGATTCGCGGCGGATACGAGCTGGGCGGTCGGCGATCTCGACGGTGCGCTCGCGAAGTTCCTCGAATACGTGCCGATGCTGCGCGCACCGCGCTTTCGAGACGAGCTCGGATTCGCCCTCGCGAACCTGTCCGGGGTACGCACCGAGCGCGGAGAGCTCGACGAAGCGCTGGCCACGGCACGGGAAGCGCTTCCGCTGCTCGACGTCGTCGGCAGGGCGTGGATCTTCATGGACCATTTCGCGCTGCGACTCGCGCTGTCGGCACGGCTTGCCGACGCCGCTCGCCTCGAGGGGTATGCCGACGCGGCGTTCGCGACCAGGAATTCCGTCCGCGAACCCAACGAGGCGCGAGCGCAACACCGCGTCGTCGCGCTGCTGCGCGAGCGTATGGCGAAAGACGAGCTCGCGCGACTGCTCGCCGAAGGCGCCGCCCTTCGCGACGAAGAGGCGTTGCGAATCGCCGCGGGAGATCGAACCGGGCAGCCACCGAAGGCCGATCGGCGCGGTGAACCTGTCGTGGATTGACCACGGGGAAATCGGCACATCAAGCTTGGCCGCCGGTTCAGGTTCAATTACGATTGCTGCAAGGATTGCGGCCGTTGCGCAGCCGAGCGTCCGTGCGGCCCCATCGACATGGTGCCGGAGAAGACTCTGAAGCAGCACCAGCGAAGGGAGGTGATGTGCCGACCGATGGGCAATGCCTTGCACGCGACCCGATCGCGATCCCGGCCTACCTGACGAAGCAGTACTGGTGGGCCTACGTGCATCCCCAGGCGGTGCGCACGTTCGAGCGCCAATGGCTCGTCAACCTCATCCTGTGGGGCAATTTCGACCGCCTGCGCGACGAGGCGCTCGACGCGCTCGGCGCGACGCTGCCCGGCCGGACGCTTCAGGTCGCGTGCGTCTACGGCGACCTCACGTCGCACCTCGCGGCGCGCGTCGCAGACGGGGGGCGACTCGACGTCGTCGACGTGCTGCCGATTCAGCTCGAGAACCTCGCGAGGAAGCTGCCTCCGGACGGCCCGGTGACGCTGATGCACGGCGACAGCGCCGCGCTCGATGCCGAGCCGGCGAGCTACGATCGCGCGCTCCTGTTCTTCCTTTTGCATGAACAGCCGGAACAGGTGCGGCGCGCCACGCTCGCGGAGGCCTTGCGCGTCGTGCGACCGGGCGGGCGCATCGTGATCGTCGACTACCACCGTCCGAGCGCGCTGAACCCGCTCTATTGGCCGATGGTGGCGATCCTCCGCACGCTCGAGCCGTTCGCGATGGACCTCTGGAAGCACGAGATCGACCGGTGGCTGCCCGCGACCGCGAAACTCGGCGCCCTGGAACGCACGACGTCGTTCGGCGGCCTGTACCAGCTCGTCACGATCACGGTTTAAGCGGGGACATGCCGATGCAGGTCGTGCGGGCGGACGTCGTGGTGGTCGGCGGGGGTGGCGCCGGCCTGCGCGCGGCGATCGCCGCGTGCGAGGAGCAGCGCGGGTTGTCCGTCGCGCTCGTGTCGAAGGTGGTGCCGATGCGCTCGCACACGGTCGCCGCCGAGGGTGGCGCGGCCGCGGTCGTGCGCGCGGACGACAGCCTCGACCATCACTTCGACGATACGGTGTCCGGCGGCGACTGGCTGTGCGAGCAGGACGTCGTCGAATATTTCGTCGCGCACTGCCCCGAGGAGATGGTCCAGCTCGAGCACTGGGGCTGCCCGTGGAGCCGCAAATCCGACGGCGACGTCAACGTCCGCTTCTTCGGCGGCATGAAGGTGCAGCGGACGTGGTTCGCCGCGGATCGCAGCGGCTTCCACATCCTCCACACGCTTTTCCAGACGTCGCTGCGCTATCCGGAGATCAGGCGCTACGACGAGTATTTCTGCGCCGACCTGGTCGTCGACGACGGGAAAGTCCGCGGCGTCGTGGCGATCGAGATCGCGACCGGCGAGTTCGTGCTGTTCGACAGCCCGACCGTCGTCCTGTGCACCGGCGGGGCGGGCCGCGTGTTCCGCCAGAACACGAACGCCGGCACGGTGACCGGCGAGGGCATGGGCCTCGCCTATCGGCACGGCGCTCCGTTGCGTGACATGGAGTTCATGCAATGGCATCCGACGGCGCTGCCGGGCACCGGCATCCTGATCACCGAGGGCTGCCGCGGCGAGGGCGCGATCCTCGTGAACAAGAACGGCTACCGGTATCTCCAGGACTACGGCCTCGGGCCGCTCGATCCGTGGCCGCGGGTCAAGGCGATGGAGCTGGGTCCGCGCGACCGGCTGTCGCAGGCGTTCTGGCACGAGCATCAAAAGGGGAACACGATCACGACGTCGCAAGGACCCGCCGTCCATCTCGATTTGCGTCACCTCGGCCGCGCCAAGATCCTCGAGCGGCTGCCGCTGATCACCGAGGTCGCGAAGACGTTCGCCGGTGTCGACGCGGTGACGGCGCCGATTCCCGTCTGCCCCGCGGTCCACTACACGATGGGCGGGATTCTCGTCGACATCCGCTGCGAATCGCCGGTGCAGGGCCTGTTCGCCGCCGGCGAGTGCTCGAGCGTCGGCATTCACGGCGCGAACCGCCTGGGCTCGAACTCACTCGCCGAGTTGCTGGTGTTCGGCAGCGTCGCCGGCCGCGAGGCCGCACGGCGCGCCCGAGGCGCGCGGCCCGCGTCAAGCGGCCTCGTGCAGAAGCAGGCCGACGCGACGGCAGCGCGGCTCCTTCGCCTGCTGCGCCAGGACACGGGCGATCGGGTGGCGATGCTGCGCGGCGAGATGATGGACGCGATGGAAGCCGGCGTCGGCATCTATCGCAAGGCCGACACGATGACCGCCACCTGCGCGAAATTGCGGGAGCTTCGCGAGCGGGCGCGCCGTGGCATCGTGCTGGACGACCGGAGCCTCGCCTTCAACACCGAGTGGCTGTCGGCGATCGAGCTCGAGTGCATGCTCGAGGTCGCGGAGGCGATGGCGCACAGCGCGCTCCAGCGCAGGGAATCGCGCGGCGCGCACATGCGCCTCGACGGCTACGAGTCGCGCGACGACGTGAATTTCCTTCGGCATTCGCTCGCGTACCACCGCGGCGACGACGCGCCCGTGATCGAGACGATGCCCGTCGCGATCACGAAATCGCCGCCGAAGGCCCGCGTCTACGGCGGTGCGGGCCACAAGGCCGAAATGACCTGAGGAGCGCCATGACCACATCCCCGACGATCGCCATCGAATGCCTGCGGTACAACGCGGAGAGCGATCGCGAGCCCCACTACCGGACCTACCAGGTGCCGTTCAGCGACGAAATGTCGGTCCTGCAGGGACTGCAGTACATCAAGGATCACCTCGATGGCAGCCTGACGTTTCGCTGGTCGTGCCGGATGGCCGTGTGCGGCAGTTGCGGAATGATGCTGAACGGCACGCCAGCGCTGTCGTGCCAGACGTTCCTGCGCGATTTCCTTCCCGGCGGCGTGCGCGTCGAGCCGCTCACCCACTTCCCCATCGTCCGCGACCTCGTCATCGACCAATCGGATTTCCTGCGCAAGCTCGAATCGGTGAAGCCGTGGCTCGTCCCCGCCGAGCCGCGCGCCCTGCAAGAAGGCCCGTACCGGCAGACGCCGGCGCAGATGGACGAGTATTACCAGTACGCGCAATGCATCAACTGCCTGCTGTGCTACGCCGCCTGTCCCCAGTACGGCCTGACGCCGGCGTTCACCGGTCCCGCGGCGCTCGCGCTCCTGCATCGTTACAACGCGGACTCGCGCGATGCCGGCACGCACGAGCGCATGGAGGTCGTCAACGCGGAGGCGGGTGTCTGGGGCTGCACGCTCGTCGGCTACTGCTCGAAGGTGTGTCCCAAGGGAGTGGACCCCGCGCGCGCGGTGAACCAGAACAAGATCAACAGCACGAAGGATTATTTCCTCCACCTGCTGATGCCGCGCGGAGGTCGGCCCGCATGACGACGCGACCCTACGTCCGGCCGATGACCGGCTGGTGGTGGCGCAACGCCTACTACCGCGCGTACATGGTGCGGGAGGCCAGTTCGGTCTTCGTCGCGGCCTACGCGCTGGTGCTGCTGTTCGGCCTTGCGCGCCTTGCGCAGGGCCGGGCGGCGTTCGACGGCTGGCGCGAGAGCCTCGCCTCGCCCTGGGCGATCGCGTTCCACGTCGTGGCGCTGGCGTTTTTCGCTTGCCATGCGTGGACGTGGTTCGCGGTCATGCCGAAAACGATGCCCTTCGTCCGCATCGGCGGGCACCGCGTCTCGGACCGCACGATCGTCGCGTCGGGCGCCGTGGCCGCCGTCGTCGCTTCGGCCGCGCTCTTCGCCGCCGTTTGGTGGACGCGGCCATGAAGCGCTCGAACAAGCCGATCTTCTGGTCGTTGTTCGGCGCGGGTGGGACGCTATCCGCGCTGATCGGCCCGATGCTCGTGCTGATCACCGGCATCCTGGTGCCGCTCTCCATCGTGCTCCCGCAGGATACGATGAGCTACGACCGGATGCTGGCGCTGGCGCAAAACGGCTTCGGCAAAGCCGCGCTCCTCGCCGTGATCTCGCTGTTCCTGTTCCACGGATGCCACCGCATGTACCACTGCCTGCACGATTTCGGCGTCCACGTCGGTCCCGGCCTGAAGGCGCTGTTCCACGGGTTTGCGATCGCAGGGACGGCGGCGGCCGTGTATGTGCTGGCGGTGCTCGGCTGAGGCGTTGCATTCGCGAGCGACTTGCCGGTCGCGAGCCCGCGTAATTCGCTTACCCTAGTCCTTTAGACGCGAGCTCACACCTGGCCATAATCTGACACTCGATCGTGCTTGCATCGCGGAATTCTTGTGCTGCACGTCTGCACAGGCTCTCGTAGCATGATCTCGCGTATCTGACACAGAGCAGAAAGCGTCACTGCCCGATCGGCGGTACGGTCTTTTCAGGCCGACGACCCCATCGTCCGCCTATGCGAGTCATCTAAACCGGACGCGTCGCGAACTGATTCCGGGCGCAGCGCCAAGTATGCGGGACCTTCGACAAGTTCCGCCCTCGCATCGAAAGGGCCGTGCCCGGCAAAATCTGCGTGCACTTTGACCGAAAACAAAGCAGAAGTGAGCGATCGGCATAGCTTGTGACGGAAATCGCCTGACGCAGGGGCGCGAAGTCGCGTTCTCTCGGGGCCATGACGCGTACCCCGGCAGATCCAAGTTGTCGGCGACGAAGTCGAGCGATAGATCGGCGCGGAGACACGAGTGTAGAACTTTGTAGAGCGATCTACCGAGCGTGAAGGTTATGCCTGCGCGCAATTCTCGCGGCTTGCCTGCACTGAAGTGCCCGCACTGCGGCACGGCACTGCCCGCGACCGCGAAATTCTGCATCGAATGCGGACGTCCTGTCACGACCGCCGCCATCGCTTGGGGGTGCGCCACCGTTCGCCAGCACGAGGCCGCTGCGACTGCCGAGCCTCAAGGCGAACGCAAGCTCATCACCGTTCTCTTTGCCGATCTCAAGGGCTCGACCGAGCTCATCGCCGATCGTGATCCGGAACAAGCGCGCAGGCTGATCGATCCCGTGATCGAGCACATGTGCCACGCGGTCGAGCAGCATGGCGGCACGGTAAGCGAGATCATGGGCGACGGAGTCATGGCACTTTTTGGCGCGCCGATCGCGGCCGAGGACCATGCTGCGCGTGCTTGCCACGCCGCCCTGACCATGCTCGAACTTGTGCGTCACTACGACGACGAAATTCAGCACGCCTGCGGCTTCCCGATCCAAATCCGGGTCGGCCTCAACTCAGGCGACGCCATCGTGCAAATGACCGGCCGCGGACTGCATAAGAGCTACACCGCAATTGGCCTCACCGTTCACATCGCGTCCAGAATGGAGCAGATGGCGAAGCCGGGGACGGCGCTCGCCACCGCTGACACCGTACGCCTTGCCAAAGGCTGTCTGGAGGTGACACCAATTGGTCCGATCCACGTCAAGGGCGTAGATCGAGCGATCGAGGCTGCCGAGATCCGGCGTGCCGCGACGACGCGCTCGCGCTTCGATACCGCGCCGGGACGCGCGCTTACGCGGTTCGTAGGTCGCGACGCAGAGCTGCAAGTGCTGCAGGATGCGTTTATGCAGGTGGTACGAGAACGCGTCGGCCGCCTCCTCGCTATCGCGGGCGACGCCGGGATGGGCAAGTCGCGCTTGGTGTACGAGTTCCTCCGCACGCTGGCGAATAAGGACGTGCTCGCGCTTGACGGCGGTCCCGCGCCATACGGCAGCGGCGCCCCATATCGCCCGGGCGCCCACATCTTGGCTCAGTACTTTCATGTCGTGGACGAAGACGACGCCGCAACCGTCCGCGAGAAAGTCGCGGGCGGGATCATCGCGCTCGGAGGAGAAACCGACCGCATCGTAGTGCCAGTGCTCGCCCTCCTGCACGCGCTTCCCGCCAGCAATTCCTTTCATGGTCTGCCGGTGAACGAGCGCAGGCAGCAGGTCGCAGCGGCGCTCCTGTGGCTCGCTCGCCACGTCGCAGCCGATCGGCCTGTGGTGCTTGTCTATGAAGACTTGCAGTGGATAACGTCGGACACTCGCAATTTTCTCGAAACGCTAGTCGCAAATCCGGTCCCCTCGATGCTCGTGATTGTGACCTACCGTGCCGATTACGACGCACGTCTTCCAACCACTGCAGATACGCTGGAGCTGCGGCTCGACGGCTTGACCGTGGAGGGGGCGCGCGCTCTCAGCGATGCGCTGCTCGGCGCGGACGCTAGCCTCGAAGGACTAAAGGATGAATTGGGCCGGCGTAGCGGCGGCAACCCTTTGTTCATCGAAGAGCACGTGCGCAGCATGGTCGATTCCGGCGATCTGGCTGGCGAACCCGGCCGCTACCGACTGGCCGCGCTGCGACAGGAAATCGAGATTGCGCCGACCGTGCGCGCTATCCTGGCGGCGCGCATCGATCGGCTCTCTCACGAAGAGAAGCACCTGCTGCAGGCAATTGCCGCTGTCGGGGCTGTCGCGCCGGTGGGCGCGCTCGCGCGGGTACTCGATTTGCCGATCCCTGCGCTCAGAAGATCGCTCATGCGCCTGCAAGTGACCGGCCTGCTGATTGAGCGCACTGGGCAGCACGAGCTCGAGTACGAGTTCAAGCATTCGCTCACCCAGGCAGTGGCGTACGAGACGCTTGTTTTCGAGCGACGTCGCGAGCTGCATCGCAGAATCATGGCCGCCCTGGCTGCAACCGCTCCCCCCGAAGTTCTGGCGCAGCACGCGCTGCAGGCCGAAGCCTGGGAACAGGCGCTCGGCTACCTCTTGGAGGCCGGCGAGCGCGCGTCACTGCAGTTCGCCGAAGTCGAGGCCGTGGCCTTCCTCGAACGGGCGCTGGAAGTCGCCGACCGGCTGGCGCCCGAGAAGCGATCGCTCGCGAAGGAAATCGACATTCGCTTCGCGCTGCGCAATGCGCTCGTGCCGCTCGGCCGGCAGCAGCAAAATCTGGAAGTCCTGCTGGAGGCCGAGAAGCTCGCGGTGAGGATCGGCGACGAGCCCCGCCGGGCCCAAGCGCTCTCTTCGCTCAGCACCTGCTACGGGACCATCGGCCGCCCGGAACTCGCGCTCGATGCGGCGGAGCGCTCGCTCAAGATTGCTGAACGTCTCAGCGATCCGAGGATGCTTCTGGTCGGCGCACTGAGCGCCGGCGAGATCCACCGCGCGCTCGGCGATTTTCACAAAGCGCGTTCCTATCTCATGCGCGCGGTCGAACTCGGTGACGCGAATGATGCGCAAAGCCTTCAAGGGCAGGTCGGCCTGCCGTCGGTGCGAGCGCGCAGCCATCTCGCCTGGACTCTGGCGGAGCTCGGCGACTTCGCCGGCGCACATCGCGCCGCTGAAGAAGGCTTGCGACTCGCTGACGCAGCAAAGCATGCGTACAGCGTCGCCCACGCCTGCCTCGCGCTCGGCGGAACGCGTCTGCGGCAGGGCGAGTTCGTCGCGGCGATCCCGATCCTCGAGCGGGGCTTGACCGTGAGCGAGCAAGTCCCGCTTCTACGGCCTCCAATCGCTGCAGACCTGGGCGTGGCACGGGCGCGCTGCGGCGACGTAACCGAGGGACTTGGTCATCTGCACGCGGCCATCGATGGTGCACGGGCGATGGAGAGGCTGAGCCGGTTGCCCCTGATCGTCGTCAAGTGCGGCGAGGTCCATCTGCTCGCCGGGGAGACCGACGAGGCGGAGCGCCTAGCCATGGAGGCGCTCCGGCTCGCGGTCGGACAAAGGGAGCGCGGAAACGAGGCTTATGCGCGGCGCCTGCTCGCAGAAATCCATGGCGAGCGCGGAGCTCTCGAGGGGTTGACGACTGAACGAGGCTATGTCGATGCTCTCGCGCTCGCCGCAGAACTGGACATGCAGCCGCTTGTCGCACGCTGTCACGCCGGTCTGGGCCTGTGGCTCCGGCAGGCAGAACGCCGCGAAGAGGCGCAGTGTCATCTTGACGTGGCCGTCGCGATGTTCCGCGGGATGGCAATGCGTTTCTGGCTGGATAAGCTGGAATCCGACCGAGGCGAAGTTGTCCTGAACCGAAGCCGCGGACAGGTGGAAACCTGCTCTTAGGGCGTCTGAGGCGGCGACTACGCGACAACATACCCGCTGTTCATTGATCCAGGTCAATAGTCGCCCTGATTCGGTCTGCTGCGGACACCGCCGCATTCTCCTCGGGCGCGTAGGATGGTCTATGTCGATGCGACAGGAGAACGCCATGAGAAGCGTTGGTGAAATACTCAGGTTCAAGGCGGATCGGACAGTTCATACCATCAAACCCGATGCGTCGGTATTCGAGGCGGTCAAGCTGATGGCCGAGAGGAACATCGGAGCATTGGTCGTAACCGAGGGAGACGAAATGGTAGGAATGATCACCGAGCGGGACTACGCCCGGAAAATCACCTTGATGTCCCGCTCTTCCAAGGAGACGATGGTCAGAGAGATCATGACAAGCGGCGTGATTCACGTCGATCCTTCCCAGGAGAGTCTCGAATGCATGCGGTTGATGACGGAAAGAAGAGTTCGTCATCTCCCGGTCATCGATGACGGCAGCCTAGTTGGAATCGTGTCCATTGGTGACCTCGTAAAAGACATCATTTCGGAACAGGAATTCGTCATTCAGCAGCTCGAGCACTACATCACGGGAGAGCCGGTGTGGAGCGTTCCTCTTCATTCCTCTGCTTCCGCGTGATCCATTCTTGACGAGTTTGCCCGGCGCGATGCATTCGCTATCCCGATGTCAAGCGCATCGGGATCGAATGACCCTCCGGCCCCATGAAGTTGCGAAGCGGGCGCCCGGGTCTTGGCCAAACCAACGTTCAACCTCACCACGCGGCATTCTCCAACCAGTCGATGTTCGCCTCGGCGATCGGACCGAGGATGCTGTACGCGATCCCGGGGCGGTCGAGCACGCCCATCACGGAGATCTTCGCCTCGTCGCGGTTGAACGCGATGCCGGAAATGATCGCCTGTTCCATGTCCTCGTCTTCCTCGTAGGTGATCAGCGTGCCGGGCGAGCTCGTTTCGGGATCCTCGAACGACGACAGCACCCGCAGCCTTACGAGATACTTGCCGGTGCTCATGCCGTAGCCGGCAATCTCGAGTCGCCAACGTCGGCACGGCACCGAACACAGCCGTGCCTAATTGAGACGTGCGCTGCGCATCGGCAAAGGCGCCCTCGCCGCGACAAGGCGCTCCAGCCTGCGACTGCGAGATGGCGCGTCAACTTTGAACTGCGGTAAGCGCGCCAACGCACCGACGATCCTGGTGCATACGGCAAGGATGTCAGCCATGAAGAGGTCTTGGATTGGATTTTGGCAAGCTCGCAGCCTCATCGCCGGGCTATTGATCGGATCGTCTATCGTTGTGCCCATGTTCGCATCGGTGGGCGCGAGCACAACGCATTGGCAAACGCTGTTGATACTCAGTTCGCCCTTCATGCTTGCCGCGGGAATCACGCTCCAGGGGGTCACTACTGCAAAGCCTCGGCACCCGCACATCGACGCAGAAGTGGGCTGGAAATCACCGCGGGGAGCAACGTCCCCGGCGGGATAGCCTCGGGCGACCGAGCGCCGCCAGCGGCCAGATTTGCGTCCCTTGGAGCCGCGCGCATGAGGCGCCGTCAATCGCTCGTAACCCGTGACGTCACGACGATGCGCGCGCTCGCCAAAACCCGACTGCGCACATCGAACCCGAACCGCAATCGGCACGCGATTCCACTCGGAAAGCCACCTCACTCGGGCTCGAAGCGCGCAAAATCCGGACGATGGCGAACGCGGGATGGACAGAAGGCGGTTGCACCCCGCGACATGGCGCGCGGTCCCGGCTCGTCAGCGGATCCCCGGGCGCTACGTCTCCGTTACCTTGCGTCGGAAACCAAGGATACGTCGAATGAGTGCACCCCCTTCAACACCACATTCCCCTTCGCATTTGGATGAATTGTGCATCAACACCCTGCGCTTTCTTTCGGTCGATGCGGTGCAGAAAGCCGACAGCGGCCATCCGGGTCTGCCGCTGGGCGCCGCGCCGATGGCTTATGTGCTGTGGACGCGCTTTCTCAAACATAACCCTGCGAATCCGGCATGGCCGGACCGCGACCGCTTCATCCTGTCCGCGGGGCACGGCTCGATGCTGCTTTACAGCCTGCTCCATATGACCGGCTACGATCTTTCCCTCGAACAGATCAAGCAGTTCCGCCAGTGGGGCAGCATGACGCCTGGCCATCCGGAACGCGGCCTCGCGCCCGGCGTCGAGACGACGACGGGGCCGCTTGGACAGGGCTTCGGCAACGGCGTCGGTATGGCCATTGCAGAGGCGCATCTGGCCGCACGCTACAACCGCACCGGTTTCGGGGTCGTCGATCATTTCACCTACGGGATCGTGAGCGATGGCGACTTGATGGAGGGGGTCGCATCGGAAGCCGCCTCGCTGGCCGGCCACTTGCAGCTCGGCAAGCTGATCTATCTGTACGACGACAATCGGGTCACGCTTTCCGCCGGCACCGATATCACGTTCACCGAAGACCGGGCTCGACGCTTCGAGGCCTACGGCTGGCACACCCAGTCGATCGACGACGGCAACGATCTCGCGGCCATCGAGCAGGCGCTCTCGAGCGCCCGCGCCGAAACCAGCCGTCCGTCACTGATTCTGGTGCGCACGCATCTCGGCTACGGCTCGCCCAACAAGCAGGACACTTACAAGGCCCACGGATCCCCGTTGGGCGAAGAAGAAGTGCGCTTGACCAAAATGAACCTCGGCTGGCCGACCGAACCCGCGTTTTACATCCCGGAGGCGGCGCGGCTCCACTTTCGCGAAGCGCTTGCCAAGGGCCACCGCGAAGAGGCGGAGTGGAACGCCAGATTCTCCGCCTATGCGCAAGCGTTCCCCGATCTCTCGCTCGAACTGGAACAAGTCACGCGCGGCGAATTGGCCGCCGGTTGGGACACGGACATTCCCATCTTCCCACCCGACGCCAAAGGCATGGCGACGCGCGTCGCTTCGGGTAAGGTAGTGAACGCCATCGCGCCCCGTTTGCCGGCGTTGATCGGAGGCTCGGCGGACCTGGATCCTTCGACCTACACCGCGCTTCAGGGCCTGGGGGACTTCGAGCCACCCGGCGTGAGCGCGCGCGATCGACAAGGATCCGAAGGCGGTGGATGGAGCTGCGTCGGCCGCAACCTGCACTTCGGCGTGCGCGAGCACGCAATGGGAGCGATCCTGAACGGTCTGGCAGCGCATGGCGGAGCCGTACCGTTCGGCGCGACGTTCCTGATCTTCTCCGATTACATGCGGCCACCGATGCGCCTCGCCGCGCTGATGGACCTGCACGTCATTTATGTATTCACACACGACAGCATCGCAGTGGGTGAAGACGGCTCGACACATCAGCCGGTCGAGCAGCTTGCCGGACTGCGCGCGGTTCCTCGACTCCATGTCATTCGTCCGTGCGATGCGAACGAGACCGCGATCGCCTGGCGCGTCGCGCTTGAAACGCGTGATCGGCCGGTGGCGTTGATATTGACGCGCCAGGACCTGCCTACGCTCGACCGGACGCACTTCGGCGCCGCCGACGGGCTGCGGCGTGGCGGTTACGTCCTAGCCGATGCGCCCGGCGCAAAACCGGAATTGATTCTGATCGCCACCGGCTCGGAAGTCGCGCTTGTGTTGGGCGCGCGCCAGAAATTGCTGGCGCGGAACATCGCGGTCCGCATCGTCTCGCTGCCGAGTTGGACGTTGTTCGACACCCAGCCGAAAGAATACCGGGATGCCGTGCTGCCGCCATCGATCGGCGCGCGGCTTGCAGTCGAAGCCGGCGCGCCGCAAGGCTGGCATCGTTACGTTGGCGATCACGGCGATGTGCTCGGCGTGGAACGTTTCGGGGCTTCGGCCCCCGGCGATGTCATGCTGCGCGAATATGGCTTCACCGTCGACAACGTCTGCGCGCGAGCGTTGATGCTGGTGCGTTAGCCCTTCGACTGGTTTCGGATAGATCATAGGCCATGACTGGGAGCAGCGTCATAGCGGATGGGACAACTGGAATCGCAGCGCTGTACGCGCGCCGGCGCCGCTGCCGATACACCAGCGGCAATATTCAGGGAACCGATACCCGCGCATGGAGCAGCAGCCGGCGCTCCAGAGCCAGAACTACCGTTACCAGTCGCACGAAGCGGTCGTCCGGCAGCGCTACCAGGCGCAGCGCATGCAAAGTCAGCCGGCGTCGTCTGCGCGGGGAGGCAGGGCCTGCCATCTTCACCCAAGCAACGCACTGCACCGGCTCCACGCAGGCAACCGCCGCAAACGGCTGGCGGAAACGCGTTCTAAGGCCCGCCACCGCCAAGGCACCTGCTCAGCAGGGTCGCCCGACAGGGCAGCCTCAGGGGCAGCAGCCAAAGCAAGGGGCGGCGCTGCACCCGCATCGGTCCCCAACGGCGCAAGGCGAGGCCAAGGAACCACAAGGCAAGCGTACATCGAAGGAGCCCAAGCAGGGCCAGGAGCGGCGCAGTGGGACAGGTCAAAAGCCCGGTGGGAACGCAACCAATGAGGAATCGGCCAGCGCGCTTCGCGCCGGCATCGGTAGCGGTGAACAACCAAGGAGGAAGTCATGAGTCTTGGCACCATTCTGCTGATTGTTCTGATCCTGATATTGGTCGGTGTCATACCCGTATGGCCGCATGCGCGCAGCTGGGGTTACGCCCCCAGTGGAATCGTCGGGGTGCTGCTGATTATCGTGATCGTTCTGTTCTTGCTGGGTCGCCTGTAGTAACCCATCCTATCGAATCCAAGGAAAAAGCATGAGCAACCTCAGCGGCCATATTCAATGAACCCATGCTGAAGTCGGCCGAGATCAACGTCGAGACGCGTTCCATTATCTATCGACAACACGGAGGAGAAATATGTCCAGCGTTAGCTACCATGAGCCCCTTGAGGACCTATCGGACGAGACACGCGACATGCACCGAGCAATCGTGTCGTTGATGGAGGAACTGGAGGCCGTTGATTGGTACAACCAGCGCGCTGATGCGTGCAATGACCAGGAACTCAAGGCGATCCTTGTGCACAATCGCGATGAGGAGAAGGAGCACGCATCTATGGTGCTCGAGTGGATTCGGCGTAAGGATCCGGTTTTCTCGAAGCAATTGAAGGAATATCTGTTTACTGAGAAGTCAATTGCGCCCAAATAGGCACGCCTGATCCTTCGTTGCAGCGGACGCACGCGGCGATCGAACTCAAAGGTCTGACTTCCGCCCCAACCCCGCCGAACGTGCCCCGCGCGTCCTAGCAAGCTCCGCGCCTCACAGGGCCAGCAATTCTTTTTCGTGCAACGCAGGCCCGGAGATGGCACGACGACTGGTGATCATTGGCGATGACGCTGCAGGGATGCCCGGGGTGCCTCAGGCGCGACGAATGACATCCCCCGACCAGCCTCATGGAGCGCCTGCGCAACCCGGCGCTGGCGCGCACGCAGTTCGCGTGGCTGCAGACGAGTAGCCTACGGAGCAAGCTCCGCAACATCGGCGCGGTGATCGTGCGCAACACGCGCCGCGTGCGCGTGTTGCTCTCCTCTGCCCATCCCTACCAGGCCGTCTGCATGCACGCGCTGCGGGCGATCGATTCGACCTGATGGCAGCTCAGTGCGCCCCCTGGACGTTGACAAGCAGTGGGGGTAAGGGGCGGTATTCCCAAAAATCAGCCCACCCGTAATTCCGAGACGGGAAACGGGACCAACCCGTGCAAAAGATCTTGCCGCAGCCCGTATCCCTGCTTAAACCCCTACTCGTGAAACATCCGGGCTAGTTATTCCTGGATGGTGCTGGACACTGCCAATGGCGGAGACGGAGCCCTTCACGCTCACTGTCGTTTCAACGACTTACGCTGCCTCTCCACTGAACGCGCGAAAACATACCGACCAACATACGACGGCAAGCATCGTTGGCGGCGATCCTGCGCGGGCGGACAGAGCCCGGCCGGGCCATCACGGGAAGTCGAAGAGGCCATCTCGACCGTAAACCTCATGCACTACGATCTCGGCGGCATCGACCTCGAGCACAAGACTCTGCAATG
>JBLMWT010000161.1:0-6200 GCA_050257375.1 Sphingomonadaceae bacterium
CAGGCCCTGCCCGAAGCCGACAGCCTCGTCGCCGCGAACAAGCGCGTGGCCAACATCCTGAAGCAGGCGGCGGCAAAGGGGGAGGAATTCGTCGAGGCCGACCGCGCCGCTCTGCGCGAGCCTGCGGAACTCGCGCTGCACGACGCGTTGCGCGCGGCATCCAAGACCGCGAACGAACTGTTCGAGGGCGGCGACTATACCGGCTATCTGAAGACCTTTGCCCGGCTAAAGACGCCGGTCGATGAGTTCTTCGACAAAGTCATGGTGATGGTCGAGGACGGCACGCTGCGCCGCAACCGGCTCGCCCTCCTCGCGGACCTGCGCGCGGCAATGAACCGCGTCGCCGAGATCTCCAGGCTCGCCGCATGAAGCTCGTCATCCTGGATCGCGACGGCACCATCAACCACGATAGCGACCAGTACATCAAGTCGCCCGCGGAGTGGAAGCCGATCAAGGGCAGCATCGAGGCGATCGCGCGCCTGACGCAGGCGGGCTACCGCGTCGTCGTGGCGACGAACCAGTCCGGAATCGCGCGCGGGCTGTTCGACATGGCGACGCTGAACGCGATTCACGACGCCCTGCACCGCGCGGTGGCGCAGGCCGGCGGGCGCATCGACGCCATCTTCTTCTGCCCGCACGCGGCCGACTCGGACTGCGAATGCCGCAAGCCGCGGCCCGGCATGCTGCTCGAGATCGGCAGGCGCTTCAACGTGTCGCTCGCCGACACCTACATGGTGGGCGACGCGCCGCGCGACGTGCAGGCGGCGGCGGCCGCGGGGGCGCGGCCGGTGCTGGTGCTCACCGGCAAGGGCAAGAAGACGCGCGAGGCGGGCGGCCTGCCGGCCGGCACGGAGGTGTTCGCGGATCTGGCGGCTTTCGCCGAGCACCTCGCTCCATGATCCTGCTGCGCTCGAGCCTGTTCGCGCTCGCGCTCGTCATCGTCACGCCGCCCTACGCCCTGCTCGCGCTGCTCACCGCCCCGCTGCCGCGCCTCGTGCGCTACCGCGTCATTTCCGGGTGGTCGCGGCTCATCGTATGGCTGGCGCGCGCGCTGTGCGGCGTCCGCTGGCGCGTGGAAGGCGGCGAGCGGTTGCCCGCCAGGCCCGCGGTGATCCTGGCCAAGCACCAGTCGGCTTGGGAGACGATGGCGTTCCAGCTGATCTTCCCGCCGCAGTCCTACCTGCTCAAGCGCGAGCTGCTGTGGCTGCCGTTCTTCGGCTGGGGTCTTGCGCTCATGAGCCCGATCGCGATCAACCGCACGCGAGGCGTGGCCGCGCTGCGCGAGCTGGTGCGGCGGGGCAGGGAGCGCTTGTCGCAGGGCTTCTGGGTGGTGGTGTTCCCGGAGGGCACGCGCGTCGCGCCGGGCGAGCGGCGCAAGTACCAGCTCGGCGGCGCGCTGCTCGCCGAGCATAGCGGCGCGCCGGTAGTGCCGGTCGCGCACAACGCGGGGCTCCTGTGGCCGCGCAACGCCTTCCTCAAGCGGCCGGGCGTCGTCACCGTGCGCATCGGTCCGGTCATCGAGAGCGCCGGTCGCGATGCCGCTTCCATCAACGCGCTCGCCGAGCAATGGATCGAAGAGCAGCAGAAGACGCTCTGTCCGGGCAACTGAGCCTGTTCGGGGACGCCGTTCCCGAAGGCGCCAGGATCCTGCGCCTGGGCGAGCGCATGGTCGCCTATCGCTTCGCGCGCACCCGGCGGCGCACGATCGGCATCGCAGTCGACGCATCGGGACTGTCGGTCAGCGCGCCGCGCAACGCGCCCTGGCGCGAGATCGAGGCGTTCGTGCGCGAAAAGCAGCGCTGGATCCTCGCTCGCCTGGAGGAATGGGCCGGCGCTCCGCGTCCGACCGTGATCCGCGGCGCGACCGGCGAGACGCTGCCGCTGTTCGGCGCGCCGCATACGCTCGTCGTGCTCGAAGGGCGTCGCGACGTCGCGCGCCAGGGAGCGCGCATCGTGGTCCGCGCGCCCTCGCCGCGCAACGCGCTCGCGCTGCTCGTCGAGTGGCTGAAGCGCGAGGCGCTCGCCGCGCTCCTGCCGCGCACGGTGGACTACGCGGGACGCCTGGGCCGCGCCGCGCCGCCCGTCGCGCTGTCTCGAGCGCGCACGCAATGGGGCGTGTGCACGGCGCGCGGCGCGATCCGCCTCAACTGGCGACTGGTGCACCTCGAGCCGACGCTCGCCGACTACGTCGTGGCGCACGAGGTCGCGCATCTGGTCGAGCTCAACCATTCGAAACGCTTCTGGAACCTGCTCGAGACGCTGTATCCTGACTGGCGCGGCGCGCGCGAGCGGCTCGAGCTCGCCGGCGCCGCGCTTCCGCATTTCTGGGGACTACGATGAGAATGCTGCACACCATGCTGCGGGTCGGCGACCTCGAGCGCTCGGTCCGCTTCTATACCGACGTGCTCGGCATGAGGTTGCTGCGCACCACCGACCGGCCGGAGCAGAAGTATTCGCTCGCGTTCGTCGGCTACGACGCCGAAGACCGCAGCGCCGTGCTCGAGCTGACCTACAACTACGGCGTCGAGCGCTACGATCTGGGCACGGCCTACGGGCATGTCGCGCTCGAGGTCGACGACATCGTCAAGACCTGCGACGCCGTGCGCGGCAAGGGCGGCAAGGTGACGCGCGAGCCGGGTCCGGTGAAAGGCGGCACGACGGTGATCGCGTTCGTCGAGGACCCGGACGGCTACAAGATCGAGTTCATCGAGAGAAAGAAGGCCGGCTAGCGCGCGATGCGCTGCGCGATGCGCACGTAGTCCGCGGGCGCCAGGTTCTCCGGACGCAGCCCCGGGTCGATCGCCAGTGCCTCGAAGTCGGCGGCCGCGAGCGGCAGCGCGTTGCGCAGCGTCTTCCTGCGCGCCGAGAACGCTGCGGCGACCACGCTGGCAAACGCCGTTTCGTCCATGTTCGGACGCTCAGCGAGCGGCACGAGCCGCACCAGCGCCGATTCCACCTTGGGCGGCGGGCGAAAAGCGCCTGCGGGCACGCGGAACAGCTTGTGCATGCGAAAGCGCGTCTGCAGCATCACCGACAGGCGCCCGTAGGCGGGCGTCGACGGCTCGGCCACCATGCGCTCGACGACTTCGAGCTGCAGCATGAAGTGCATGTCGCGCACGCGATCCGCGTAGCCGCCGAGATGAAACAGCAGCGGCGTGGATATGTTGTAGGGCAGGTTGCCCACCAGCCGCGCGCCCGCCGGGCACGCCGAGAAATCGAAGCGCAGCGCGTCCGCGCAATGCACCGCGAGGCGCTCGGGCGGGAACTCCGCTCGCAAGCGCGCCGCCAGATCGCGGTCGATTTCGATCGCCTCGAGCCGCTCGACCCGCTCGAGCAGCAGTCGGGTGAGCGCCCCCTCGCCCGGCCCGATCTCGACGATTGCGTCCCGACGCTGCGGGTCGATCGCCTCCACGATGCGCTCGAGGATGCGCCGGTCGTGCAGGAAATGCTGCCCGAAGCGCTTACGCGGCCTGTGCGAGGCGGATGGCAAGCTGGAGCGCCTCGAGCAGGCTTCCCGCATCGGCTCGGCCGGTCCCGGCGAGCTCGAGCGCGGTGCCGTGGTCGACCGAGGTGCGCACGTAGGGAAGGCCGAGCGTCACGTTCACGCCGCGCCCGAAGCTCGCGTACTTGAGCACGGGCAGGCCCTGGTCGTGGTACATCGCGAGCACGCAGTCCGCGCCGCGCAACCGCTCGGGCACGAACAGGGTGTCGGCCGGGACAGGGCCTTCGGCCGCGATGCCTCCGGCGCGCGCGGCCTCGATCGCCGGCGCGATCGTGTCGATCTCTTCGCGCCCGAGATGGCCACCTTCGCCCGCGTGCGGATTCAGGCCCGCCACCAGGATACGGGGGCGCGCGAGGCCGAAGCGCGTTCGCAGGTCGCGGTCGATGACGCGCAGCGTCGCCCCCAGACTCTCGCGCGTGATCGCGCGCGGGACTTCGGCGAGCGGAAGGTGCGTGGTCGCGAGCGCCACGCGCAGGCCGCCCCCGACCAGCATCATCACCGGGTGCGCGCCGCCGGCGCGCGCGGCCAGGTACTCGGTGTGCCCCGTGAAGGCAATGCTCGCGTCGTTGATGACGCCCTTGTGCACCGGCGCGGTCACCATGGCGTCGAACTCGCCTTTCATGCAGCCCTCGGCCGCGCGATCGAGCAGCGCGAGGACGTAGCGGGCGTTCGCGGGATCGAGCCTTCCGGGGCTCGCGGGCGCGGCAAGCGGGACGTGCTCCACCGCCACAGCGCCGGGACGCAGGCCGCGCTCGGCAAGCAGCGTCTCGTCACCGATCAGCACCAGTCGCGCCGCGAGGCTCTCGCGCGCGAGCCGCGCGCACAGCTCCGGACCGATGCCGGCGGGCTCCCCGGTGGTTAGCGCGATGACAGGCGGTTGCGAGCCCACGTGGCGCGCCTAGCGGTCGTCGAGGTGCAGTTCGACGTAGGTCTCATCGCGCAGCTGGCGCAGCCATTCCTGGTAGGCCTCGTCGGACTTGCGCTCGCGCAGCGCCTGGCGCGCCATCAGCCGGCGGCGGTCGGCGCTCATCGTGGCGGTGCGGCGATCGAGCACCTGGATGAGGTGCCAGCCGAACGGCGTCTTGATCGGGTCGCTGATCTCGCCGGGCTTGAGCGCGTTCATGGCGCGCTCGAAATCGGGCACCGTGTCCCCGGGGTACACCCAGCCGAGGTCGCCGCCGCGCGCCGCGCTGCCGTCCTGCGAGTACAGGCGCGCCATTTCGGCGAAGCTCGCGCCGCCGTGCACGATCCGGTCGCGCAGGTCCTCCAGGCGGCGGCGCGCGTCGTCCTCGGAGACCGCTTCATTGGTCTTGATCAGGATCTGCCGCACGTGCGTCTGCTCGACCGGCGGTCCGTCGGCTCCTCCGCCCTCGCGCGTGCCGAGCAGCTTGAGCAGGTGAAAGCCCGCCGGGCTGCGCAGCACCGCGCTCACGTCGCCGGGTTTCATGGCCTTGAGCGCCGCGGTGAACAGTTCCGGCAGCCGGTCAGCGCTGCGCCAGCCCAATGCGCCGCCCTTCAGCGCGTCCGGTCCGTCAGAGTAGGTGGCGGCGAGCTTCGCGAAGTCGGCGCCCGCGAGCGCCTCGCTGCGCGCCTTCTCCGCGCGCGCCTGCGCCGCCGCGATCTGCTCGGGGCTCGCCTGGTCGGGAAGCCGGATCAGGATATGCGCCACGTTGTATTCCTCCTTCGTCGCCCCGGCGTTCTCCTTCTGCTGCTCCAGGAACAGGTCGATCTCGCTGTCGCTCACCTGGATCTTGTCATCGACCTCGCGCTCGCGCAGCCGCGTCAGGATGATCTGGTCGCGCACCTCGCGGCGGAACTTGTCGAAATCGACACCGTCGCGCGCGAGCGTCTGGCGGAATTCGCCGACCGTCATGTGGTTGCTCTCGGCGATGCGCTCGAGCGCCTTGTCGAGCTGTGCGTCGTCGACCTTGATGCCGGTGTCGCGTGCGAGCTGGAGCTGCGCCTTGACGAGAATCAGGCGCTCCAGGACCTGGTGCTCGAGGGCCGCGTGGTCCGGCAGCGGCGTGCCCTGCCGGCGCAGCTGCCGCTCGGCGGCGTCCACCTGGTCGGCGAGCTCCGTGGCGGTGATCACCTCCTTGTTCACGACGGCCACGATGCGGTCGACCGGCAGCGGGGCCTGCGCGTGTACGCCTTGCGGCAGCAGGGTGGCGAATGCGAAGGCGGCGATCAGCTTGCGATTGAGCATGTGCTAGTAGACCTGTTGAAAGGGCAGTTGCGGGCTCGCGCCGGGCGACACCAGCGTGCTGTCCGCGGGATTGGTCACGACGTAGCCGGGAACGCTGCGCTTGAGCACGTTGGTCGTTTCGTCGGTGCCGATGCTGCTCAAGCCGTTCAGCTCGAGCTGAAAGAAGATTCCGGTGGACGTGACCTGCGCCGCCGCCTGAAGGCGCTGCACGACGCCGCGCGCCGCCCAGCAGCCGGCGTTGTACTCGATTCCTGCCAGGCCTTCCAGCAGCCTGGAATCGAGGTAGGAGTAGTTGTACCGCCCCACGACATACCAACCCGATTTGACCGGCCATTGGCCGGAAAGATCCACCTGCCTGATCGGATTGGCGGGATCCCGGTTGAAGCGGTAGGTGAGATTGACGAGCTTGGCGATCGCCGGCGAATAGCGCAGCGCCAGCCCGTAGCGCTGGATTTGACTGTCTTGGGTGCTGTACTGCGCGCTCGCATCGAA
>JBLMWT010000162.1:0-5117 GCA_050257375.1 Sphingomonadaceae bacterium
GCACCGGCAAGACGCTGCTCGCGCGCGCCGTGGCCGGCGAGGCGGGCGTGTCGTTCTTTTCCATCTCCGGTTCGGAGTTCGTCGAGATGTTCGTCGGCGTGGGCGCGGCGCGCGTGCGCGATCTGTTCGAGCAGGCGCGGCAGAAGGCGCCGGCGATCATCTTCATCGACGAGCTGGACGCGCTCGGGCGCGCGCGCGGCACGAGCATCATGGGCGGCCAGGACGAGAAAGAGCAGACGCTCAACCAGCTCCTCTCCGAGCTCGACGGCTTCGACCCGAGCACCGGCCTCGTGCTGCTCGCGGCGACCAACCGGCCCGAGATCCTCGACCCGGCGCTGTTGCGCGCCGGTCGCTTCGACCGCCAGGTGCTCGTCGACCGGCCCGACAAGAAGGGCCGGCTGCAGATCCTCGCCGTGCACGTGAAGAAGATCCACCTCGCGCCGGGCGTCGAGCTCGAGCAGATCGCCTCCCTCACGCCAGGCTTTTCGGGCGCCGACCTGGCCAACCTGGTGAACGAGGCCGCGCTGCTCGCCACGCGGCGCGGCGCCGACTCGGTGACGCTCGAGGACTTCACCCAGGCGATCGAGCGCATCGTCGCCGGCCTGGAGAAGAAGAGCCGGGTGCTGAACGAAGCCGAGCGGCGCACGGTCGCCTACCACGAGATGGGACATGCGCTGGTCGCGATGTCGGTTCCGGGCGCCGATCCCGTGCACAAGATCTCGATCATCCCGCGGGGCATCGGTGCGCTCGGCTACACCATCCAGCGCCCGACCGAGGACCGCTTCCTCATGACGCGCGAAGAGCTGGAGAACAAGATGATCGTGCTGCTCGGAGGGCGCGCCGCCGAGCACGTGGTGTTCGGCCACCTGTCGACCGGCGCCGCCGACGACCTCGCCAAGGTCACCGGCATCGCGCGCAGCATGGCGCTGCGCTACGGCATGGTGGAGAAGCTGGGCTACGTGTCCTTCGACGAGGAGCGGCCGAACCTGCTCGGCGTTCCGGTCATGCAGCAGCGCGAGTACAGCGAGGAGACCGCGCGCGAGATCGACGTGGCGGTGCGCGACATCGTGAAGGGCGCCTTCGACAAGGCGGTCGCGATCATCGAGCGCCGGCGCGACGTGCTCGAGCGTGGCGCGCAGCTGCTGCTCGCAAAAGAAACCCTGGCCGAGCCCGAGCTCGCCGAGCTGAAATCCGAGCTCAAACCCGTCGCCACCGCCTGATCTGAATCAGGGAAATGGTGGAGCGGCAGACACCGGCGCGGCACTCGTCGCCGTCGAGTTTTCAATCGGCGTCGCTGTTTCCACCGGCGCCGGTGGTTGCGTGGGCGCAGGCGGCGGCGCGAACTCGGCGTAAAAATAATCCTCGCTTTCGTTCCACACGCCTTCTTGCGCAGTGGAATTGTCGGGCATGACGACGCCCGCCCGAACGACACCCGGCGGCATGGGATAAGTCCGGTCCGGCACGCCCTTGAGCGCGGCACGCATGTAGTCGTCCCACATCGGCAGGGCCGCGCGCGCGCCTTCCTCGCCTTTGCCGAGGCTGCGCGGCTTGTCGAATCCGATCCAGGAGACGGCCACCTGGTCCGGGTTGAAGCCGTCGAACCAGGCATCGACGAAGTCCTCGGTAGTGCCGGTCTTGCCGGCGAGGTCCGTCCTGCCGAGCGCCAGGGCGCGCACGCCCGTGCCGTGGCGTACCACGTCTTTGAGCATGCTCGTCATCAGGAACGCATTGCGCACGTCGATCGCCCGCGGCGCGCCTTCGCCCGCGCGCGCCGGCCTCGCCTGGAAGATCACCCTGCCGCTGGCGTCGACCACGCGAGCCACGACGTAGGGTGTGACGCGGTAGCCGCCGTTGGCGAACACCGCGTACGCGGTCGCCATCTGCATGGGGGTGAAGGACCCCGCGCCGAGCACCATCGTCGGATAGGGCGGGATCTGATCTGCCGGCAGGCCGAATCGTGTCGCGTAGTCGCGCGCGTACGGGATGCCGATCGACTGGAGCACCCGTACCGCCGCGACGTTGCGCGAGTCGGCAAGCGCCTCGCGCACGGTGATCGGCCCGAGGAAATCGTCGTCGTAATTCTGCGGCTCCCATTCTTTGCCGCCCGGATATGACGCCGGCACGACGAGCGGCTCGTCCTGCACGACCGTCGCGGGCGAAAAGCCTTTTTCGAGCGCGGCCGAATAAACGAACGGTTTGAAGCTCGAGCCCGGCTGGCGATAGGCCTGCGTCACGTGGTCGAACTGGCTCGCGTCGAAATCGAAGCCGCCGCACAGGGCGAGAACCGCGCCGCTCGCCGGATCGAGCGCGACCAGCGCGGCCTGCGCCTCGGGGAGCTGCGCCAGCTGCCATGTGCCGCCTGCCCCGCGCTCCAGCCTAATGAGCGCGCCGCGCGCGAGCTTAGGCGCCGAGCGGCCGAACCTGCGCGCCGCGCCCCGCAGGAGCACCGTCCTGCCGTCGCGCATCAGGGCCGCAACCGAAAAGGGGCTGGCGTGCAACACGACTGCCGGCTCGAGCCCGTTCACGACGACGCGCTTGCGCAGAGCACGCTCGGCGGCACCCTTGTCGCCGGCGGGACTGTCGCCCAGCGCCACCTCTCCCTCGGCGCCGCGGTAGCCGTGGCGCCGGTCATAGGCGATGACCGCCGCGCGTACCGCCGCGTCCGCGGCCGCCTGGTCCGCGCCATCGATGGTCGTATACACCGAGTAGCCGCTTGTATAGGCGGCTTCGCCGTACTGCGCGAACATCAAGCGTCGCACCTCTTCCGCCACGAAGGGTGCATCGAGCGGGTAGTGCACGCTCTCGCGCGTAGTCGCGATCGGCTCCGCAAGCGCGGCGCGGTACTGCGCAGCATCGATGTAGCCGAGCGCACGCATGCGCCCGAGAACGTAGGACCGCCGGCGCGCCGCCGCAGCCGGATTGGCGCGCGGGTTGTACACCGAGGGTGCCTTCGGCAGACCGGCGAGCGTGCTCGCCTCGCCCAGCGTCAGCTCGTCGAGCGACTTGCCGAAGTACGCCTGCGCGGCCGCCGCGAAGCCGTACGCGCGCTGGCCGAGGTAGATCTGATTGATGTAGCGATCGAGGATCTGGTCCTTGGTGAGCACGTGCTCGATCTTGTAGGCGAGCAGCACCTCGGCGAACTTCCGCAGCAGAGTCTTCTCGGACGAGAAGTAGAGATTGCGCGCGAGCTGCATCGTGATGGTACTCGCGCCCTGGCGCGCCGCGACGCCCAACGTGTCGACGAACGCCGCGCGCAGCACGCCGTCGATGTCGATTGCGCCGTGCTGATAGAAGCGCGCGTCCTCGGCAGCGAGAATGGCTTCCTTCAGCACCGCTGGGACGTCGTCGATCCTGACCAGCTTGCGGTCCTGCTCGCCGAATTCTCCGATCAGCGTGCCGTTCGCCGCGTAGACGCGCAGCGGAATCTGCGGCCGGTAGTCGGTGAGCGAGCCGATCGGCGGCAGCTTCGGATACAGCAGGATCGCGGCGAGAACCAGCGTGAACAGCGCCGCGACTCCCGCCAGTGCGGCGATGGCCGCCGCTTGGAGCGAGATGCGCAGCACGAGCAGGCCGCGCGATCGGGGCCGCGGCGCCTCTACCACGGAGCCTGTATCGCGCCGCCGAGCGTCGCGGCAAGGGTAAAATCCGAGCCCCGCTGCGCTCGCCGCGGCGGGTTCTTTCCTGAATCGAGGAGCACGATGTTGAAGCGCATCTTACTTGCGGCACTCGGTGGCCTGATCCTCGCCGCCGGTGCGGGCGCAGCCTCGCCCGACGAGCATCACCCGATGACGATGGACCACGCAGCGATGCAAGCCGCGGCCCCCGAGGACACCCGCCAGCTGGTCGAATTCCCCCCTGCTCTGCGCGCGAAGGAGCTCGCCAACATGCGCGATCACCTGCTTACGCTGTCGCGCATTCAGGGGTACCTGTCGAAGCACGAGTTCGACAAGGCGGGCAAGCTGGCCGAGGACCGCCTCGGCATGTCCTCCTTCGGCCTGCACGGCGCGCACGAAGTGGCGCCCTACATGCCGAAAGGCATGCAGGAGGCTGGCACGGCGATGCATCGCGCCGCGAGCCGCTTCGCGATCGCGACCCAGCAGGCCGCGATCGACAACGACGTCGGGCACGCGCTCGGCGCGTTGAACGAGGTGACGCAGGCCTGCATCGCCTGCCACGCCGCGTACCGGTTGCAGTAGGCTCGTGCGCACGGAGCGGCACAGTCGCTCCGCCGTGACTCTAGGATTCGATAACGAGGTGGATGTCATACCGCGTGCCGCCCTTGAGCGCCGCGATGATCCGTGCGGTGCCGGGCGTCATCCCGGCCTTGACGTGCACCTCCACGATACCGAGCCGCGCGAAGCCGGGACCGAACGCCTGCGGCGTCAGCGTCACGGGCACGCCTTCGGTCGTGATCGAGCCGATCGGCTTGCCGTCGCTCAGGATCTCCATTCCGCCGTGACCGTCGGGCCTCACGCTGAGCACGGAGCGCGGCTTGTTCGGCAAGGTCACGAGGAAGTCGATCGGCAGCGGCGCTTCGGTTCCGGGTTTCACGCGCTGCCAATCCTCGTCCTTACCCAGGTGGAGCTGGTTGTAGGCGGCGACGTTGGGCACCGGTCGCGGAGCGATGTGGGCGATCGCGGTCGTGGTCCCGGTCAGGTCTCCGGCATCAATGAACTGGATCCTGATCGGATAGTCGCCGGCTTTCGCCGGATTGATCAGGCCGGTACGCAGGTGGATCGCCTTGAGCCCCGGGGCTTCGGGCGGCCCCGCCTCGATTCCTTTCTCGAGGTGAATCACCACTGTCCGAGGATCGCGATTGTCCATCGCCACGGTGAAGTCCGCGGGTATCCCTCCCTGGGCCCAGCCCTTCAGCATGACGGCGCCGAGGAACCCGGGCTTCGACGTAAACGACTCCGGAAACGTGAAGCGGATGGTCGCGCCGGCCGGCAGCGCATAGCCTGGCGCCTGGGGATCGGAAGACTTGTCGAAGACGAACCACACTTCGAACGGGTGCCGCGCCGCGAGACCCGTGCTGATCATCACTTGGTGCTCTACCGTGACTCGCGGCGCGGTCGCGAGAGCAGGGATTGCCGCCATGGACGTCAGAACGCCGAGAA
>JBLMWT010000163.1:0-2914 GCA_050257375.1 Sphingomonadaceae bacterium
CGGACGACTTCTCCGACGGCTACCGCGGCGAGTACGGCATCGAGGACACGCGCCAGGCGCTGATCGAGGCGAAGCGCGCGGGCATCCACCCCTTCTGCATCACCATCGACCGCGAGGCGGGCGAGTACCTGCCGCGCATGTACGGCGCGGTGAACTACACCGTGGTGTCCGACGTCGCCCGGCTGCCGTTCAAGCTCGCCGATCTGTACCGGCGGCTGACCGCCTGATCCCATGAAGCCGCCGATTCCCGTACGCGTCATCGATACCGGCCTGCGCACCGGCCGCGAGAACGTTGCCTTCGACCAAGCGCTGATCGAGGCGCACAACGCGGGCCGCAGCCCCGACACGGTCCGGTTCCTGCGCTTTCGTCCCGCGGCGCTCGTCGGCCTGCACCAGATGGTCTCGCACGAGGTGCGGCTGGAGTACTGCGCGCGCCAGGGCATCGAGGTCGGCCGGCGCATCACGGGCGGCGGGGGGCTGTACCTGGACGAAGGCCAGATCGGCTGGGAGCTCGTGCTCGCACGCGGCGCGCTGGGCCCGGATCTCGCCGCGGCCGCGGCGCGCATCTGCAGCGCGGCCGCGGCGGGGCTGAAGCGCCTGGGCGTCGCCGCCGAGTTTCGCCCCCGCAACGACATCGAAGTCGACGGCCGAAAGCTCTGCGGTACGGGCGGCGTCGCCGACGGCGCGACGCTCTTTTTCCAGGGGACGCTGCTGATCGACTTCGACCCCGCGCGCATGATCGACGTGCTGCGCATCCCGGTGGAGAAGCTCGCGCGGCGCGACCTGGAAGACGCGCGCCAGCGCGTGGTGTCCCTGCGCGAGCTGCTCGGGCGCGTGCCGCCGCTCGAGGAGGTCTATGGCGCGCTGCTGGAGGGCTTTCGCGAGCATCTCGGGCTCGAGCCCGCCTGGGGCGAGGCGACCGAGTACGAGGAACGCCTCGCGCGGCGCCTCCAAGAGGAGCAGTACGGCACCGACGAGTTCGTGCATTCGCTCGATGCGCCCGGAATTCCTCTTTCCTCCGCGACCCTGGTACGCAAAGGCGGCACGCTGCGCGCCGACATCCGCCTCGAGCGCGAGCGGATCCGCGAGGCGCTGATCACGGGCGACTTCTTCCTGAGCCCGGCGCGCGCGGTGCTCGACCTGGAAGCGCGCTTGCGCGGGCTGCCCGTGGCCGAAGCCGGTGCCGCGGTCCAGGCGTTCTTCGCCGAGCGCGACTGCCAGCTCCTCGGCCTCTCGCCGCTCGACTTCCGCGAGGTGGTCGAGAGCGCGCTTGCGCAGCTCTCGTTCACCGCCGCCGGGCGGCGCCTGCGCGGCCACTGGCGCGGACCGCGGCCGCAAGCCGCGCCCACGCTCGTCTTCCTGCACGACGCGCTCGGCAGCGTGCGGCTGTGGCGCGACTTCCCCGACCAGCTGGTGAAGGCCACGGGCTGCGGCGCCCTCGTCTACGATCGCTGGGGCTCGGGCGATTCCGAGCCGCTCGCGCCGCCCCACGCGCCCGACTACATGCTGCAGGAAGCCCTGCTGTCGCTGCCGCAGGTGCTGCAGGAGACCGGCGTGCGCGAGGCGATCCTCGTCGGCCAGTCAGACGGCGCGTCGATCGCGCTCGCCTACGCAGGCGCGCACCCCGCGAGCGTGCTCGGCGTGATCGCGCTCTCGCCGCACCTGTTCGTCGAGGCGCGCACGCTCGCGAAAATCGACGAGCAGATTCGCGACTTCGATGCGGGCGACCTGAAGGCGCGCCTGCGCAGGCACCACGGCACGAACACCGAGGCGCTCTTCGCGCGGCTGGTCGAAGTGTGGACAGCGAAAGCGCCGGGCGAAGGCTGGGGGCTCGAGCCGTACGTCGCCCGCCTGCGTTGCCCCGTGCTCGCGATCCAGGGCGAGGACGACGAGTTCTTCTCCGCGGCGCAGCTCGAGGCGCTCGCGCGGCTCATCCCGGGGCGGCTGGAGACGCTGCGCATCGCGGGCAGCGCGCACTACCCCTTGCACCAGGCGCGCAACGACGTGCTCGCCGCCTCGATTCGCCTGGTGCGCGCGGTGACGCGCGAACAGCCGTCGGCTCGCCGGCTCTAGCCGAACCCGGGCGCCGCCGACGCGACCGACCAGGCCAGGATCAGCTGCGCGCCGTAGTAGGCGGGCAACCCCCAGGCCTTGTTGCCGAAGCTCCGCGCGACGAACCGGTCGCGTGCCACCGCCACGTCCGAGGCCGCGAACATCACGGCGCCGAGCAGCACCTGCCAGCGCCCGGTCGCCGCGCCGTACCCCGCCGCCGCCGCGCACATGAAAAGAATCGCCGCGACGTAGGCCGCCACCGGCGCCTTGTACGGCGCCCCCAGATGCGGCCATAGCCAGTGCGCGATCGCGATCCCCGCTCCGAGCGCGGGTGCGAGCGCCGCCGCGAACGCCCCGATGGAGAACGCCCCGGCGAAGAAAGCGAGCGCGAAGCAAACATGCGCGAGCAAAAACGCCCCGAGCCCCGCCAGGAACGCCTCGCGCTGCCTCGAGAGCAGCGCTGCGTCCCCGACCCACCCGAGCACCAGCGCTGCGAGTACCCATCGCCCATAGACCGAGCCGGTCGCTCCGAGCGAGAGCGCCACCAGCACGAACGCCGAGCTCGCGCCCAGCTTGAACACCGCGCGCACGAACGGCCACGCGAACCGCTCCGCGAGCAGCAGCCCGGCGACCGCGGCGAGGCAGGCGAGGGTTAAGGTTTGGGCCAAACGAGTAAGGACAACCCGTCAGGCCAGAATCGTTTCCGCAGGAGTGCGTGCGCCGGGCGACCCCGGCAATAAGACGCCTAGGGCTTCTTCGGCGTCTTGTATTCGGCTACCTTCTGGAGCGGCTTCCAGATGGTCTCGTACCCGACAAATCCCTTTTCGGTCGGCGCCTTCTGACGCGTCGTATAGAAGGGCGT
>JBLMWT010000164.1:0-6264 GCA_050257375.1 Sphingomonadaceae bacterium
GGCCCTGCGTGCTCAGGTAGGCACGCCAGGTACGCTGGCCGGCGCCTGCCGCCGTGGCGAGCGCCTGGCAGTATCGGTCGGCGCCTGCCAGGCCGCCGAAATCGGCGCCTTTGCCGGAGCCGGTGCTGGTGACGAAGAAGCTCATGCCGCCGGAGTCGGCATGCACGGAGCCGGCGAGGGCGAGGGCGACGAGAGAGAGCGCGGTCCACAGACGAAGGGAAGTGAAGGTCATGGCGGTCCTCCTTTGCATGGATGTCAGTGTATATACATCCTGACGTCGAGTAACATTCCCCGGCCGCTGGTCCATAAGAACACTGGAGAAGGGCGTTATGCGACGTCTGCTGCGACCTAGGGCTCTGGCCTGTCTGCTGCTGCTATTCCTGTCGGCCTGCGCCAGCATGAACAAGAGCCAGTGCCTGAGCGCCGACTGGTACGCGATCGGTGTCGAGGACGGAGCGCGCGGGCGGCCGCTCGAGTACCTCGGCAACCACCGACGCGCCTGCGCCGAGTACGGCGTCGCGCCGGATGCGCAGCGCTACCAGGCCGGCCGCGATGCCGGCCTGCGGTCGTTCTGCACCTACGACCGCGGCTACTCGATCGGCCGGGCGGGGCAGGGGCGGCCCGCCGTTTGCCCCGATCAGCTCGCGGCCAACTTCGACGCCGGCTACGGCGACGGCCGTCAGCGCTACGACCTGACGCGGCGCCTGGACGCGGTGCACGAGCAGATGCGGCAGTCCAAGGCAGCGCTCAAGGCCGGCATCCCTAACCCGCGCGAGCGCGCACGCGAGGTCGAGCGGCTCGAGGACCTCACGCGAGAAGCGGAGCAGCTCGAGCAGGCGCTCGCCGGCCTGCCGGGGCGTTAGCGCGAGACATGTCGGGCGGCTTCATTTTCTGGCGCGAGCGGCTGATGGTCGCGGGTGCGCAACCGCCGCGCGAGGCGCTCTTGCGCCTGCGCGCACTCATCGAGGGGCGGCGCTTCTCGCTCGGCCAGCGGCTCGCCGGATCAATCCGCGGCTCCGATGCCGTACCCGTGATCAGACTGTGGCGTCGCGGACCTCTGTCGGCGGCCGGAGACGTGGTCGAGTTCCGGGGCACGTTGCGCGCCGCGGGCGCGGGCAGTGCCTTCGAGGGCAGTCTCGCCTATGCGATCGGCACCAAGCTGCAGTTCGTCGGGCTGCTCGTCATTGGCGCAATCCTGCTGCTCGCGGGCGCGGTGCGCGAGCTCGAGGGCGCGCCGCGCGACGAAAGCACGCTGGTGCTCGGCATGATCGTCGCCGGAGCGGCGGCGCTCTGGATCTACGCAAGCAGCCACACGCGCGCCGACCAGATCCGCTTCATCGAGGAGCACCTCAGATCCTGCGTGGAGGCCGGGGCGTGAGCCCGCGGCGCAGCTGGCTGTTCGTGCCGGGCGCGGACGAGCGCGCGCAGGAGGCGGCCGCGCGCTCGAGCGCCGACGTGCTCATCCAGGAGCTGGAGGACTTCACGCCGCCCCAGCTGCGCGTCAAGGCGCGCTCGCTCGCGCGGACGCTCTATGCACGCTGGCGCGCCGCGGGGGCGCTCGCCGCGGTGCGTGTCAATCCGCTCGAGACCTGCGGGCGCGAGGACCTGGCGGCCGTGCTCGCCGGCAAGCCCGACATCGTGCTCATGTCGAAGGTCGCGCGTCCGGAGCAGGTGCAGGCGCTCGCCGCGCTCGCGCACGGCGTCGAGCTCGTGCCGAACATCGAGTCGGCGGCCGGGCTGGTGCGCGCCGGCGAGATCGCGCGCGCCAGCCCGCGCGTCACGGCGCTCCTCATGGCGAGCGAGGACATGGTGGCCGACCTCGGCGCCGAGCGCACGCGCCGCGCGCACGAGCTCGCCTACGCGCGCGCGAGGTTCCTCGTGGAGTGCCGCGCAGCCGGCGTCGAAGCGATCGACTGCCCCTACACCTTCTCCGACGCCAAGGGCGCCGAGGCCGAGGCGCGCGGCGCCAGGCGGCTCGGCTACCGCATGAAGAGCCTCGTGCACCCGGCGTATGCCGCGGCGATCAACCGCGCGTTCGCGATCTCGCCGTCGGAGATCGTCCGCGCGCGCCGTATCGTCGAGGCTTTCGAGCGGGCGCGCGCGCGAGGCGCCGAGCGCGCACGCGTCGGCGGACGGCTGGTGGAAGTGCCGGTGTACGCCGCCGCTAGGCGGCTGCTCGAGAAAGCCGCGAGTACGCCAGCGCCGCGGCAAAGAACACGGCGCTGAGCGCGATCTCCGCGCCGGCGAGCGCCTGCGACAAGCCGCGCTCGGCGTACGCGCGCGTCACGCCCTCGGCGAAATAACCAAGGATCAGCATGCCGGACCACTGGTAGGTGTAGCGTCGCCCTGCCAGGATCCCGGCGAGCGGCAGCGCAAGCGGCAGCGCCTTGAGCGCCATCAGCGACCCGCCCGGGCGCAGCGGCGCGAGCCACAGCTCCCAGGCAAGGCACAGCGCGATGAGCGCGATCAGTGAGCCGCTCGCGACGACGCGCGCGAGCCTCATCGCGAGAGCTTGAGCGCGGCCTCGGCCAGGCGCCGTCCCTGCGCGATGCACAGCGCGCGCTCGGTCTCGGCGACCGGCCGGTCGTCGGCGGTGCCGGCGAAATGGCTCGCGCCATAGGGCGTGCCGCCGTCGCGCGTCGCGTTCAGTTCGGCCTGCGTGTAGGGCAGCCCGACGATCAGCATGCCGTGATGCAGCAGCGGCAGCATCATGGAAATGAGCGTGGTTTCGTGCCCGCCGTGCAGGCTGCCGGCGGACGTGAATACGCAGGCCGGCTTGCCGGCGAGCCCGCCCGCGTGCCACAGCGTGGTCGTGCCCTCGAGGAAATGCTTGAGCGGCGCGGCGATGCTGCCGAAGCGCGCCGGGCTGCCGAGAGCGAGCCCCGCGCAGCGTTCCAGATCGCCGAGCTCGGCGTAGGGCGCGCCCGCGGGGGGCACGGGCGGCGCCGCGACCTCGGTGAACGGGGCGACGCGCGGCACGGTGCGCAGGAGCGCCTGCGCTCCGGGCACGCGTTCGACGCCGTCGGCGATCAGCTCGGCCATGCGCCGCACGGATCCGCCGACGCTGTAGTAGAGCACCAGGATTTCGGCCACGGGCGGGTATCATACCGGCACGCCATGGCCGAACCCTCGACCGCCGCCGAGCCGCTGCCCGCGCGCCTTTCGCAGCAGAGCGTGCTCAGGGAGGCGGGCGAATTCGCCGCCGCCACCGCGCGCCATTTCATCGCGAGCCGCAGCCTGCAGACGGCCGGCAGCCTCACCTTCACGACCCTGCTCGCGCTGGTGCCGCTCATCACCGTGGCGCTCGCGCTCAGCACCGCATTTCCCGCGTTCGACGACGCGATCGGCGCCTTTCGCGGCTACGTGGTCGAGCATTTTCTGCCGGACGCGCGCGGCGTCGACATGATCACGAACCAGATCACCGCGTTCACGCAGAAGGCCGGGCGCCTCACGGCGATCGGCCTGGGGTTCCTCGCGATCACCGCCGTGATGCTGATGCTCACCATCGACGGGGTGCTGAACCGCGTGTTCCGCGTGCAGCGCCGCCGGCCGCTCGCGCAGCGACTGATCATGTACTGGAGTGTGCTTACGCTCGGACCGATCCTGATCGGCGCCAGCATCTCGATGACCTCGTTCCTGGTGGGCGCCTCGCTCGGCGTGCTCGCCCTGGGCGAGTTCTCCGAAATGGCCTTGCGCCTGCTGCCGTTCGTGTTCACGCTGGCCGCGTTCACCTGGCTGTACGTCGTCGTTCCCTACCGCAGGATCGAGATCGTCCATGCCCTCACCGGCGGGCTGGTGGCGAGCGTCATGTTCGAGCTCGCCAAGCGCGGCTTCGGTCTGTACATCGCGCACTTTCCGACCTATTCGATGATCTACGGCGCCTTCGCCACGCTGCCGATCTTCCTGCTGTGGCTCTATCTTTCGTGGCTCGTGGTGCTGCTCGGCGCGACCATCACCGCGATGCTGCCCGGCTACCGCGCGGCGCGGGGCGAACGCGAGCGCCCGCCCGGCCAGGACCTGCGCGACGCCGTGGCGGTGCTCGTTGCGCTGGCGCGCGCGCAGCGCGAGGGCGAGGTACCGGGCATCGGGCGGCTCGGTGCGCGGCTCGGGCTGCTGCCCTACCGCTGCGAGCGCGTGCTCGAGCGCGCCGCGGCGCTCGGCTGGACCGCGCGCACTGAGAAGGACGGCTGGCTCCTGGCGCGCGACGCGGATTCGATCAAGCTCGCCGACATGTACCGGGCTTTCGTGCTCGACCCGCAGGTCGTCGACCGTGCCGCGCCCTACGACCAGCACTGGAAGCACGTCGATGCCGACCTCGGCCTCACGTTGCGCCAACTCGCCGGCAAGGAGGAGGCATCATGACGAGCGCAGTTCCGGCGCGCGACCGCCTGATCGTCGCCCTCGACGTACCCACTGCTGCCGAGGCGCGCGCGCTGGTCGAGCGGTTGGGGAATGCGGTGCGCTTCTACAAGATCGGCCTCGAGCTGTTCACCTCGGGCGGCTATTTCGAGCTGCTCGAGTGGCTGGTGGCGCGCGGCAACAAGGTATTCGCGGACCTGAAGCTGTACGACATCCCCGAAACCGTGCGGCGCGCGACCGGCAACCTGAGAGCGAGCGGCGCCGCGTTTCTCACCGTGCATGGCCACCGCTCGATCATGCAGGCGGCGGTGGGCGAGAAGGGCGACATGAAGATCCTCGCCGTGACCGTGCTCACCAGCTTCGACGCGAGCGACCTGGCGGAGATGGGCGCGACCGGCGACGTGGCTTCGCTCGTGCTGTCGCGCGCGCGCCATGCCGCCGAGGCGGGTTGCGATGGCGTCATCGCCTCGGGGCTCGAGGCGCCGAAGATCAAGGCGGAGCTCGGCGCGCGTCTGCTGGTCGTGACGCCCGGCATCCGTCCGGCCGAGAATCGTACCAAGGACGACCAGAAGCGCACGGTGGACGTGGCGCAGGCGTTCGCCAACGGCGCCGACTACATCGTCGTCGGCCGGCCGGTGCGCGACGCGGCCGACCCGCGCGCCGCGGCCGAGTCGATCCAGGCCACGATCGCTTCGCTGTTCACGCGCTAGCGCCGCGCTCCGCTAGAGCTGCCCTTCGATCGGCAGGATGGACAGGATGTCGATGCCGAGGCGCTTGAGCAGGCCGACATCCGGCTCGCTGTCGTAGCGCTTTTCGCCGGACGGCGTGCGCTCGATCCAGACCAGGCTCCCGTCCTCGGCCAGGCGCACTTCCCAGGCTTCGAGCGGGATAGTGGTGTCGAACGCGGTCTCAATGCGCTGCGCGACCTCGGGGCTGTCGATCACGAGGCCCATCTCGGTATTCAGCCGCGCCGAGCGCGGATCGAAGTTGAACGACCCGACGAAGAGGCGCTTCCCGTCAACCCCGAAGGTCTTCGCGTGCAGGCTCGCCGACGAGCTGCCGCCGAGGGCGCTCCCTTCCTTTTTCTCCGCGGCGCGCGCCGTCGGCTTGAGCTCGTACAGGCGCACACCCGCGCGCAGCAGCTCCTTGCGCCGCTTGGCGTAGCCCGAGTGCACCGCAGCCACGTCGCTCGCCGCGAGCGAGTTGGTCAGGATGTTCACCCGTACGCCGCGCCGCGCCAGCGCGGCGAGTGCCGCGGTGCCCTCGTCGCCTGGCACGAAATAGGGCGATATCAAGTCGAAGCGCTTCTCGGCGGGCCCGGCGAGGTGCAGCAGCTTCGGCAGCAGAAGCAGGTCGGTGCGCGCCTCCGTGTCGAGGGTCTTCGCGGGGTCGTCGCAGACCAGCCTGGTCTCGGCCCAATCGAGCGGCAGCGCGCCCTTGACGAGCTGGGCCACGAGCGGCGTCTTGCGCAGCGTCTCGAGGTACGACTTGGCGGCTGGGCTCGCATGCGTCGCGGCGAATTCCTTCTCCAGTTGCGCGCGCGCCTCGGGTCCGGCGGGCTCGAGGATACTCGCCGCGGGATACGCCGAGGCGCTGTTCCAGTAGAGGTCGAAGGCGCGCGAGGCTTCGCGCACCGCCGGTCCGACCGCGAGCACGTCCAGGTCCTCGAACACGACGCCACCGCCCGCGCCGAAGTACTCGTTGCCGACGTTGCGACCGCCGATGATCGCCGCCTGGTTGTCGGCGATGAACGATTTGTTGTGCATGCGCCGGTTGGCGCGCGCGAAATCGGCGAGAAAATTCAGCGCGCGCAGGCCGCGGTGCATGAGCGGGTTGTACAGCCGCACCTCGATGTTCGGGTGGGCATCGAGCGCGGCGAGCGTCCGGTCCAGGCCCGTGGTGCCG
>JBLMWT010000165.1:0-3894 GCA_050257375.1 Sphingomonadaceae bacterium
GCGGGCGGCTTCGCCGCTTCCTTCCAGGTCTTGCCGAGGTCGGTCGAGCGGAACACGGTCGGCCCGAGGTGGCCGGTCTTCGCCGCGGCGAGGAGCGTCTTGCCATCGCGCGGGTCGAGCACGACGTGGCTCACGTTGTGGCCGAGAAAATGCGGCCCGTCCGCGCGCCAGGTTCTGCGCGCCGCGTCGCCGTGGAAGATCCACGCGCCCTTGCGCGTCGCCACGAGCACGATCGTGCGCGGCGCGGCGCGGCGATTCGCGGAAACCTTTTTCTTGCTCTTCGCGCGAGTGCCTTTCATGGCCAGTTCCTTTCGCTCTCGATTGGACCGCGGAACAATATACGCTTCCCCCGTTACGCCTTCGCGGCGCGGGCGGCGTACTTGGGGACGGACTCCTGGATGGCGATAGACCCGGTCTCGAGCAGGGACTTGAGGTTGGAGAGCACCTTCGGCCAGCCGCCCGACACCGCCTCGATGAACTTCGAGGCGTCGCGCTCGATCGTGTGGGTGACGGTGAGCTTGACCGCCGTTCCTTCGGGCGCCAGCTCCATCGTGCACAGCGACGCGCCTTCGGCCTTGAGCTCGGGCCGGTTCTGGTGCTGCCAACGGATCACCAGGCGCTGCGGCGGAATGGCCTCGACGATCTCACCTGAGTCCCAGACCGTGCCGTCGCCGGACATCAGCTTCCACGCCGATCCGGCCGTGAAGCGGCTTTCGCAGCGCATGCCGAACCAGTACTGCTCGATGAACTTCGTGTCGGTGAGCGCGGACCACAGCTTCTCCGGCGTGGTGCGGATATAGGTCACGTAGACATAGGTCGATTTAGCCATGAGTCTTCTCCAGTCGTCGTTTGAGGTCGGACAGCGCCTTGAGGCGCGGTTTTTCGAACTTGGCGATCCAGCGTTCGTAGATCTCCTGCAGCGGCACCGGGTTGAGGAAGTGCAGCTTCTCGCGGCCGCGCCACGCGGTGGCGACGAGGTTCGCCGCCTCCAGCACGGCGAGGTGCTGCGTCACGCCCTGGCGCGTCATGTCGAGGTGCTCGCACAGCTCGTTCAAGGTCTGGCCGTCGTGCGCGTGCAGGACGTCGAGTAGCTTCCTGCGGCTCGGATCGGCCAGGGCCTTGAACAGCAGGTCGGTGTCGCGGCGCTCCGCCATGGGCGATAGGCAAGTAATGACTTGCCTGATGATAGGCAAGCAGCCGCTTGCATGTCAAGCCCGCTTTCGCGCGGAGCGCGAGCGGGCCTCCTCGGCGCTAAGTCTTCAGCAGCGCTTCCTTGTTCGCTTCCGCCAGGAGCCAGGCTTCGAAGTCCGTGACGTCGCGTTCGCTCGCCGCGCGCTTCGATCGCAGGAGGAAGTAGCCCCACGAGGAGACGACCGACTTCTTGAACGGCGTGACCAGCCGCCGCTCGCGCAGCATCCGGCGCAGCAGGGGCAGCCGGCCGAGCGCGACGCCCTGGCCGCTCGCCGCGGCCTGGACGAGCTGGTCGTACTGGCTGAACTGCAGGGTGCCGGCGGGCTTGAGGTCGCGCAGGCCGTGCGCGTGCAGCCAGATGTTCCATTCCATCCACGACGCGCGCGAGTTCTCCGAGTGCAGCAGCACGTGGGCGCGCAGGTCGGCCGGCTCGCGCAGCGGGCGCGCCGGGTCCGCGGCCAGCGCGGGGCTGCACACCGGGATGACGCTCTCGGCGAACAGCGGGCGCGCGTTTCCCATCGCCGCGGTCGGCGCGTAGCGGATGGCGAGATCGACGCCCTGCTGCTCGAGGTTCACCACTTCGTAGGAGGCCGAGATCCGCACGTCCACGCCCGGGTGGGCCTCCAGGTAGCCGTTGAGCCGCGGGATCAGCCAGAGCGAGGCGAACCCCGGCGTGGTGGTGACGGTCACCGTGCGGGCCGCGGCCGCGCCGCGCAGCTTCTGCGTGGTGTCGTGAAGCTGCTGCAGGAGGTCCTGCGCGAGCTTATAGAGCACCTGGCCGCGCTCGGTCAGCAGCAGGGCGCGCGTGCGCCGCTCGAACAGCCTTCCGCCCAGGCTTTCCTCCAGCGCCTGGATCTGGCGGCTGACGGCCGACTGCGTGAGGAACAGCTCGCCCGCCGCCTTGGTGAAGGACAGGTGGCGCGCGGCCGCTTCGAAGGCGAGCAGCAGCTCGAGCGGGGGCAGCTGCCAGCGCGGGTTATGCATGCGTGGGGTGCATCCGTTCCATGCGGAATAACCGCTTGTTCCTGTGAGGCGTAGCGCCGAACATAGATGCGCAGAAATCATGTGTCAAGGAGACAGCATGGATCTGAACGACATTGCAGGCAGCCTCGTCCTCCGCAGCCGCCAGGCGCTCCGGCTGGACGACGGCGGCAGGCGGCGCATCACGGTCCTGGAAGGGCACGTCTGGATCACGCAGGAAGGCGACTCGCGCGACATCGTGCTAGGAGCGGGCGAGGAGTTCGCTGTCGAGCGGCCGGAGGACGCCGTGGTTTCTGCCCTCGACGGGGGCGCCAGGATCATTCTCCATGACGGCGCGGACGCCGCGCCGCACGCTGCATAGCGGGCCGTCGGCGGTCCCGCATCGAGATGAAATCGCCCTGATACAAAGTCGCAACACTTTCCCGCGTTCCGGACACCGGCCGGTTACGAGCGGGACGCAGGCTTTCTCCCTGTCTCGCGCACACGCGTGAGAACACTCATGGACGCAAATACCTTGCGTGCCTCGAGCCCGCTGACAAGGGAGACGGTAGTGAATCAAATGCAATTCGCCAGCATCGACGAGTTCAAATCGCGCTTCCGGGGGGATGTGCTTCTTCCCGGCCACGCGCGCTACGACGAGGTACGCAAGATCTGGAACGCCATGATCGACCGCAGGCCGGCGCTGATCGCCCGCTGCTCGTCGGCCGAAGATGTCGTTCAGGCCGTCAAGTTCGGCCGCAAGAACAACCTGCTCGTCTCGATTCGAGGGGGCGGGCACAACATCGCGGGCAACGCAGTCTGCGACGACGGCCTCATGATCGACCTCTCGCTCATGAAGGGCGTAAAGGTCGACCCGAACGCCCGCCGGGCGAACGTCGAGCCCGGCTGTACGCTCGCCGACTTCGACGCGGTCGCGCAGGCACACGGCCTTGCCACGCCGCTCGGCATCAACTCGACGACGGGCGTAGCCGGTCTCACGCTCGGCGGCGGCTTCGGATGGCTGAGCCGGAAGTACGGAATGACCATCGACAACCTGATCTCCGCGGATGTCGTCACGGCGGATGGCAACCGAGTTCGCGCCAGCGAAACGGAGAACGCCGACCTCTTCTGGGGGCTGCGCGGCGGCGGTGGAAACCTGGGTATCGTCACCAACTTCGAGTTCCGGCTCCATTCCGTCGGGCCGAACGTGCTGAGCGGGCTCATCGTCTTTCCGTTCGGCCAGGCGAAGTCGGTCATCACGCAATTCGCGCGCTTCACCGAGCAGATGCCGGACGAGCTCAACGTCTGGATGGTCACCCGCAAGGCGCCTCCGTTGCCCTTCCTGCCCGCGCACGCGCACGGAAAGGAGATGGTTGCGCTCGCCCTGTGCTACGCGGGCGATCCCGCTCGGGGCGAGAAGCTGATCGCGCCGCTGCGCGGGTTCGGCACGGCGCTCGGCGAGTACATCGGCGTGCAGCCCTACATTGCCTGGCAGCAGGCCTTCGATCCGCTTCTGACGCCGGGGGCGCGCAACTACTGGAAGTCGCACAACTTCGCCCGGCTCGACGACGGCGTGATCGACGCGATCGTCCAATACGGCGCCATGCTGCCGTCGCCGCAATGCGAGATCTTCATCGGCACGATCGGCGCCCAGACTGCACGTGTCGCGCCGGACGCAACGGCTTACGCGAGCCGCGACGCCAACTACGTGATGAACGTGCATGGCCGCTGGGAATCCGCCGC
>JBLMWT010000166.1:0-5733 GCA_050257375.1 Sphingomonadaceae bacterium
CCGTGTTCGACGAGCACGAGCAGCTCGGCGGCATGATGCGCTACGGCATCCCGGGCTTCCGCACGCCGCGCACGGTGCTCGACGCGGAGATCCAGCGCATCCTCGACCTGGGCGTCGAGGCGCGCCTGAAGACGCGCATCGGCACCGACGTGACGCTCGAGCAGCTCAAGAACGACTACGACGCGGTGTTCATGGGCCTGGGCGCGCAGGGCGGGCGGCCGCTGCCCGCGCCGGGGTCGGAAGCGCCGAACTGCGTCACCGCGACCGCGTTCCTGCGCGCCTTCAACGACGGGCGCATGAAATCGGTCGGCAAGCGCGTGGTGGTGGTCGGCGGCGGAGACACCTCGATCGACGTCGCCACGGTCGCGCGCCGCCTCGGGCACATCGAGCACCCGCACGCCACCGATCATCCCGAGCTGGTGATCGTCGGCAAGCACGCGCAGGACGTCGCGGACGTCTCGGCGCGCCACGGGGCGGAGGTGACGCTCACCTCGGTGTTCTCGATCGAAAAGATGCAGGCCAACCGCCACGAGATCGAGCACGCGCTCGCCGAAGGCATCGATATCCGCGACGGCTGGGCGCCGGTCGAGGTGGTGCGCGGCGCAGACGGCCGCGCCACGGGCCTCAAGATCGCGAAGTGCGAGGCGAAGTTCGTCGGCCCGAAGCTCGAGGTCAAGGTCGACCCGAGCACCGCCGAGGTGATCCCCGCCGACCTCATCGTCTCGGCGATCGGCCAGGCGGTCGACTTCACCGGGCTCGAAGGTTTCGACAGCGGCAAGGGGCTGATTGCCGCCGACAAGAACTACCAGATCCCCGGCAAGCCCGGCTTCTTCGCGGGCGGCGACGTGATCCGGCCGCACCTGCTCACCACGGCGATCGGCCAGGGCTGGATCGCCGCCGAGGGCATCGACCGGCACCTGCGCGGCGAGGAACTGGAGAAGCGCCCGAAGATCGACGTGCACGCCTTCGACCTGATTCGCAAGCTCCACGAGCGGGGCCTGGAGCCGAACGAGGCGCCGCACGAAGGCGTGCGCGGCACCCATTCCGAAAACATCGCCGTGCACAACTACGAGGACCGCTCGGCGCGCTACGTCATCCCGCACGACGAGCTGTTCCTCGGCCATTTCGGCTATGTCGCGCGCAACCAGCGCAAGGTCGTCCAGCTCACCGCCGAGCAGGCGCTCGGCAACTTCCAGGAGCGCCTCGCGGCGCTCTCCGAGAAGGAAGCGGTGGCCGAGGGCAAGCGCTGCATGAGCTGCGGGCTGTGCTTCGAGTGCGACAACTGCGTCGTGTACTGCCCGCAGACCGCGGTATTCCGCGTGAAGAAGGACAAGTCGACCACCGGGCGCTACGTCGATACCGACTACACCAAGTGCATCGGCTGCCACATCTGCAGCGACGTGTGCCCCACCGGCTACATCCAGATGGGACTGGGCGAGTGAGATTGCTCGCCGCGCTCGCGCTCATCGCCACGCTGGCGGTGCCGGCGGGGGTGTTGGCGGGCGTAGAAAAACCTATATTGGAGAAAGCAAGCAAGGGCCCCTGCATAGCGCCGCCGGAAGTGATGCGGCGCGAGCACCCGGACATGCTCAAGCACCAGCGCACGATCACCGTGCACGAGGGCGTGGTCGGGGCGAAGGTGAGCCTGCAAGGCTGCATCGACTGCCACGGCCCGGCGCGCGAATTCTGCGCGCAATGCCACCGCTACGCGGGAGTGCGCATCGACTGCTTTCAGTGTCACGCGTCGCGCCCCGCGGAGAAGAAATGAACGGCCGGCGATCGTTCCTCGGTGCGACTGCGGCGCTGGCGGGTGCGGCCGTCGCCCCCGGATTGATGTTGATCGAGATTCGACAGGCCAAGTCCGAGACCCGGGCGTCGTCCACGGTTCGCTGGGGGATGCTCGTCGACACGACGCGCTGCGTCGAGGGCTGCACCGCGTGCGTCAGCGCGTGCAATACGGAGAACGGCCTGTCGGGCCGCACCGGGCCGGACGACCCGCAGTGGATCCGCAAGATCGAGCTGAAGCAGAAGACGACCGGCCACACGCTGTCGCTGCCCGTGATGTGCCAGCACTGCGCCGAGCCGCCCTGCGTCGACGTGTGCCCGACCGGCGCCTCGTTCAAGCGCGCCGACGGCATCGTGCTCGTCGACCGGCACCTGTGCATCGGCTGCCGCTACTGCATGATGGCCTGCCCGTACAAGGCGCGCTCGTTCGTGCACGAGCCGCTGCGCGACCAGAAGCCCGACGTGCCGCGCGGCCAGGGCTGCGTCGAGTCCTGCACGCTGTGCGTGCAGCGCGTCGATCGCGGCGCGCAGCCGGCCTGCGTCGAGGCCTGCAAGGGCGAGGGGCGCGAGGCGCTCCTGTTCGGCGACCTGAACGACCCGAATAGCGCCATCGCGCGCCGCATGCGCGAGGCGGGCGCAAAGCAGATCCGGGCCGACCTGCAGCTCGACACCGCCGTGCGCTACCAGGGGATCTGAGATGGCGACCATCGCGCTGCGCGAGATCGAGGGCCGCAGCCGCGGCTGGTGGGCGCTGTTCGCGCTCGCCGGGATGCTGGTGCTCGGGATGCTGTTCTCCTGGCACGCGATGGAGACGCGCGGCCACATCATCACCGGGATGACGAACCAGGTGGTGTGGGGCCTGCCGCACGTGTTCGCGGTGTTCCTGATCGTCGCCGCCTCGGGCGCGCTCAACGTCGCCTCGGCCGCCTCGGCGTTCGACAAGCGCTTCTACAAGCCGCTCGCGCCGCTCTCGGCGTGGCTGGCGATCGTGCTGCTCGCGGGCGGCCTCGCCGTGCTCGGGCTCGACCTCGGGCGCTCGGATCGCCTCGTCGTGGCGATGACGCACTTCAACTTCAAGTCGATCTTCGCCTGGAACATGTTCCTGTACAGCGGCTTCTTCGCGATCGTCGGCGCGTACCTGTGGACGATGCTCGACCGCACGGTCGGGCGGCACGCGACGCTCGCCGGCCGCGTCGCCTTCGTCTGGCGCCTGGTGCTCACCACCGGCACGGGCTCGATCTTCGGCTTCCTCGTCGCGCGCGAGGCCTATAGCTCGGCGGTGCTCGCGCCGACCTTCATCGTGCTGTCGATCGCCTACGGCATGGCGATCTACCTGCTCGTGCTGATCGGCGCCTGCGCCGGGGCAGGGCGCGAGCTCGGCCGCGGCGTCATCGAGCGGATCGGCCGGCTGCTCGGCTGGTTCGTGCTCGCGGGGCTGTACTTCGTCGCGGTGTTCCACCTCACGAACCTCTACCTCGCCAAGCAGATTGGCGTCGAGCGCTTCCTGCTCGTCGACGGCGGGGTCTACCCCGGCCTCTTCTGGGTCGGGCAGGTGCTGCTCGGCAGCGTGGTGCCGCTCGTCATCCTGTGGTCGCCGGCGAGCCGCGGCCGGCGCGGCGCGACCGTGCTCGCGGCGGCGCTCGTCGTGCTCGGGGGGCTGGCGCAGATGTACGTCACGATCATCGGCGCCCAGGCCTGGCCGCTCGATCTCTTCCCCGGCTACGAAATGCGCTCGTCCTTCTACGACGGCGTGATCCATCCCTACGCGCCGAGCCTGCCCGAGACGGCGCTCGCGTTCGGGGGGCTGGCGATCGCGCTCGGCGGCGCGCTCCTCGGCGTGAAGTTCCTCAAGCTCCTCCCCGAGAGCCTGTCGGACGAAGCGCTCGCTCCGGGAGACGGCGCGCACTGAGCGAGCGCGCTGGCCGCCATGGGCCACATCTTCATCTCCGCGGCGCACAAGTCCTCCGGCAAGACGACGCTCACGCTCGGCCTCGCGGCGGCGCTCGCGCGCCGCGGCCTCGCGGTGCAGACCTTCAAGAAGGGCCCGGACTACATCGACCCGATGTGGCTCGGACTCGCCTCCGGCCGTCCGTGCCGCAACCTCGACTTCCACATGATGAGCCGCGACGAGATCCGCGCGAGCTTCGCGCGTCACGGCGGCGCGGCGAACGTCTCGCTCATCGAGGGCAACAAGGGCCTGTACGACGGCCTGGACCTGCACGGCTCGAACTCGAACGCCGCGCTCGCGGCGCTCGTCGGCTCGCCGGTGGTGCTGGTGATCGACGCGCGCGGCATGACTCGCGGCATCGCGCCGCTGATCCTCGGCCACCAGGCCTTCGACCGCTCGATCCGCATCGCGGGCGTGATCCTCAACAACCTCGGCGGCGCGCGCCACGAGGCGAAGCTGCGCGCGGTGATCGCGCACTACACCGACGTCGAGGTGATCGGCGCCGTGCCGCACGACGAGCGCGTCGCCATCGTCGAGCGGCACCTGGGCCTGGTGCCGAGCAACGAGGCGGCCGCGGCGGGCGAGACGGTCGGAGCGGTGCGCGCGCTCGTCGAGCAGAACGTCGACCTCGACCGGCTGCTCGCGATCGCGGCGAGCGCGGCGCCGCTGCCCGAGGTTCCGGCGCAGCCGGCCAAGGCGCCGGCGGGCCGGCGGCTGCGCGTCGGCATCGCGCGCGACGCGGCCTTCGGCTTCTACTACGCCGACGACCTGGACGCGCTCGCCGAAGCGGGCGCGGAGCTCGTGCCGCTCGACATGCTGCACGCCACCCGGCTGCCCGCGCTCGACGCGCTGGTGATCGGCGGCGGCTTTCCCGAGGAGCGCATGCACGAGCTCGAGGCGAACGAGGCGCTGCGCCAGGACCTGGCGCGCGCGATCGACGGCGGGCTGCCGGTGTACGCGGAGTGCGGCGGGCTGATGTACCTCGCGCGCTCGATCAGCTGGCAGGGCGAGACCGCGCGCATGGTCGGCGCGCTGCCGGGCGACGCGCTGATGCACGCGCGACCGGTCGGGCGCGGCTACGCGCGCCTCGCGGGCACGGGCGAGGCGAGCTGGCTGCCGGGCGCGCCGGGCGAGGAGATCGCCGCGCACGAGTTCCATTACGCGAGCCTGGAGAACCTGCCGCAGGGCCTGCGCTACGCCTGGCGCGTCATGCGCGGTTACGGCGTGGACGGTGCGCGCGACGGCATCGTGCGCGGCAACCTGCTCGCGTCGTTCTGCCACCTGCGTGGCGCGGGCGAGCGGGGCTGGGTGCGGCCCTTCGTCGAGTTCGCGCGCAGGCAGTCCTCGTGACCAGAAAGCTCTCCATCACGCAGCGCGCGGCCGAGGAAGTGCGGCGCGCGGCCGTGGCGAGCGGCACCGAAGGGCTCGCCCTGCGCGTGGCGGCCAAGCAGGAGGAGGACGGCAGCGTGCTGCTCGGCATCGGCTTCGACGAGGAGCGGGTGCGCGACGACGTGATCGAGATGGCGGGCGTGACCCTGCTCGTCTCGGAGCACTCGCGCGATCTGCTCGAGGACATGGTGCTCGACTTCGTCGCGCCGGATTTCGTCGTTATCCCGGCGCCGCCGGAAGATGGCGCTTGACCTAATCGTCGTCGGCTGCGGGCCCGCGGGCTACAAGGCGGCGGTCGGGGCGGCGCGCCGGGGCGCGTCGGTGGCGGTGGTGGAGGCGGGTAGGCCGGGCGGGAACTGCCTGAACGAGGGCTGCATCCCGACGCGTGCGCTGCTGCATCCGGCGATGCTGATCGAGGACTGCAACGCGCTCGCCGGGCGCGGGCTGGTGGGCGCGGTGCGCGGCGACTTCGGCGCGGCGGTGCGCCACAAGGACGCGGTGGTCGCCTCCCTGCGAAACGGGCTCCCCGGCGCGCTCGAGCGGCTCGGCATCCGCCTGCTGCGCGGCGCGGCGAAGTTCGAGTCACCCGGCAGGCTGCGTGTCGGGGACGA
>JBLMWT010000167.1:0-4265 GCA_050257375.1 Sphingomonadaceae bacterium
ATCTCGGTCGCTTCGGTGGGCTTGCGGCGCGAGTCGACCGGCTGCGCAACCGGCTGGCGCGCCGATGCGGTGGCGACCGCCAAGCGCGACCTCAAGGCCGGCGAGCTGCTCGACGGGGAAGGCGGCTACACCGTGGTCGGCCGGCTGATGCCCGCCGCGGATTCGGCGGCGCAGGGTTGCTTGCCACTCGGCCTCGCGCACGGCTGGAAGGTGCTCAGGCCGGTCGCGACCGGACAGCCCCTGAAGTGGAGCGACGTCGCGGTCGACGCGAACAACGCGGCAATCCGGCTGCGCCGCGAGATGGAGGCGCAGTTCCGCACCCCGCAGCGCGACGCGGCCTAGCGATGTTCAAGTACGCCTTTCGCATCCGTACGCGCAGCGGTACGCCGGTCGATAACCTGGCCCTGCAGGCGCGCGATCAGGCGGAGGCGGAGCGCCGCATCAATCAGATGTACCCGGGCTGCGAGGTCGTCGAGTGCCGGGTGATCCAGGCGCCGGCCGGAGAGGACAGCGTCAATCTGGAACACATCCTGACGCTGATCGCGCGCCAGCCCGACGAGCCGGACAAGGGCTAGGACGCCGCTCGGGGCTCGATGAAGCCCGTCGCCACCAGCTCGTCGGCCAGCGCGTCGTAATCGCGCGCGCCGCGACTCTCGGGCGCGTGTGCGAATACGTCCTTGCCTACCGCCGGGCTCTCGGCGAGCGCGACGTTCTCCGAGATGCGCGTGGCGAGAATCTCGTCGCCGAAGCGCTCGCGCAGCGCTCGGTCGATTTCGTGCGACAGCTTGCGCCGCGCGTCGAAGCGCGTGATCACGTAGCGCCGCGCGACGCGCTTCTTGAGCACGTGCTCGAGCGCCTTGAGCGTCTTTTCGGTCTGCTGCACGCCTTTGAGCGCGAGGTAATCGGCCGACACGGGGACGAGCACGCGGTCGCCGGCGAAGATCGCCGCGAGCGACAGCACGCCGAGCATCGGGCAGCAGTCGATGACGATCGGGCGGCCGGTGTTCAGGTTCTCGCGCACGATGCCCTGGTTCAGGCGATTGAGCACGTTGGCGCCCTTGCCGAACTGGCTGTTGACCTTGGAGAGCTCGATGTGCGCGGGGATCAGCAGCCATCCGCCGGTCGCGGCGCGGATCAGCTGAGTGAGGGGCCTGGACTGCTGGTAGAAGCCGAACACGGACTCGTCGGCGCGCGCTACCGCGGTGCCGCACACGAACGACAAGTGCGCCTGCGGGTCGAGGTCGATCGACAGAGGGTTGTATCCGCGGCGCGCCAGGGCGGCGCTCAGGTTCAGCGTCGTGGTGGTCTTACCGACCCCGCCCTTCTGGTTGAAGATCGCGATCTTGGCCACGTCAGGAAGCTACTCAGCGCGCCGGTCGGCGTCAACGCAAGTCCGCCGGAGGGGCGGACTTATGTCACTCGCCTTTCGCGAAGCGGAAGTACTCGGTATGGTCGGCGCCGCCTCCCAGGCGCGCGGCAGCGTCCTTCCACAGCTCGACGCAGCGGTGCGCGAGCGGAGCCTCGAAGCCCATCGCTTCGGCGAGCGACACCGCGGTGGCGACGTCCTTCACCATCAGGGCGGTGGAGAACCCCGAGTTGAAGGCTCCATTCAGCATGAATGTCTTTACCTTGACCTCGCTGGTGTTGGTGCGCCCGCTCGAGGAATTCAGGATATCGGTCATCACCGCCGGATCGAGGCCGAAGCGCGCGCCGGCCGCCAGCGCTTCGCAGGTCGCTGCCAGTCCCGCAGCCGAGACGTAGTTGTTGAGCGCCTTCATGGCGTGCCCCGAGCCGAGCGGGCCGGTCAGGAAGATCTTCGAGCCCATCTTCTCGAGCAGCGGCCGAACGCGTTCGATGAGCGCCGCTTCGCCGCCCGCCATGATCGCGAGGCTCGCGTCCAGCGCGCGCTTCACGCCGCCCGAGACGGGGGCGTCGACGAGGTTCACGCCCCGCGCCGCGAGCTCCTCGCCTAGGGCGCGCGTGCCAACGGGGTCCGACGAGCTCATGTCGAGGACCAGCATCCCTCTCGACAGTCCGGCCGCGAAAACCGCCTCCCGCACGGCCCGGCCGTCGGGCAGCATGGTGAGGAAAACGTCCGCGCCGCGGGCCGCCTCAGCGGCCGAGGCGCAGTTGCCGCGCCCGTTCAGGTCGTAGCTGCGCAGGGTGAAGCCGGCCTTCTCCAGATGCGCCGACATCGGACGGCCCATCTGGCCCAGGCCGATAAACGCGATCGTCTTGACCGGGCTCACTCGCCGCGTTCCTTGAACACCTCGCGCGCGCAGCGGAAAGCAACCACCCCCGCGGGCACGCCGCAGTAGATCGCCACCTGCAGCAGGACTTCGCGGATCTGCTCCTTGGTGAGGCCGTTGTTGAGCGCGCCGTTCAGGTGCAGCTTCAGCTCGTGCTCCTTGCCGAGTGCGGAGAGCATGGCGAGGTTGATCATCGAGCGCGTCTTGCGGTCGAGCCCGGGCCGGTTCCAGATGTCGTTCCAGCAATAGGTGTTCAACAGCTCGACGAATGGCTTGCTGAAATCGTCGGCCGCGGCCATCGCCTTGTCCACGTACTGGGCGCCGAGCACTTCGCGGCGGGTCTTGAGGCCCGCGTCGTAGCGTTCCTTGTGGGCGCGTTTGTCCATCGCTTCTCCTTGGGGTTGGTCAGACAAGATCTTCGTACCGGATGCCTGCGCGGCGCAGCAGCGCGTCGAATTCGAGGCCGCCGGGTCGCGGCACGTTGCGGAATACCGCCACGCGCCCCGGCGTGGCCTCCAGAACCGAGCGCGCGATCGGCAGGTTCTCGCCCTGCATCGCGTCCATGGTCACCTGGATTTCGCAGGCGCGCTGCAGCGTCCAGTAGGTGCGGAACGCCTCCGGGATGCTCGGGCATGCGACCAGCAAGCCGTGGTTGCGCAGGATGAGGATCGACTTCGATCCCAGGCTCTTCACCAGGCGCGGCTGCTCCGCGGTGTCGGTCGTGATGCCCTCGAAGTCGTGGTAGGCGACCTCGCCGTACAGCGTCGTGCTGTAGAAGTTGTCGAAACGCAGGCCGTCCTTCTTCGACGCGACCGCGCTTCCCGCGGTCGTGTGCGTGTGGATGATGCAGTGCGCGTCGTCGCGCGCCGCGTGGATCGCGCTGTGGATGACGAAACCGGCCTTGTTCACCGGCAGCTTCGAGCCGTCGATCGCATCGCCCCTGGCATCGACCTTGACCAGGTTCGTCGCCGTGACCTCGCTGTACCAGAGGCCATAGGGGTTGATGAGGTACTCGTGGCTTCCGCCCGGAACCCGCGCGGTGATGTGGTTGTAGATCAGCTCGCTCCAGCCCAGCCAGTCGAAGGCGCGGTACAGGGCTGCGAGCTCGAGCCGGGTCTGCCATTCGCCGGCGCTCATGCCCTCGGGCTTGAGGCGCAGCAGTCGTTCGCTCAGGTCCATGGTCGATTCCTCCGGGGTGAGCCCCGGAGTTTACCGCCCGGCGGCGCCAGCGCGCGCCGCCGGTTCGCTGCGCCGCTAGCGGCGCTGCTCCGCGACCGCGCGCCCGATGGTGATCGAATTGACGACTTTGCGCACGCCCTCGACCTCCAGGGCGAGTCGCTCGGCGGCCATGGCCTCTTCACGGGTACGCACCATGCCCGAGAGGGTCACGGTGCCGTCGTGCGTCGTCACTCCGACCTGCGGTCCGTCGACGTCGTCGTTCAGCAGCAGCGCCGCCTTCACCTTGGCCGTGGTCCAGGCGTCACCGGCGTACTCGGCAGCCTTGATGCGCGCATCCCAGGAACGCGCCTTGACGATCTCGTCGGCATCGAGGCGGCCATCGCCATCCGCATCCGAGCCGCGAAAGGCGCGGGGATCGCCGCCGCTTCTGAGCCATTCGGCGAGCGTCACCGACTTTCCATCGGCGCGCGCGAAGGGGCAGGCGACGGCGAGTAGCCCCGCGACCAGCGGTGCAACGAGGAAACGTGCGGGCGGTTTGCGCTCGGGCATAGCCAAAGCGCAAAGCGAACCTTGTGCCAGCCTACAAAAATATCGTAAAACCAATATATTGTGATGTTCTCCTCAGAGTTTACTTAATAGAATTCGTCGCCGCAGCCCGACGCAATGGGACGCCGACAGGTCAAGCGCTTGAATGCGCAGCGAATCGCTGTCGCGGTCGGGCGACGAGGCGCAATAATCGCCGCATGCCCGTCCATAACGCCGATATCGCACGCGTGTTCGGCGAAATCGCCGACCTGCTGGAGCTGGAGAACGGCAACCCTTTTCGCGTACGTGCCT
>JBLMWT010000168.1:0-10782 GCA_050257375.1 Sphingomonadaceae bacterium
CGAGCCCCGGCGCGACGTTGCGCGGGATCAGCCCGGCGATCTTCGGCGACATGACCGGGTCGATGAGCGCGCTCGAGCCGCCGAGCTGGACGAGGAACGTGGCGTGCCCGATCCAGGTGAGTGCGTCGTGCGCGGCTTTGCGCAAGCTGCTGCCGTCGTTCTGCACCGCGGGCACCGGCACGCCGGTCGCCGACGAGCGCGGCCGCTTCTCTGCGTGCAGCCCGGCCTTCCACCTGAGGATCCTGGCGATGCTCGAGACGCGCGAGCTGCCGTCGAGATTGGCGTAGCGCATCGACGCGCTTATATCGGCTTCTCGCCGGATGCGTCAATGACTGACGCGGTTCCTGCCCGCCTGCTTGGCGCGGTACAGTGCCTGATCCGCCGCGCTCATGACCGCGTCCGGCGTCGCGAGCCGGCCATTTCGGTGCGCGGCGCCGATGCTGATGGCGACCGAAACCCAGCGCGAGGGATCTTCCGCGGCCTCCTGGGAGGCCTTGTCGCGCGCGCGGCGCGGCTTGCGGCTGCGGATTTCGAAGCGGTAATGCTCGATGTCGCGCCGCAGTCGCTCCAGATGCCCGAGCGCGGCGGGCAGGCGCGTGCCCGGAAAGACGATCGTGAATTCCTCGCCGCCGTAGCGGTAGGCGATGCCGCCGCCGCCGACCCGCTGCAGGCGCGAGGCTACCAGCTTGAGCGCCTGGTCGCCGACTTCGTGTCCCCAGGTGTCGTTGAAGCGCTTGAAGTAGTCGATGTCCAGCATCGCGATCGTGTAGTAGCCGTCAAGCTCGAGGAGGCCCTCGTTCAGCGCGCGCCGCCCGGGCAGCCCCGTCAATTCGTCGCGGAACGCCATGCGGTACGAATCCTGCAGCACGCCGGCGGTGACGATCAGGCCGGCGGCGGCGAGCCAGGCGTAGGTGTCGGGACCGCCCGCGGCCTGGCAGGCGGCGGCGAACGCCGCGAGCCCGACGCCGAGCGCAGCTTCGGTGACGCCGCGCCGGCGCAACGCGCTCACGAGCACGGCGAGCAGCGACAGCGCCATGACGCCGAGGCACGCCTGCGGAATCGGCGAAAGCGGCGGCACGGCGAAGAGCGGCCGGTACAGGGCGTCGACGATCCATTCATAGCCGCCGAACGCCACCGCGGCGGTGGCGCCGATCTCGAGTGCGAGCCCCGCGAGGCGGCGCGCCCCGTGCACGTTCAGCGCACCGCGCTCCTGGGCCAGCGCGAGCAGCGCGAAATTGATCGGCACGAACAGGCACAGGGCGGCGTAGACGACGGCTCCCGCCCTTCGCGGCCCGTCGCCGAAATAGGCCGTGAACGCGATGTCGGCGATGAGCAGCGACAGGATGGCGAACAGCGCGCGCCCGCGCTTGAAGGCGAGGCTGATCACGAGCCCGACGCCGAGGACGAGGTAGGGCGCGTACAGGCGCAGCGGCGCGACGGACGCCGGCAGCGTCGGCGCGAGGAAAATCGCGAGTCCGCAAACGGCGAGCAGCGCGATCGGCAGAGCGAAGGCCGAGAAGGTTGCGCGCAGCGCTTCCGCGGGCGACGTGCCCGCAGCGACGTAGGCGCCGTGATCCGACAGATTCATAAGATCGCCTGGTGCGCAGCGATCACGATACAACTTTCGCGCGCCGCGCGCGCGGTTGTCGCGACGCGATTGCGCACAAATTCGCGTCGCTCTGCGGCGACTACTCGGGCGTCAGCTCGCGCGCCTCGATGAGCGCCGCGAAGCGGCCGCGATCGGCCTTGCCGGTGCGCCCGGCGGGCAGCTCGCGCGCGAAATAGAAGGCGTCCGGCTGCTTGAATTTGTCGAGTCGCTCGCGCAGGTATGCGCGCAGCTCGTCCACCGTCAGCCCGGCGTCGCGCGGCACGACGAGCGCGTGGATGCGCTGCCCGAGGCGCTCGTCCGGCCGGCCGACGGCGAGCGCCGCGGCGACTTTCGGATGCGCGCTCAGCGCGAACTCGATCTCCTGCGGCGCGATCTTGTTGCCGCCGCGCACGATCAGCTCCTTCTTGCGCCCCGCGATCTCGACCACGCCGGGGTCGCGCTCGCGCGCGAGGTCGCCCGTCGCGAGCCAGCCGGCCGCGTCGATCGGGTCGAGCTCGGGCTGGTCCAGGTAACCACTCATCAGGTAGGGGCTTGCGATGCACAACTCGCCGACTTCACCGGAGGCGACGTCGGCGCCGTCATCGCCGCGGATGCGGTAGCGCACGCCAGGCGAGGGCCGACCGATGCAGCCCGCGTAGCGCGCGGCGTCGCGCGGCACGAGGAAGAAATCGCAGGTCGAGGTCTCGGTGAGGCCGTAGATGTCGACGAGGTCGGCCGGCGCGAACAGCGCGCGCAGCGTCTCGCCCAGGCCTTTTCCGAGCGATTCGCCGCCGATCATGACCGTGCGCAGCGCGCTACGCTCGAGGCGTTGCTCCGGATGGTCGAGGACGAGCGCGCGCATCATCGTCGGCACCACGCCAACCCGCGTAATCCCCTCGCTGGCCAGCGTGTCGAGGAACGCCGCCGGAACGAATTTTTCGACCGGCAGCAGGCGCCCACCGTGCAGAAGCGTGAGCAGCGCCACCCAGATGCCGAAGCTGAAGGTGATGTTGAGCACCAGCAGCGTGCGCTCGTCCGCGCCGAAGGCGAGCATGCTCTGGATCGCGCCGAGCTTGCCCGCGAACGCGCGATGCGAGAGCACCGCGCCCTTGGGTGCGCCCGTGGAGCCCGAGGTGAACACCACCAGCGCCGCGTCCTCCAGGATGGGGCGCGCGGGCGGCGGCGCCTGGGCCAGGCGCGCGAGCGGCTCGGGTGCGAGCGCGTCCCACTGGAAGCGCGCGCGCGTGCGCTCGACGATCTGCGCCGCGGCGAGCGCCGGCGAGGCGCGGTGCACGGGCACCACGACCGCGCCGGCGAGCCACGTGCCGAAGTAGGCGACGATATCCGAGGGGTGGTTCGAGATGCGCACGTGCAGCGGCTCGTTGCGCGCCAGGCCGACCTTTTTCAAGGAATCGCTTACGGACGAGGCTTGTTCGAGCAATCCCTGGTAGCTCAGCCCGGGGAGCGCCTCGCGGGAAGCAAACCGTTCGCATGCTCGGGCGAGCAGGATATCGAGACGCGGCGAGGGCTCGCTCATGCCGCGCATGGTAGCCGCTAAGATGGCGCGCGTGCGCACCGATCTCCGAGACCCGACTCTGGCGCGCGGCCTCGTCGTCGCCTTCCTGCTGTCGTTCGGCCCGGCAGTGTCGAACTCGTTCGCGCGCTTTGCCTACGCGCTCGTGCTCCCGGCGATGCGCGCCGACCTGGACTGGAGCTACTCGCAGGCGGGCTCGATCAACACCGTGAACGCGCTCGGCTACCTTGCCGGCGCGCTCGCCGTGCGCACGTTCGTCGGCAGGTTGGGCAATCGCGCGCTGTTCGGCTGGGGAATGCTCGTCACCTCGGTGGCGATCGCCGCGACCGGTATGGTGCGCGACTTCGAAGCGCTGATGGCGGTGCGCGTCATCGCCGGATTGGGCGGCGCCGCGGTCTTCATCTGCGGCGGTGCGCTCTCGGGGAACGTGTTTCCCGGCCGCCCGCAGCTCGCCACGACCACCATCGCGATCTATTTCGCCGGCGGCGGCATCGGGTTGATGCTGTCCGGGGTCACGCTGCCGCTCCTGCTCGAGGCGGGCGGCGCGGCGTCCTGGCCGCTCGCCTGGCGCGCGATGGGCTACGCGAGCCTGGCGATGACGCTGGCCGCGGCCTGGGCGGCGTGGACGATCGCCGAGCCGGGCAGGATGGCGGGCGAGGCTCGCTGGCGGCTCGCGCCGTTCCTCGCCGAGCTCGTTTCCTACACGCTGTTCGCGCTCGGCTACATCGGCTACATGACCTTCGTCATCGCCTGGATGCGCGCCAACGGCGCGAGCACGGCGACGGTCGTCGCGATGTGGTTCGTGCTCGGCCTCGCGACGCTGCTCGCGCCGCTCGTGTGGCGCAAGCCCGCCGAGCACTGGCCCGGCGGCCGGCCGCTCGCGGCGGTGATGGCGGTGCTCGCTTGCGGCGCCGCGCTGCCGCTCGCCTCGACGCAGGCCGCCGCGATGCTCGTCTCGGCGGCGCTGTTCGGCGTCGCGATGTTCAGCGCACCGTCGTCGGTCGGCAGCTTCATCAAGCGCGCGTTGCCGCGGCCCGCCTGGGGATCGGCGATCGCCACCTTCACCGCCGTGTTCGCCGCCGGCCAGATCGCGGGCCCGGTGGCGATCGGCTGGGTCGCGGACCGCTCGGGTTCGCTCGAGACGGGGCTCGCGGCGTCGGCCGCGCTGCTCGTGCTCGGCTCCTTCGCGGCGCTCGCACAGCGCGACCTGCGGCACGGGCATTGATGCGACAATTCACTCCTCAGGAGAGGAGGACGCCATGCTGGTCGCGCAAGTCTCGAGGTTCGGCAAGCCCGAAGAGGTGATCGAATTGGTCGAGCAGCCCGAGCCGGGCGATCCGGGCGCGGGCGAGGCGCTCGTGCAGACCGAGCTCTTTCCGATCAATCCTGCCGATGTCCTCAATCTCGAAGGGAGGTACGGCGCGACGCCGCCCACACTGCCGATGGTTCCGGGCGCGGAGGGCGTCGGGCGCGTCACGAAGGTCGGCGCGGGCGTCGCGCATCTGAAGCCCGGCGATCGGGTGCTGCTGCCGGGCCCCGGCGCATGGCGCGAGCGCGCGCTCGGCAAGGCGGCCGGAATGTTCGCGCTGCCCGCGAACGTAGAACCGAAGCAGCTCGCGATGCTGCGCGTCAATCCGCCCACTGCCTACCTGATGCTGCACCAGTACGTCGCGCCGCAGGCCGGGCACTGGGTGATCCAGAACGCGGCCAACTCGGGCGTCGGCCATCTGCTCATCAAGCTGGCGCGCGAGGCGGGCATGAAGACGGTGAACGTCGTGCGCCGCGCGGAGCTCGTTGCGCCGCTGCGCGCGCACGGCGGCGACGCGGTGCTCGTCGACGGGCCGGACCTCGATGCGCGCGTGCGCGAGGCGATCGGCGGCGGGACGCTCGCGCTCGCGATCGACGCGGTCGGCGGCGCAGCCACCCAGCGCCTGGCGCGCTGCGTGGCCGACGGCGGCACGGTGGTCAACTACGGGGCGTTGAGCGGGGACGCGTGCATGGTCGATAACCGCGAGCTCATCTTCCGCGGCGTGAGCCTCACGGGTTTCTGGCTGCGGCGCTGGTTCGCGGAAACGCCGCCCGCCGACATCGCTGCGCTCTACCGCAGGCTCGCCGGCAAGCTCGCCGACGGCACGCTCGCGGTCGAGGTGGAAAAGGTCTACCCGTTGCGCCAGCTCAAGGACGCGGTGGCGCACGCCGCGCGCGGCGGACGCGGGGGCAAGATCCTCGTATCCTGCTCCGCAGGCTGAGTCAGGCGCCGCTCGGCACGAGGATCGCCTTCTGCTTCGGCATCTTCTTTTCCAGCCTGGCGAGCAGCTTCTTCGCCTGCGCGTGCGGTAGTTCGGGCTTGAGGCGCACGCGGTAGAAGCGCCCGCGATCGGGCAGGTCGACGGGCGTTACGGTCGCGGGGAAACCGGCACGCGTGACGCGCTTGGCGAGCCGCTCCGCGCGCGCTTCGTCCTGGAACGCGCCGAGCTGGACCTGGAAGGTTGACGCGGGCGCAGGCGCAGCGGTGGCGGCGGCCGGCGCCGGAGTGGGCTCGGTCTTGGCCTCGGGCTCGGGCGCAGGCGGGGCTGGCGGCGCGGCCACGGTGATCGGCTTGACCGGTTCGGGCTGGGCCGCGCTTTCGATCGGCTTGTCGGCGACCGGGGCGGCCGGAGCGACCGGCTTGCCCGCGGTGTCGCCCGCCGGAGGGCGCACCGCGACTAGCCCGGAATCGCTCTCGAACAGCGCCGGCACGTAGAAGACCGCCGCGGCGAGCACGGCCAGGCCGATCGCGCCGAACAGGGCCGCGCGCCGGTTCCTGCCGAGCGCGTCGAGCTGCTGCGACAACCAGAGCAGGAATCTCATGGACGGTAGAAGGGCGCTTCGCCCTTGATGGTGACGCGCAGGCCGCGCCGGCGCTGCGGATAGTAGTCCCACATGGCGTGGTGTTGCGCGCAGCGGTTGTCCCAGAATGCGACCGATCCCGGCTGCCAGCGGAAGCGGCACTGGAACTCGGGCCGCTCCAGGTGCTCGAACAGCATGGCGAGCACCGCGTCGCTTTCGTGCTTGGCGAGCTGCACGATGCGCGTCGTGAAAGTCCGGTTCACGAACAGCGCCTTGCGCCCGCTCACCGGGTGTGTACGCGCCACCGGATGCTCGGAGCGCGGATAGACCTTGCCTTCCTCGACGGCCCCCTCGTAGCGCCCGCGGTACACGTACTCGCCGTCGTGCAGCGCGGTCATGCCCTCGAGCATGCGCCGCATCGGCGCCGAGAGCGATTCCCAGGCCGCGTACATGTTGGCGAACAGCGTATCGCCGCCGGTCGGCGGCACTTCGAGCATGTACAGGATCGTGCCGAGCGGCGGCTGGGGGTCGCAGGACACGTCGGAATGCCAGTCCTCGCCCGCGACGCGCTTGGACTTCTCGTCAGCGTAGATCTCCATGACCTCGGGATGCCCGGGCACCAGCCGCGGCCAGGCCGGGTGCAGGTGCAGCTCACCGAAGCGGCGGCCGAGCGATTTCTGCTGCTCCGGAGTCATCGACTGGTCGCGGAAGAACAGCACGCAGTGCTCGGCGAGCGCTCCTTCGAGCGCCTTCACCGCGCGATCGTCGAGCGGCTGCGCCAGGTCGATGCCGCGCAGCTCCGCGCCGCACAGCGGCGTGAGTTTCGCGACCTCGAACGGCGGCGGCGTCGTCATCGGCCGGAAAGATACACTGGAATGGCCTCGCGCGCCCTCATCCCGCAGCGCGCTTGCGCGGGCGCCCTGCCTTCAGGTGACCGAGCAGCGCGTCCAGCCCCAGAATGTAGGAGTTCACCCCGAAGCCGGCGACCATGCCGACCGCGGTCTCGGCCAGGATCGAGTGGATGCCGCGCTTCTCGACGTTGGTCATGTGCACCTCGACGTAGGGGAAGGGCACGGCGCGCAGGCAGTCGCGCAGCGCATAGCCGGCGAACAGGAATGCCGCCGGGTTCATCACCAGTCCGTCGCGCTTTTCGTCCACGGCCTGGTACAGGCGCTCGATCGCCGCGGCTTCGCTGTGCGTGTAGAAGATCTCGAGCCGGTACTTGTTGGCTTTGGCGTGCGCCTGCAGCAGGGCGTCGAGCTGCGCGGCGGTCGTCCTGCCGTACAGCTCGGGCTGGCGCTTGCCGAGGTAGCTCATGTTGGGCCCCTGGATCAGCAGGATGTTTGGCATGGGTCGCCTTTCTTGTGAGGTCGGATATCATAGCCCCGACCCACCGCAGGCGAGGCGTAGCGAAATGAGCGAGGCGGCGTATCCCTGGCTGCGCTTCTACGGCGAGGTCCCCGCCACGCTCGAGTATCCGGACACGACGCTGTACGAGGCGCTCGCCGCGACCGCGCGGCGCGTTCCGGACGCGGTGGCCTGGGACTTTTTCGGCACGACCTCGACCTACCGGCGGCTGATCGCCGACATCGACCGCTGCGCGACCATGCTGGCCGCGCTCGGCCTCGCGCGCGGCGAGCGGCTGCTCGTCTCGATGCCGACCTCGCCGCAGGGCGTGATCGCGTTCTACGCCGCGAACAAGCTCGGCGCGCTGCCGGCTTTCATCCACCCGCTGTCCACTGCGCCCGAGATCGCGCACTACCTCGATGCGAGCGGCGCGCGCATCGTCCTGGCGCTGGACGCGTTCTACGTCACGCTCACGGCGGCGCGGCCCAAGCGCCCGCTGGAGCGGATCCTGCTCGCGCGCATCGGGGATTACCTGTCGCCGCTCAAGCGCCTGGGCTTCTGGCTCGCCAAGGGTCGCAAGATCGCGCGCGTGTCCTCCGATACGCGCGTGCACTGGTGGGCCGACGAAATGGACGGGCGCCACGCGGGCACCTCGCCCGCGGTCGGCAAAACGCAGGATCCCGCGGCGATCCTCTTTTCCGGCGGGACTACCGGCTCGCCCAAGGGCATCGTGCTCTCCAACCGGAACTTCATCGCCGAGGGGATGCAGGCCGCCGCCTGGGGCGGACTCGTGCAGGGCGACTCGATCCTGGCCACGTTGCCGATCTTCCACGGCTTCGGGCTGGGCGTTTGCGTGAACGCTGCGCTCATGGCCGGCGGCAAAACCATTCTCGTGCCGACTTTCGAGCCGGCGGCCACGGCGAAGCTCCTGCGCGAAAAGCGGCCGAGCGTGCTGGTCGGCGTGCCGACGCTGTATCACGCGCTCGCCTCCGACCCTGCGCTTGCGCAGTCCGATCTGTCCTCGCTCAAGGCCTGCTTCTGCGGCGCCGACACGCTGCCGCAGCCGGTGAAGGAGCGCTTCGAGAAGCTGGTCGCCGAGCGCGGCGGGCGCGTGCGGCTGCTGGAAGGCTACGGCCTCACCGAGGCGGTGAGCGCAATCATGGCCATGCCGAGGGGGGAGTACCGCGAAGGCTCGATGGGTATTCCCTTCCCGGACACGGCGGCCATGCTCTGCGTGCCCGGCACCACGGGGGAGGCGCCGGCGGGCGAGGATGGCGAGCTGTGCGTTTCGGGCCCGGCCGTCATGATCGGCTACCTGGACGACCCGGAGGCGACCGCGCAGGCGCTGCGCGTGCACGCCGACGGGCGCACCTGGCTGCACACCGGGGATCTCGCGCGACGCGACGCCGACGGGTTTTTCTATTTCGTGCTGCGCCTGAAGCGCATCATCAAGTCCTCGGGCTTCAACGTCTACCCGTCGCAGGTGGAGGAAGTGCTGTACCGCCACCCTGCGGTGGCGGAAGCCTGCGTGGTCGGCGTGCCCGACCCCGCGCAGATCGAGCGCGTGAAGGCGTTCGTCGTGCTCAAGGATCCGGCCGCGCAGAGCGAGGCGATGAAGGACGAGCTGATCGCGTACTGCCGGACGCAGCTCATCAAGTGGTCGTGCCCGCGCGAGATCGAGTTCCGGCGCCAGCTGCCCAAGACGCGCATCGGCAAGGTGGACTTCCGCGCGCTCGCCGCGGAGCGAGCGGTATGAACGGCGGCGAGCGGCTCGCCACGGTGCTTGCGGTGCACGGCGTAAGGGCGCTGTTCACGCTGTGCGGCGGCCACATCTCGCCGCTTTTGGTCGCGGCGAAGGCGCGCGGCCTGCGCGTGCTCGACGTGCGCGACGAAGCGAGCGCGGTGTTCGCCGCCGACGCGACGGCGCGCCTGACCGGCATCCCCGGCGTCGCGGCGGTCACCGCCGGGCCGGGCGTGGCGAACGCGATCACCGCGCTCAAGAACGCGCAGCTCGCGCAGTCGCCGATCGTGCTGATCGGCGGCGCGGCGCCCACCGCGCTGCAAGGGCGCGGCGCGCTGCAGGACATCGACCAGCAGGCGCTGGTGGCGCCGCACGTCAAGTTCTTGCGCCGAGTGCGGCGCGTCGCCGACCTCGGCCCGGCGCTCACCGAGGCGTTCGCGGCGGCGCGCGAAGGCGTTCCCGGGCCGGCGTTCGTCGAGTGCCCCGTGGACCTGCTGTACGACGAGACCACCATCCGCCAGTGGTACGCCGAGGCGGGAGGGCGCGGCAAGGGGCTGTCCGACCGGCTGCTGCGATGGGTGCTGGAGCGCCATGCGAACCGGCTGTTCTCCGGCGCGGCGCAGCCGTTCGTCGCGCGCGCCGGGGATACGAACGTGCCGCGCGCGTCCGAAGGCGCCGTCGCGCGCGCCGCGAGCGCGCTCGCGCGGGCGGAGAGGCCGCTCATCGTGGTGGGCAGCCAGGCTCTCGCCCAGGCGACCAACGCCGCCCGCATTGCGGACGCGCTCGACCGGATCGGGGCGCCGGTCTATCTCTCCGGCATGGCGCGCGGCCTGCTCGGGCGCGAGCACGCCTTGCACATGCGCCACGCGCGCCGCGAAGCCCTGCGCCAGAGCGACTGCGTGCTGCTCGCCGGCGTAGCCTGCGATTTCCGGCTGGATTACGGCCGCCACGTGCGCCGCTCCGCCAAGCTCATTTCCGCGAACCGCAGCGCGCGCGACGCGCGCCTGAACCGTACGCCCTCGATCGCGGCGATCGGAGACGCGGGCGATTTCATCGAGCGCCTGGCCGGAAGCCTCGGCGAGCGCGCGCGGCGCCCGGAATGGATCGCCGAGCTCCGTGAGCGCGACCAGGAGCGCGAGGCGGACATCGACGCGCGCGCGGCGCGCGAGGGCGAGTACGTCAATCCGGTCGCGCTGTTCCGCGCGCTGGACGCCATCGCAGCGGACGACGCGCTGTTCGTCGCCGACGGCGGCGATTTCGTCGCCACGGCGTCGTACATCCTGCGCCCGCGGAGCCCGCTCTCCTGGCTCGACCCGGGCGTGTTCGGCACGCTCGGGGTCGGCGCGGGCTTCGCGCTCGGCGCCGCGCTCGCGCGCCCGTCGGCCGAGCTGTGGCTCGTCTGGGGCGACGGCGCCAGCGGCTTCGGGCTCGCGGAATTCGACAGCTTCGTGCGCCACCACATTCCGGTCATCGCCGTGGTCGGCAACGACGCGAGCTGGGGGCAGATCGCGCGCGACCAGGAGAAGCTGCTCGGCGACGACGTCGGCACGGCGCTCGCGCGCACCGCCTACCACGAGGTGGCGCGGGGCTTCGGTGCCGAGGGCTTCGAGGTGAAGCACCAGCGCGACCTCGAATGGACGCTGCGCCGCGCGCGCGATGCCGCGGCCGCCGGCCGCCCGGCGCTGGTGAACGTGTGGCTCGACAAGACCGACTTCCGCGAGGGCTCGATCTCGATGTGATCGG
>JBLMWT010000169.1:0-4556 GCA_050257375.1 Sphingomonadaceae bacterium
AGAGCGAGATCTCCATCGCCTGCACCGGCGCGGTCGACACCGAGGCCGGGAAGTTGGCGCAGTTGAAGCTGCCGGGCGTCGGGTCGAACTCGACGTGGCGCAGCGCGCCGCCGATGCAGAAGTACTGGTCCCAGCAAAGGAGCTGGTTGAGCGCCACCATGATCGAACCGCGCCAGCCTGAATAGGTGGCGTTCATGGCGCCGTCCTGAGGCGCGGTGCCGTCGTTGTCGAAAATCAGGCGGTTGCCCTTTTTCGTGAGCGTCAGGCACACACGGTGCGTGCGCCGGTCGCCGGGGCGGCAGCACTCGACGTAGGTGCGCTCGCGCCACACTCCGTCGGGGAGGCGCTTGAGCTTGTCGAGAAACGCCGTCTCGGCGTTGTCCACGATGCGCTTCATCACGCCCTTGACCGTGTCTGCGCCGTAGCGCTCGATCAGGGCGATGATCCGGTCGCGCGCAGTGATGTTGCCCGCCAGCTGCGCGCGGAAGTCGAGCGCCACCGCTTCGGGCTTGCGCGAGGCGCGCAGGTACAGCTCCTCGATGTCGCGCCGAATCTCGTTGCCCTCCACGATTTTCACCGGCGGGATGAGGATGCCCTCTTCGAAGGCGTTCTCGGCCGAGCCGCAGAAGGAAGACGGCGTGATGCCGCCGATGTCGTACTGGTGCAAGCAGTTGGTCACCCAGCAGAAGAGCTCCCCTTTCCAGAACACGGGGCAGATGAGCATCACGTCCTGCTGGTGCGCGGCGCCCACCCAGGGGTCGTTGGCAAGGAACATGTCGCCGTCCCGGATGCCCGGATTGTCCGAGCGGTACTCGAGGATCCACTTCACCTGCGTGTCGGTGACGCCGGACATGTACTGCATGTACGGGCCGAAGTACACGAACTCGCCGTCCTCGGCGAGGATCGATGGATTGAGATCGAGCGCGTACATCGCCACGGGCGAACCGGACAGGCGCTGGATCGTCGCGCCGTGCTCCTCGTTCACGTGCCACAGGCTGTGGCGCACCACCTCGTAGGTGATCGGATCGATCTTCGCCGCGCGCCGCGTGTGCAGCTTCAGCTTCTTCGACACCGAGAGCTTCTTCGGCGGCACGTAGCCCAGTGTCTTGCCGTCGAAGCTCGCGCCTTTCATTTCGCTCACACGTGGCATTGCCATTTCCTCTCTCATTCAACGCGTCAGAGCGCGGAGGCCGTCAGTGTATGATCGGTCCTCGGGCTGACGGAATCGTAGCGTGTTTGACCGACTGAGGCCGAGCGCGTTTCGCATGCAGTGCATCGCTGCGCTGCGAAGCGCGCTGCTCGGCACTCTCCTGTTGTTCCTTGCCCCTTGCGCCGCCCACGCGGCGGACCTGCGCCTGCAAAGCGTCAGCATACGGGCGCAGGTCTCGGACACAACCGTGCTCGGCGACGTCGCGCCGGAGGAGTTCCACGAGTACGACGCTGCGGCGAACATCGCGCTTCCCTGGGAGCGATATGCGAAATCCGGCTGGGGTATCGGCACGCGACTCATCCTGAGTGCCGGGGCTCTGCGCGGCGCGGGGCAGACCGCGCTCGTCGTCTCGGTCATTCCGGCGCTGACCCTGGGAAGCCAGGACGGGCGCTTCACTCTCGATCTGGGCGCCGGGCTGGCCCTCTTCAGCAGGCACGAGTTCGGAACGCAGGACTTCGGCGGACCCCTTCAGACGGCGCTCACCCTGGGCGCGAGCGTTCCGCTCTACAAGCGGCTCGGAGTGGGCTACCGCTTTCTGCATTATTCCGATGCGGGCCTCTACGGCAGCTACACGACGGGGGCCGACATCCACATGGTCGAGCTCGGCTACCGCTTCTGACATCCGGCTCAACGGAACTCGATCGCGAAATTGCCGTAGGCGTCGACCCGCAGCGTGCGCCGCGGATGCACCACGATCGTCGTGTCGGTGGTCTCGACCACCGCGGGCCCGCGCACGGCGTTGCCGGGCGCGAGCCGCGCGCCGTCGTAGATCGGCGTGGGCCGCGCGCGCCGGTAGTCCGCCCACCAGATCGCGCGCCGGCCGACGAGCGCGCCCGGCGCGAGGCGCGCGGCGAGCTTGCGCGCGCGCTTGAGCTGCGGGCGCGGCGTCGCCGCGCTCGCGCGCAGCCGCAGGGTGACGATCTCGATGCGCGCACCGCGGTAAGACGAGCCGCGCCCGTACAGCTGCTCGTAGCGCGCGATGAAGCGCTCGCGCAGCCGGTCGGCGAACGCGCCCTTCAGGCGCCCCTCCGGCAGCAGCACCTCGACCTCGTTGATCTGCCCTCGGTGCCGCATGTCGAGCGAAAAGACGAGGCGCCGGCGCGCGCGCGCGATGCCGTCGGCGTCCATCTGCCGGTGAGCGCGCCGCTCGAGCCCCTCGAGCACGCGATTGACGCGCGCCGCGTCGAACGGGCTCGCCTGGATGTCGGCCTGCTCGTAGACGTGCAGCACGTCCGCCGCCGCGGCGCCGAACGCGCACCAGGTGGAGGCGATCTCCTTTTGCGGGATGACGATTCTCTTCACCCCCAGCTCGGCGCCGAACACGCCCGCGTGCGCGGGACCCGCGCCGCCGAAGGCGAACAGCGTGAAGTCGCGCGGATCGAAGCCCTTCTCCACCGTCATCTTACGGATGATGTCGGCCATCTTGAACTCGGCCACGCGCGCGATCCCGCTCGCGGTCTCGGCGAGCGGCAGGCCGAGCGCGTCGGCGACCTTCTGCACCGCCGCGACCGCCTTGGCGCGATCGAGCCGGATGCGACCGCCCAGGAAGTTGTCGGGGTTGATGGTGCCGAGCACCACGTCGGCGTCGGTCACGGTGGGCCGATCGTTGCCCTTGCCGTAGCAGGCCGGTCCGGGGTCGGCGCCCGCCGACTCGGGCCCGACCTGCAGGCTGCGCGTCGCCGCGTCCACGCGCGCAAGCGACCCGCCGCCCGAGCCGATCGCCTGGATGTCGACCTTCGGCAGAAAGTACTCGTACTGAGCGACGTTCGACACGAACGAATACTGCGGCCGCCCGTCGTGCACGATGCCCACGTCGAATGACGTGCCGCCCATGTCGGTGGTAATGATGTTGTCGATACCCATCACCTGGCCGAGATAGACCGAGCCGGTGACGCCGGACACGGGACCCGAGTCGAGCGTGAGCAGCGGCTCGAGCATCGCCTTGTCCACCGAGATCGAGCCGCCGCCGCACTGCGTGATCTGCAGCGGACGCCGGTAGCCGGCGCCCTTCAGCCGCTCGGCGAGGTTGCCCAGGTAGCGCGACATGACCGGCCCGAGGTAGCCATTGAGCACCGTGGCCGTGGTGCGCTCGTACTCGCCCCACTTGGGCGCGATCTCGGCCGAGCAGGTGACGAATGCCTGCGGCGCGAGCTCGCGCACGATCTCCTTCGCGCGCAGCTCATGCGCGGGGTTCTTGAATGACCAGAGGAAGCAGATCGCGATCGCCTCGACGCCTTCGGCGAGCAGCGCGCGCACCGCCGCCTCCACCTCGCCTTCGTTCAGCGGCACCACGACTTCGCCGAAGCAGTCGATGCGCTCCGACACGCCGGCGATCAGGCGCTTCGGCACGATCGGCGCCGGCTTCTGGCTCTCCGGGAAGTGCACCACCTTGCGCAGCTCGCGCGAGGTCACGCCGCGCGAGCCGCGCATGATGTGAATCGCGTCTTCATGGCCCCGCGTGGTGAGTAGCCCGGTCTTCGCGCCCTTTCTCTGGATCAGCGCGTTCGTGCCAACCGTGGTGCCGTGCGTGAGCACCTCGATCTGTTCGCAGAAATCGCGGAATTCGAGCCCGAGGCGCGCGGCTGCGAGCTCGAGCGCGGCGAGCATTCCCTCGGCGAAGTTTCCCGGCGTCGAGGGCGACTTGGTCGCGGTGATGTGACCCCGGCGATCGAGCACGACGCAGTCGGTGAACGTGCCGCCGATGTCGACCCCGACGAGGTAGGGTCCCAAGGCATCTCCTGGTGGGGAAATGCCGCGATGCTAAGCGATCGAGCGATCGACTCGCAACCGCCGCGCCTATAATCGCGCGCATGCTCAATGTCGCGGTCGTCGGCCTGGGATGGTGGGGGCGTACCGTCGTCGACCTGCTCGACGGGAGCGCGCGCCTGCGCGTCGTGCACGCGGTGGAGCCCGACGCCCGGGCCGCTGCGTTCGCGCGCGAGCGCGGCATCGCGTGCTCCGAGGAGCTGGACGGCGCGCTGGCCGACGCGCGCGTGCGAGGCGTGGTGCTGTGCACGCCGCACTCGCAGCATGCCGCGCAGGTCGTGCGCGCGGCGCAGGCCGAGCGGCACGTGTTCTGCGAGAAGCCGTTCGCGCTCACGCGCTCCGACGCCGTGCGCGCGCTCGCGGCAGTGGAGATGGCGGGCGTGGTGCTGGGCGTCGGCCACGAGCGCCGCTTCGAGCCCGGCATCCTCGAGCTGCGCAGGTTGCTCGACGCGGGCGAGATCGGACGGCCGCTGCAGGTCGAGGCGAATTTCAGCCAGGACAAGTTCCTCGGCATGCCGGCGGACAACTGGCGCCTTGCCGCCGCGGAGGCGCCGGCCGGGCCGCTGACCGCCACAGGCAT
>JBLMWT010000170.1:0-6307 GCA_050257375.1 Sphingomonadaceae bacterium
GGCCGGCACCATCGTCTGGAACGGGCCGGTGGGCGTGTTCGAGAAGGAGCCCTTCGCCGGCGGCACGCGCACGATCGCCATGGCGATCGCCGGCTCGAACGCGTTCTCGATCGCCGGCGGCGGCGACACAGTGGCCGCGATCAACAAGTTCGGCATCGCCGACCGGATCGGCTACATCTCGACTGCCGGCGGGGCGTTCCTCGAGTTCCTCGAGGGCAAGACGCTGCCCGCGGTGGCGGCGCTGGAGGCGCGCGCCTGAGCCCGGCGACGTGAAGATCTCCGGCGCCATCGTCGGCGCGAGTGCCGGGCCGCTCGAGATTCGGCCGGACGCGCGCTGGATGATGGCCTACAGCGCCGCGCTCGGTGAGCGCGACGCGCGCTGCTACGACACGCGCCGTTCCGAAGGCGTGCTCGCCCACCCTCTGTTTCCCGTGTGCTACGAGTGGCCGCTCGTGCTCGCGCTGCGCGCGCGTGCCGGGCTCGAGGCGCTCGACGCGCGCGTGGTGCACGCGCAGCACGACCTCACGATCCACCGTTCCCTTCGCGCCGGCGAGACGCTCGCGCTTTCCGCGCGCATCGTCGCCGCTGTGCAGCGCAAGCCGGGCGCGCTGGTCGTGGCGCGCCTGGAGGCGCACGGCGCGGACGGCGAACCTGTCAGCACGACACTGCACGGCAGCCTGTACCGCGGCGTGCTGCTCGAAGACGGTGGCGGAGAAGCTGCGGATGCGCCGCCGGCGAGCGGCACGCTCGGCGAAATCGGGGCGCTCGATGTTCCTGCGACGCTCGCGCACGTCTATTCCGAGTGCGCGCGCATCTGGAACCCGATCCATACCGATGTGTCTTATGCCTTGGCGGCGGGGCTGCCAGGCCTCATCCTGCACGGTACGGCGACGCTCGCGCTCGGGGTCTCGGCCCTGCTCGCGGCGCGCGGCGCGCGCTTCGAGGCGGTGCGCCGCATACGCTGCCGCTTCGGCGCGCCGGTGCCGATGCCCGCGCGGCTCGCGCTGCTTGCGCGCCACGAGGCCGCCGCGAGCGAGTTCGAGCTGGTGCGCGCGGACGGCGAACGCGCCGTCACGCGCGGCAGAGTCGATCTGGTATAAGGACGGCGTCCGAAAAGGAAACGGGAATGCTGCGCAGCACGAAGATCGTCGCGACGCTGGGGCCCGCCTCGAGCGATCCGGCCGTGCTGGAGAAGATGGTGCGTGCCGGGGTCGACGTGGTGCGACTCAATTTCTCCCACGGACGCGCGGAAGATCACCTCGCGCGCGCCGACCTGGTAAAGCAGATCGGGCGCAAGGTCGGGCGCACGGTGGCGATCATGGCCGATCTGCAGGGTCCGAAGATCCGCATCGGCAAGTTCAAGGACGGTCAGGTCGTGCTCGAGTCCGGCCAGCGCTTCGTGCTGGACGCGCAGTGCCAGCTCGGCGACGCCGAGCGCGTCGGCCTGGACTACAAGGAGCTGCCGCGCGACGTCGAGCCCGGCGCGGTGCTGCTGCTCGACGACGGCAAGATCGTGCTCGAAGTCTCCGACGTGCGCGGCACCGAAGTGCAGACGCGGGTGCGACACGGGGGCGTGCTGTCCAACAACAAGGGCATCAACCGCCAGGGCGGCGGCCTGACCGCGCCCGCACTCACGGCCAAGGACATGGACGACATCCGCACCGTGGCGAAGCTGCAGGCGGACTTCCTCGCGGTGTCGTTCCCCAAGACGGGCGCCGACATGTACATGGCGCGGGAGCTCCTGCACGCCGCCGGCGGCAACGCGATGCTGATCGCCAAGATCGAGCGCGCCGAGGCGGTCGCCGAAGCGGCTCTGGTCGACATCATGCGGGCCTGCGACGGCATCATGGTGGCGCGCGGCGACCTGGCGGTGGAAGTCGGCGACGCGTCGGTGCCGGCGCTGCAGAAGAAGATGATCCGCCTCGCGCGCGAGCACAACAAGCTCACCATCACCGCGACGCAGATGATGGAGTCGATGATCGACAGCCCGGTGCCGACGCGTGCCGAGGTGTCCGACGTGGCGAACGCCGTGCTCGACGGCACCGACGCGGTGATGCTTTCGGCCGAGTCGGCGAGCGGCAAGTACCCGGTGCAGACGATCGAGGCGATGCACCGCATCTGTCTCGAGGCCGAGGCGACGCAGCCGGTGACCCTCGACCAGGAGTTCTTCAATCGCGTGTTCGCGCGCGTCGACCAGTCGATCGCGATGGCCGCGTTGTTCACGGCGTTCCACCTGAAGGTCAAGGCGATCGCCTCGCTCACCGAGTCGGGCTCGACCGCGCTGTGGATGTCGCGCCTCAATTGCGGCGTGCCGATCTACGCGCTTACCACGCAGACGCATACGCGCTACCGCTGCGCGCTGTTCCGCGACGTCTACCCGTTGATCGTGGAGTATGCCGGGCACGACCGCGAGGAGCTGCTCGCCGAGGCCGAAAGAGTGCTGGTGGAGCAAGGCGTGGTGAAGGCGGGCGACGTGATCGTGCTCACGATCGGCGAGCCGATCGGCAAGCCGGGCGGGACGAATACCATGAAGATCGTGCGCGTGGGCGAACACCTGAAGGCTTGACGAGGGGAGGAACCATGGCCGCCATCACACCGAACGTTTCCGAGCACGCCAAGCTGCCGCCGATGGCGTCGCGTTTCGTCGACGTCGCCGCGCTTCCCTGGCAGAAGACGATCTACCCCGGCGTCGAGGCGAAGACGCTGCTCGTCGAGCGCGACAGCGGGCTGCTCACAGTGCTGCTCAGGATGGCCCCGGGCGCGAAGCTGCCCGACCACGAGCACGTGCTCATCGAGCAGACCTGGGTGCTCGAGGGGCGGCTGGTGTGCGGCGAGGGCGAGTGCACGCCGGGCAACTTCGTGTGGCGCCCCGCGGGCAGCCGGCACGAGGCCTGGACCCCGGAGGGCGGCCTGATGCTGGCGATGTTCCAGATCCCGAACCGCTTCTATGAGAAGGACGGGCGCGAGATCGACTTCCTCGGCAACGACTGGCAGAAGGCCTGGGGCTCGGCCTACGAAAGACTGGAAACGTGAACGAAAACGTGAGAAAAACGCTTCCGGCAAAGCTTCCAGAAACGGAACATAGCGTTCCGTGGTTCTGGCCGTTCGCGGCCGCGATCGAGCTGGAAGAAGAGGGCACGCGTCTCTTCCGCCAGAACCTGGAGTTCCTCGCCGAGGCGGGCGAGCTCGCCGCACCGCCCGAGCCCGCATGGGCAACGCCGAATCGCATCGCCCTCGATCTGGACACGATGAGATTGCGGGACTTCGGCGGTCAGGGCGACCCGGTGCTCGTCGACTCGCCCTACGCCGGGCACAGCTCGACGATCGCGGACTACGCCAAGGGCCAGAGCCTGGTCGAGACGCTGCTCGCGGCGCGCTCGGGCCGCGTGCTGGCGACCGACTGGAAGCCCGCCACGCCGCAGATGCGCGATTTCGACATCGACAAGTACCTGGCCGAGATGAACGTCGCCGTCGACGAGCTGGGCGCCTCGGTGCACCTCGTCGGCTTGTGTCAGGGCGGGTGGATGAGCGCGATGTACGCGGCGCGCTTCCCGCAGAAGGTCAAGAGTCTCGTGCTGGCCGGCGCGCCGATCGATACCGACGCGGGCGACGGCCCGATCAAGAATATGGCGCACAGCTTGCCGATGAGCTTCTACGAGGAGCTCGTGGAGACGGGCGGCGGCCGCATGCTCGGCAAGTTCATGCTCGCCGGCTGGAAGAGCATGCACCCGGAGCAGCAGTACGTCGACAAGTACCTCGACCTGTACCGTCATATCGAGGACAAGAACTACGTGAAGCGCACCGAGCAATTCGAGCGCTGGTACGAGAATCCGATCGACCTGCCGGGACGTTACTACCTGCAGGCGATCCAGCTGCTGTTCAAGGAGAACCGATTGGCGAAGGGCGAGTTCGTCGCGCTTGGGCGCAAGCTGGATCTCAAGGCGATCCGCGTGCCGCTCTACCTGCTCGCCGGCGCGGACGACGACATCACCACGCGCGAGCAGGTGTTCAACGCCGCGGCGCTGGTCGGCACGCCTGCGGGCAAGACCGTGCAGAAGCTCGTCGCCGGCGGGCACATCGGCCTGTTCATGGGCACGCGCACGCTCGCCGATACTTGGCCGGAGATCGGCGCCTGGATCGCGGCGCAAGCGTCTTAGAGCCACGCCAGAACGATCTGACGAGACTGCAAGCCGCGCCGGCTCGCCGGCCGCATTGCGACTCGATTCCCTCAGGAGTAGTCTCGGCCGACACCTCTGCCCACGTCCGGACCGCGGCCCGCGTTGTCCTGCGCCCGCCGCGCTCCATCGCAGAAGGACCAGCTCTCGAGCGCCGGAGCCGGACTACAAGTCGCTTAAAGGCACGACGATGAATCCGATCGAACCTCGCGCCACAGCACCGCTTTCGGCCGCGCAGGGCACGAGTTCTCAGGCATTGCGAGCGGAGGGGCGCGCGCACGGGCTGGTCGCAATGTCTTTCCTGGCGCTCGGCGTCGGCATCGTCGGCGGGCTCGGCGCGGTGGTGTTCCGCGACCTGATCGGCTTCGTACACAACGGCCTTTTCCTGGGAGAGCTCGCGTTTCGCTACGACGCGAACCTGTTTACGCGGCCGAGCCCCTGGGGTGTGTTCGTGATCCTCGTTCCGGTGGTCGGTGCGATCGCGGTCACGTTCCTGGTCACGAAATACGCGCCGGAAGCGAAGGGCCACGGCGTGCCGGAGGTCATGGACGCGATCTATTACAGGGGCGGCGTAATCCGGCCGGTGGTCGCGGTGGTGAAGTCGCTCGCATCGGCGATCGCGATCGGCAGCGGCGCGGCGGTGGGGCGCGAAGGCCCGATCATCCAGATCGGCTCCGCGTTCGGATCGACGCTTGGGCAAATGGTGCGCATGCCGGCCGGCCAGCGCATCATCCTGGTTGCTGCGGGCGCAGGTGCGGGTATAGCGGCGACCTTCAACACGCCGATCGGCGGCGTAATGTTCGCGATCGAGCTGATGATGCCCGAGGTGAGCGTGCGCACTTTCCTGCCGGTGGCGATCGCGACCGGGGTCGCGACCTTCATCGGGCGCTTCTTCTTCGGCCCGCAGCCGGCATTTACGGTGCCGCCGCTCGCGCCGCTCGCCGTCGATGCGAGCTCCGTCGTCTCGCTGGTCCTCTATTGCCTGCTTGGCGCGCTCACAGGTGTTGCCGCCGCCGGATTCATCCGCGGGCTGCATCTTCTCGAGGACGTGTTCGATCGCATCAAAGGCCCCTACCTGCGGCACGCCTCGGGCATGCTGCTGCTCGGGTTGCTCATCTACGCGCTCGAGCGCGGCTTCGGACACTACTACGTCGAAGGCGTCGGCTACGCGACGGTGCAGGCGATCCTGCTTGGACAGCTCTCGGCGGGCGGGCTGCTGCTGCTCCTGTTCGTATGCAAGCTCCTCGCCACTTCGCTCAGTCTGGGCTCCGGGTCCTCGGGCGGGATCTTCTCGCCGTCCCTGTTCATGGGCGCGACGACCGGCGGCGCGTTCGCCGCGCTTCTCGGTGCGCTCCACCTGCACCTGCCGATCAATATCCCGGCGTTCGCGATGGTCGGCATGGGCGCGATGGTCGGCGGCGGCACGGGCGCGGTGATGACCGCGGTCACGATGATCTTCGAGATGACGCGCGACTACGATATCGTCCTGCCGATGATCCTCGCCGTCGCGTTTAGCGTCGGGGTGCGGCGCCTGCTGTCGCGCGAGAGCATCTACACCTTGAAGCTCTTCCGCCGCGGCCAGGTCATCCCGAAGGCGTTGCACGCGAACATGTTCCTCGTGCGCCGCGCGCGGGAGGTGATGGACAAGGACTTCGTGTCGGCCCCGGCCGGAACGAGTTTCGACGCCTTCCTCGCGCGGCCCGAGCACGCCGGGCGCTTGCGCCATGTGGTGGTCACCAAAGGCAACCGCGTCGTGGGGGTGCTGCGAGTCAACACGGCGCTGCGACGTGCCTCCGAGGAAGCGCGGTCCGCCGTGACGCTGGGCGACATCGCGAGCCGCGGCTTCACCATCGTGCGTGAGGACGATATCGTCTACGAGGTGATTCGGCGAATCTGGCGCAAGCGGGCGACGATGGCGCTGGTCGCACGCGGGAACGGCGTACCGCGGGCCGCGGACATCGTGGGTGTGGTCACCAAGGAGCACGTCGCTGACTCGGTGGCGAGCAACGTCAAGGTCTACCCGACATGGGAATGAACGCGATGGCTTGAGGGGCGGGAAGCCGGAAGGAGGCTGTGATGGAGATGCGAGACCTGCAATGGCAATGGCCGGAGGCGCTCGTGGAATGCGGCCC
>JBLMWT010000171.1:0-6389 GCA_050257375.1 Sphingomonadaceae bacterium
CGAGCATCTCTTCGCCGACCTGCTCGCGGATCGCGTCGCCGAGCAGCCGCCCGAGCAGCCGCCGGTCCTCGCGCAGCAGCTCTTCCTTGGCCTCGTCGGCGAATTCGGCGGTCGCTTCCATCGACCCGAATTCTACGCGGCGGCGGACACGATCCAGCCCTCGCAGGCCGGCACGCGCCGCGGCAGGCCGTAGTTCGGGCGCGCGGCGCCCCAGGCGGCCTGCACCGCGCACAGCAGCGCGTCCAGGCAATCGCCCGAGGCGTCCTGGAGAAGGTCTTTTCTCAGTGCGGGTGACGGTATCGATACCCTGATCCGCAGAGGATGCCGTGCGCGCTCGAGCGCGGCGAGGATGCGCCGGCGCTCCGCCAGGCGCTCGGGGGTTTGCTTGGCGCGTGCATCGTTCTTGTACGAGGCGCGCGTGACGGCGCGCGCGAGCAGCCCGGGATAGGCCTCGAGCGCGACGCGCCCGGCATCGCCGCGCGCGAGCCCCGGAACCCGCAGCCCCGCGGCGGCGAGGCGCGGGGCGCCCTCGCGGAACATGAGCGCGACGGGCGGGTTGACGAGCTTCATCGGACTGGAGGAGCCCGCCGGGCCGTCGGTCGCGCGGTGCGCGTACTTGCGCCCCGCCGGGCGCGCGGCGCGGTAGGCATCCAGCGCCCGGCGCAGCTCGGCGCGCGTCAGCCGCGCGCAGTGCGCGACCAGCGCCCTCCAGCGAGCCGGCCAGCCGAGGTCGCGCACCAGCTCGGCGGGCAGGCCGAACGGGAAATCGAAGCCGCCGACCCAAGGGCCGGGACGCGCGAGCAGGGCCTCGAAGGCGGCGAAATCGACGAGCGGCTCGAGCGCGACGAGATGCAGCGTGCCGCGGCGCGCTTCGGCGTGGGCGACGACGATCGGCTTGGCGCGGCGCGGCGCCGAGGTGAAGTCGACACCGAGGATGCGCACCGCTGCGGCGTCAATCGTGCGTGAGCGGCTTCTTGGTGAACAGGTAGTCCTTCAGTTCCTTGTCGAAGGTCGGATCCTTGCGCCGGATCCACTCGAGCACCATGGCGGCGTGCTCCTTCTCTTCGTCGCGATTGTGCGCGAGGATCGCCTTGAGGACCTTGTCCTTGCAGGCGTCGACGCGCTGGTTGTACCAGTCGACCGCCTCCAGCTCCTCCATGAGCGAGGTGATCGCGCGGTGCATGTCGCGCGTCTCGTCCGACAGCTCCTCGACCGGCTCGTGGAACCCCTCGTTCGCCATGCCATTCCTCCGTTTTCGTTCAGTTGGCCGCCTGGCGCAGCGCCTCGGCCGACAGATTGTACGTGCGGCCGAGCCCGGCGACGAAGCGCGCGTCGCGCGGCGCGATGCGCCAGAAAGAGAAATCCGCCAGCTCGAAGGTGACCGCGGACTGCGGGAAGCGCTCGAGCCAGGCGCGTTTCAGGCGCTCGAATTCGCCGCCCTCGTTCGGCTGCTGCGCGGCCGTGCCGCGCAGCGTGACGCGCGCGAGCGTCTGCGGGTCGGCGCGCCCGTCGTCCGGCTCGGCGACGACGAGCGACACGCGTGCGTCCTGCAGCATGTCCTGGGTGTGCCAGGCGAGCCGGCTGACGCGCAGCACCAGCGCGCCGAAGTCCGCCTCGGCGAGGTACGAGACCAGCGACACGTTCGGCGCGCCCTGGCGCAGCGTGCCGAGCGCCGCTACGCGCTGGCCGCGCAGGATCCTTGCGAGCTGCGCCGTCTCCGCGGAATCCATGACGGCGATTGTAGTATTCTCGCGGCACCGTGCGTTACGAATTGCTGATCGGCCTGCGCTACACGCGCGCCAAGCGCCGCAATCACTTCATCAGCTTCATCTCCCTCATCTCCATGGCGGGCATCGCGCTCGGAGTGTGGGCGCTGATCGTCGTGCTGTCGGTGATGAACGGCTTTCAGCAGGAGTTGCGCTCGCGCATTCTCGGCGTGGTGTCGCACGTGCAGATCTTCGCGACCGGCGGACGCCTGTCCGACTGGCGTCAGGTCGAGAGCGAGGCGAGGAAGAATCCGCACGTGATCGGCGCCGCGCCGTTCATCAGCGCGCAGGCGCTGCTCACCTACGGCGAGGCGGTGCGCGGCACGGTGGTGCGCGGCATCCTGCCGGAATACGAGGATCAGGTCGCGGAGTTCGGCAATCACATGCGCGCCGGCAGCCTCGCGGCGCTCAAGCCGGGCAGCTTCGGCATCGTGCTCGGCGCCGACCTGGCGCGCGCGCTCGGCGTGTTTTTGGGCGACAAGGTGGCGCTGATCGCGCCGCAGGGGCTCGTCACGCCCGCCGGCCTGATCCCGCGCCTGAAGCAGTTCACCGTGGTCGGCATCTTCAATATCGGCTTCTCCGAGGCGGACGCGGGGCTCGCGCTCGTCAACCTGCAGGACGCGCAGCGCCTCTACCAGATGGGCGACACGGTCACCGGGATCCGCTTGAAGCTCGACAACCTGTTCGACGCGCGCGCGGTGGCGCGCGAGGAGATGTCGCGCCTCGGGCCCGGCGTGTACGCGAGCGACTGGACCGAGAGCAATGCCAATTTCTTCCGCGCGGTCGAGATCGAGAAGCGGGTGATGTTCCTGATTCTCACGCTGATCGTCGCGGTCGCCGCGTTCAACGTCGTCTCCGCGCTGGTGATGCTGGTCACCGACAAGCAGGCCGACATCGCGATCCTGCGCACGCTCGGCGCGGCGCCGGGCTCGATCATGCAGGTGTTCATGGTGCAGGGCGCGATCATCGGCGTGATCGGCACGCTGATCGGCGTGGCGACCGGCGTGATCTCGGCGCTCAACGTCGAGACGGTCGTGCCGTGGATCGAGCGCACCTTCAGGGTGCAGTTCCTCTCGAAGCAGGTGTACCTGATCCCGGAGCTGCCCTCGCGGGTGCACTCGAGCGACGTGATCACCATCGCGCTCGTGTCGCTGGTTCTCTCCTTCCTCGCGACGCTGTACCCGAGCTGGCGCGCCTCGCGCGTCAACCCCGCCGAGGCGCTGCGCTATGAGTGAGACGGTGCTCGCCTGCGCGGGCCTGAAGAAGACCTACTTCGGACCCACGCCGGTCAGCGTGCTGGAAGGCGTCGACCTCGAGGTGCGGCCGGCCGAGCGCGTCGTCATCGTCGGGCGTTCGGGTTCCGGCAAGTCGACGCTGCTGCACCTGCTCGGCGGGCTCGACCTGCCGAGCGCCGGCACGGTGAGCGTGCAGGGCCGAGAGTTCAGCGCCATGGGGGAGGCCGAGCGCGGGCGGGTGCGCAATACGACGCTCGGCTTCGTCTACCAGTTCCACCACTTGCTGGCCGAATTCTCTGCGGTCGAGAACGTCGCGATGCCGCTCGTCATCCGTCGCATGCCGACCGCGGAGGCGCACCGGCGCGCGGCGAAGGTGCTCGAGGAAGTGGGCCTCGGCGCGCGTCTCGCGCACCGGCCGGGCGAGCTCTCGGGCGGGGAGCGCCAGCGCTGCGCTTTTGCGCGCGCGCTCGTGACCGAGCCCGCGTGCGTGCTCGCCGACGAGCCGACCGGCAACCTCGACGCGCAGACCGCGGACGAGGTGTTCGAGGCGATGCTGCGCCTGTCGCAGACGCACGCCACCGCGTTCGTCATCGTCACCCATGACCAGGCGATCGCGGCGCGCGCCGAGCGCATCCTCGAGCTGCGCGGCGGCGTGCTGCACCCCGTCGCGCGCGCCGGAAGCTAGCGCGCGCGCTTGAACGCCGGCCGGTCGGTGCAGCGGTGGCACCAGCCCGCCGCGCGCGGGTACTGCTCGAGGCCCAGTCCGAGACTGGTGCCCATCGCGAGCGCGCTGCCCGCGGCGACGTCGGCCAGCGAGAACCCCCCGAACAGATAATCGCGCCCCTGCAGCTGCGTTTCGAGCGCTCGCAGCTGCCGCGCGAGCTGCGACAGGCAGTACTCGGCCGCCGCCTTGCTGCGGTCCTCGCGCCGGTACGAGACCGGCGTGTCCATGCCGTGGTACAGGTACTGCATCATGTAGGCGACGAGCTCGCAGCTCGCCCACACCGTCCAGCTCAGCGCGTCGGCGTGCGCCTGGCTGCCGGGCGCGGGCCACAGCTTCTTCGCGACGCCGTATTTATCGCCCAGGTGCACCAGGATGGCCGCCGATTCGAAAAAGCGCTGACCGTCGTCGACCAGCGCCGGCACCTTGCCGTGCGGGTTGATGGCCAGGTACTTCGGCGCGAGGTGCTCCTGCTTCTTCGGGTCGAGCGCGACGTAGTTGTAGGGCACGCCCAGCTCCTCGAGCGCCCAGGACACGCGCGTGCCTGAGCTGCGCGGCCAGGAATACAGTTCGATCGCCATGTGCGCCTCCTCTTTTTGGCAGAGCCATGCCGGTCAGCTCTCGTTGTGCGCCACCTCGATTCGCCGCCGGCTGCGCGTTTCGAGGTCGTAGACGTTGAAGCTGCTCATCGTGCGCCCATACAGGTGCAGGCTAACCGCACGCTTCCGATCGGCGGGCACTCCGGTGACGTGGATGTGATCGGGATTCGGGACGAAGCTGGTCACCGCGCCTTGCGTGAGGAGCACGGTGCCGCCGCGAGCGAGCTCGATGTCGCGGTCGGAGTCCCGATCCGGCGATAGGCGCACGTAGCTGCGCTCCTCCAGGACACCCTCGACCACGCCCACCACACCCCAGCTTCCATGGTCGTGTATGGGCGTCCATTGGCCCGGCAGCCACACGAGCAAATACAGCGACAGGCTCGCGTCGGGCGCTTGGTAGACCAGGTTTCGCGCGTAGCCGCCCGGATCGCTGCGAAAGTGCTGCGGCTCGAGAAACGTCGCAGCCTGATTGATCAGGTCGAGCATCAGCGGGGCAAGAACGAGCACGCAATCCGCGGGCTCCGAACGCTCCGCGGTTCGGCGCCTCGCTTGTTCGATGAATTCAGTCAGCGCGATAGAAAACATATACCGGAATATCTATGCAGACTGCGCCAACGCCCATCGCCAGTCGCACGAGCAGTTGAACGGTCGCGGAGCTGGCGGCCCGTCCGCAGCAGCCAAGGGTCAAGGTGCTGCTCAAGTCCATTGGATTAAGGCCACAAGTAGATCAACAAGGCAACCAGTCCTACAAGTGCTATCAGGCCAAGAACGTCGGCTGTCTTAGAGCGGCGCTTCTTAGCTTGCCTCCAACTCACCAAGGCGAGGTAGGTGAGCAGAAAAACAGTGAAGACTAATCCGAGCGCATATGCCCATGGCTGGCCCGGGAAGATGGCCAGGAACAGCGAGCCGATGACGTATCCCAACGGCAAGAAAGCCGCTTGGGGAAACAGCCAGAGTTCAGGATACCCGGGGAAGAGCCAGCCGCAAATCGCAGACCACAGCGACCAAACCAAAAGCAGAACGAGCTGCCACCAACGAAGGCGCCAATATTGCAGCTCATTGTTCCATCGGGTGCGAAGATAAACGGCTACGTCCATCCCGAGCCCTCACGTGGAAGTATGCATGGGGCCGCGCGCGGGGCAATGTCAGCGCTACAGCTATCGTCCGTCCGCACCACTGCCTTGTTATGCCTCAATCCTGTATGACCCACTGAGGATTCCACGCCACCTCCCAAAGGTGCGTATCGAGGTCTTGGAAATAGCCGGCATACCCGCCCCAGAAAGTCTCTTGGGCCGGCTTGATAATGACCGCTCCAGCCTTCGCCGCTTGCGCCATGACGCTGTCGACTTCGGCTCTCGAGGAGACGTTATGGGCAATGCTGAACTCGGTGCGGCTTTTACCTTCCACGCCAATTCCCGCGTCATGCGCAAGGCTCGACCGTGGCCAAAGCGCCAGCTTGAGTCCCGCCTGAAGATTGAAGAATGCGACCGCGCCATGTTCGAACTCTTTTCCGACAATGCCCTCGGTCTTAATCCCTAGACCATCACGGTAAAAGCGCACCGCCTTCTCCAGATCGTCGACGCCCAACGTAATGAGTGTTATCCGAGGCTTCATGAGCGGGGCGCGTTCAAAGAGGCATAACGTCCTGGTCTGCGGCGGGCCAGCTCGGCTCGTTGAATTGGCGCAACGCTCGTGGCCCGTCCGAAGCACCTAGAGTTAGTGCACATGGGCCCCCACCAGGACCACCCATGGCAGCAGAGCGGGAACGACTTGAAACAATGTGTCGCCCTTTCGTTGCCAAGGCTGTCGCCACACGCGCTCGAAGAACGTGAGTTGAGGCGGCGGCATGTCGCGCAGGAGCCACGCGAACCCTATGAGCGGTGTCCCAAAGAACAGGACAGCGTGAACCCATCCAATTCGCGGTGATAAAGGGATCGACATGAGCGAAAGCGCCAGAGCCGCCCCGACACACCAATTTAAGGCGCCGGCCCAAAGTAGCAACCGCCCATCCGGCTGAGAAGCCACAACCTCTCGCAAATACCGAGAGACGGGCCAGCGAGAAAGATCC
>JBLMWT010000172.1:0-7870 GCA_050257375.1 Sphingomonadaceae bacterium
GGATGCGCACGCGCACCGTCTCCTCGCCGCGCCGCACGTCGAACGGCACCGCGAGATCGAGCAGGATGTGATCGTCGTTGCCGGTATAGAGCGCGATGCGGTCCTCGGCGCGCGCGGCGACTACGCCCCGGATCACGTCCAGCGTCGCATAGCGGTTGAAGGGCGCCATCTTGATCGCCACGACGTTCTCGATCGCGGCGAAGCGCCGCCAGAACGGCTCGGGGAGCGGGATGCCGCCGACCGCGGTCTGCAGGTAAAAGCCCACCAGCGGGATCTCGGCCGCCACTGCAGCGCAGTGTCCGATCAACTCGTCGAGCGACGCGCCTTTCATGGCGCCGAGCGAGAGCATGCCGCAGTGATAGCCCAGGGCGCGCGCCGTGCGCGCCTCCTTGCGCGCGGGCTCGGTCCTTCCGGCCAGACCCGCGATCATCACGACCTTGCGGCCGGCGGCCTCTTCGGCGGCGATTTCGAGGACCCGCTCGTAGAGCCCCGCTTCCCGGATCGCGAACTGGGTCGCATGCACGCCGACCGCCAGGCCCCCGCTGCCCGCGTCCAGGTAGTAGCGCGCGAGCGCGCGCTGGCGGCGCTCGTCCAGCCGGCGCCGCGCGTCGAGCGCGAGCGGATGGGCCGGGATGACCGCGCCGCGGGCGAGCAGCGAGGCGATTTCGTCTGGCAGCGCGGAGGAAAGGCGGCGCGACATGTTAACCGTCTGGTTACCTGATGGTACCATCGTCTCTCGGCAAATTAAGGAGGGTTCCCCATGCGCAGGCTTCTCGTCGCCGCGGCCGCCGCGGTGCTCGCCGTCCCCGCGTTCGCAGCGGAGCAGAAACTCGATTTCATCCTCAACTGGGTGCCGGGAGGCGACCACGCGCCGTACTACTACGCGAAGAAGATGGGCTGGTACCAGAAGGAAGGCATCGACCTGAATCTCGAGCCGGGCAAGGGCTCGGCGCTCTCCACGCAGCGGGTCGGCGCGGGCGCGAACCCGATCGGGCTGGCCGACATGGCCGGCGTGCTGGTGGCCAAGGGCAAGGGCGCCGACGCGGTCGCCGTGTTCAACGTCTACGCAAACTCGCCGCAGGGCATGTACTGGCTGAAGAGCTCGGGCATCAAGGGCATCAAGGACTTCCCGGGCAAGAAGATCGGCAATCCGGCGGGCGACGCGGCGCGCGTCATGTGGCCGGCGCTCGCCAAGGCGAACGGCATCGATCCCAACTCGGTCACCTGGGTGAACATCGACCCGAACGCCAAGCTCGCCGCGCTCAAGGCGCACACGATCGACATCACGACCTCCTTCTACAACCTGCATCACGTGTTCAAGCGCGAGCTGGGCGACGACATGGGCTTCCTCGCCTGGCGCGACGCGGGGCTTAACACCTACGGCAATTCGGTGATCGTGAACGGCGAGTACCTGAAGAAGCACCGCGACACGATCGCGAAGTTCGTGAAGGTCACCCAGCGCGCCTTCGCGACGTGCGTGAAGGATCCCAAGCCCTGCGTGCAGGCGCTGATCGACGCGAACGGCGCGCTCAATTTCGACAACGAGCTCGCCAACTGGAAGCTTGTCGAGGTCCTCATGAGCGACAAGATCTCGCAGACCGTGGCGCTCGGCTGGCACGACGATGCGCGCATGCAGCACGACTACGACCTGGTGCGCGAGTACGTCGGCATCGACAAGCCGTTCGACGTGAAGACGGTCTACACGAACGCCTTCCTCGACAAGTCGATCAAGATGATCCCGGTCAAGGGCGACTGAAGCGGCTTTCCAGGCATTGTGCGAACTGCGCCGTGCGCTCGGTCGCGCGGCGCTCGAACAGCCGGTCGACGACCGGCTTGAGCGGCCCCTCGCCCTTCACGTCGAAGCGGCTGCGCATCTCGGTGCCCGCGGCCGAGGGCTCGAGCGCGACTTCGATCGCCATCGTCAGGTGCTTGGCCTTCGCCGTGGCATGCAGCCGCCGCGGCGGATCCTCGGCGTCGATCTCGGCACGCAGCGCGACGATCAGAGGCACCGCGCCGATCTTCTCCCTGACGGTGAACTCGACCGTGCGGCCGTCGAGCACCTCGATGCCCTCCACTCCGGGAATGCAGGTGCATAGCGCCCTGAAATCGCGCAGGAAGCTCCACAGCTCCTGCGGCGGCGCATTCACTGAGAAGCGGGCTTCGCGCTGCGGCATCAGTCCCACCACTTCCTGAGCTTGTAGTCCTCGGCGATCACGCCCGCGGCGTTGTGGCCCGCGCCGGCGTGCACGCCGCCGCCCGGGTGGCAGAAGCCGCCGCACATGTACAGGCCCTCCACGGGCGTGCGGTAGTCCGACCAGCCGGCAAACGGCCGGAAGTAGCCCATCTGGTCGGGCGTCATGTCACCCACGACGTCCACGCCGTTCACCAGGTTGTCGTTCACGCGCTCGGTATCGGTCGGGTCCTGGATCTTCATGGCGAGGATCTTGTCGCGCGTCATGTTGGGCGCGTACGAGCGCCACAGCTCGAGCAGATGCTCCGCGTATTCATCCCGGATCTTGCGCCAGCCCTGCGGGCCGCCGGGCTCGATGCGGTAGGGCGCGTACTGCCAGACGACCGCCGTGTGCTTGCCGGCCGGCGCCTGCGAGGGATCGAACAGCGTCGGCAGCGTGATCTGCAGCATTTCCCTGCGCGGCGGGCGGCCTGAGGCGATCTCCTGGTAGGCGCGCACCTGATCGAGCACGCTGCCGCCGAACATCTCCTGGCTGAACGCGACGTTCACGGGCGGATTCGCGACGCTCGCCGTGTAGCGTGGCGCCTCGGCGAGCGCGAGGTGCAGCACCATGAGCGAGCGGCCGCGCGAGTGATAGTTCCGGACCCGGGTGACGAACGGCGCCGGCAGGAATTCCTCGCCGACCATGCCGAGGAAGCTCTTCTTCGGCTCGACGTTCGTGATCACCGCCTTGGCGGCATCGAGCCGCGTACCATCCGCGAGCTCGACGCCGGTCGCCCGATTGCCGCGCAGCAGGACACGCTTCACGGCCATGCCGGTCTGCACGGCGCCGCCGTGCGCTTCCAGCGCGCCGCGCAGACCGTGCGCAAGCTGCTGAGAGCCGCCGACGCAGATCGGCGCTTCGGCCTTGAGGATGCGGAACAGGCAGATCCAGCCCTGGCCGAACTGATCGGGGGCGAAGCCGAGCACGGTCATGCGCGCGAGAAAGTGGACCTTCACCTCCTCGCACTCGAACAGCTCGTCGAGCAGCTGCACCGGCGTGCTCGCCTGCCATTGCAGGAGCGTGCGGCCCTCCTGCGACTTTTCCAGCTCGGCGCTTTGCAGCGAAGGCGCGAGCGGCGGCGAATACATGAGCGGCAGGTAGGTGGCATCGATGAATTCGGCGTAGTCATCGTACAGCCGGCGGAACGTCTGCGCGTCACGCGCCGAGAACCGGGCGAGCTCGGCGGCCATGCGCTCGGCGTCGCGGTACATCACGATGCTGCGGTGATCGGGGAAGATCGTGCCGCGCAGGTGCTCCGGGTAGACGTAGCGCACGCCGTGGCGCTCGAGCTCGAGCTCGCGATAGACCGGGCTCGTGGGGATGTGCGTGTGCACGACGGAGCAGACGTTGTGCTTGAAGCCGGGGAGCGTGACCTCCTCGGTGTGGCAGGCGCCGCCGACGCGATTGCTCCGCTCGACGACGAGCACTTTCTCCCCGGCCTTCGCGAGGTAGGCGGCGCAGGCAAGCCCGTTGTGGCCGGCGCCGATGACGATGAAGTCGTAGGACATGGCGAGTTTCTCCCTTCGTCTCAGCCGAGCTCCGGCCCGGCGACCAGGTACACCAGGCTCTCATTGCCCGGAGCGGGTGCGGCGCCGCGCACCATGCGGGTGAACGGGCGCTGCAGGGCGAAGCCCTGCGCGAGCAGCCACTCCTGCAGGCGCGGCGCGTGATCGGCCGCGTCGACGTAGAGCGGCGGCGGCACCGCGGCGAGCGTCGCCCGCAACAGGGCGAGCGCGCCGTCCTCGTCGCGCGCAACCAGCGGGCCGATCTGCGAGGCTTCGCGCCCGTCGCGCGCCAGCACGAAGCCCCGGCCCGGCAATTCGAACGCGCAGCGCGGCACCCGGCTGGCAAGCGCGCGCAGTAGCCGCTCGCGCGAGCCGCCGAAGGCCTCGGCATCCAGCGCGAGCAGGCTTTCCCAGTCCTCGATCGGCCGCGCTTCTGCGCCGGCCCGCGCCGGCACCGGATGGTCGAGCCTGAAGCGCTTGAAGCTCCAGGTGTCGCGGAACCCCTCCCGGCGGTACACCTCGCGCCCGGCGGGCGTCGCGTCGAGGACCGGAAGCTGGCCGGCGCGCTCGAGCTCGGCGGTCGCGATGCGCAGCAGCCGCGACGCGTAGCCCTTGCGGCGCTGCGCGGGACGGACGAGCACCATGCTGATCCAGGCGAACGCGCCGTAGGGCAGAACGAGCGTCGAAGCGACGAGCGTCCCGTCGGCGAGCGAGATCCCCCAGCCGCGGCCGAGCTCGAGCATGAGCCGCCAGTCCGCCTCGTTCTGATTCCAGTTCGCCGCGCGCGACAGCGCGAGGCAGCCCGCCAGGTGCTCGGGGCCGAGCGCGTGTTCAGTACTTCCCGTCACGCGTCTCGAAGTGCGTCGGCTTGCCGAGATCCGGCAGCCCGCGCGCGATCCAGTCGGCCTGCCAGTCGAGCATCGCCTCGAGCGCCACGCGCGGCGGACCGAACAGTCGTTGCGCCTGCGCCGTGTCGACCAGCCAGGCGGTGGGCGCCTCGCTGCCCGTGATGTTCGGGCGCTTGCCGAAGCGCTTGCCGAACTCCATCGCGAGCGCGCGCACGCTGAGCACGTCCGGTCCGCTCACGTTGATCGGCGACGTCGGCCGCGTGCAATGCGCGAGCAGGCGCAGCGCCTGCTCGTTCGCATCGCCCTGCCAGAGCACGTTCACGTGCCCCATCGTGACGTCGACCGGCTGGTCCGCGTACACCTTCGCCGCGACGTCGTGCAGCACGCCGTAGCGCATGTCGATCGCGTATTCGAGCCGCAGCAGGCGTCCGGGCGTGCCGTAGCGCTGCGAGCCGTGCAGAAACGCCTGCTCGCGCCCGACGCAGGAGTTCGCGTAGTCGCCCGCGGGCGGCGTGGTCGGGATCGACTCGTCGGCCCCGCGTCCCGTAACGCTCGCGTACGGATAGACGCAGGCGGTGGAGAACGCGACGATGCGCGACTCGCGGTACGCCTCGGCGACCATGAACGGCACGCCGACGTTCATCGCCCAGGTGAGCGAGGGCTGTCCGGAGGCGCCGAACTTGTGCCCCGCCATGAAGATCACGTGCTGCGTGCGCGGCAGCCGCTCGAGCGCGGCGCGATCGAGCAAGTCGCAGGCGATGCACTCGATGCCCCAGGACTCGAGCTTCGCGCGCAGGCCCGGCTCGGAGAAGCGCGCCACGCCGATCACCCGCTTGCCCGCGCGCCGCGCCATGCGCGCGAGCGTCGGACCCATCTTGCCCGCGACGCCGAGCACCAGGATCTCGTGCACGCCGGCGAGGTCGTGCTCGAGCTCCGGCGTCGGGCGGGTCATGAAGTCTTCGAGCTCCTCGACCCCGGCGAAGCTCTGCGGCAGGATGTTAACCATTTGGTGAATTATAATCGGCCGCCATGGCGCGCATACTCACGACCGTAGTCGGGTCCTACCCCGTTCCGGACTGGCTGGCCCGGACCCCCTCGGAGCAGGCGCTCGTCGACGCGACCCGGGTCGTCATCGCGACGCAGGAGCGCGCGGGCATCGACCTGGTGGCCGACGGCGAGCTGTACCGCTTCGACTTCAACCACCCCGAAACCAACGGCATGATCGAGTACTTCGTGCGCCCGATGTCGGGCGTGCGCTCCGAGATCGGCTTCTCGGAGTGGCTCGACTACGCGCGCGATTCGGGGATGCGCTTTCGCACCCGGCCGCCGGGCGTGGTGGTGGGGCCGATCGGAGCGGGAACGCTCAACCTCAAGCTGCCGTGCGCGCGCGCCAAGGCGCTCGCCACCCGGCCGCTCAAGTTCACGCTGACCGGCCCGCACATGCTGGCGAAGACGCTGCACGACCGCTACTACAAGAGCCCGCAGAAGCTCGCGCACGCGATCGCCGAGGTGCTCGCCGAGCAGGTGAAGCACCTGGACGCAGACGTGATCCAGCTGGACGAGGCGAATCTCCCCGGGCATCCCGAAGAGTGGAAATGGGCCGCCGCGGCGATCAACAAGGTGCTGAAGGCCGTGCCGAAGAAGGCGAAGGCGGCGGTGCACCTGTGCTTCGGCAACTACGGCGGGCAGTCGGTGCAGCAAGGCACCTGGGCGAAGCTGATCGCGTACCTGAACGCGCTCGAGGCGGACCACGTCGTGATGGAGACCGCGCATCGCCCGCCGGACGAGCTCTCGGCCTTCAAGGCGCTGCGCCGCGGCCTCGGCTTCGGGCTCGGCGTCGTCGACGTCAAGCGCACCGAGATCGAAAAGCCCGAGGACATCGCGCGCGCCATCGAACGGGCGGAGAAGCTGCTCGGCAAGGGGCGCATCAAGTACATCCATCCCGACTGCGGCTTCTGGATGCTGCCGCGCAGCGTCGCCGACGGAAAGATCCGCGCGCTCGCCGCCGGGCGCGATATGTACGAGGGTCGCTGAAGCCCGGGTTCAGAAGTTGAATTTCGAGACGACCCCCGCGTGATCCGAAGGATACGGAGCCTTCAGGCCGGTGCGATTCACGGACGTCGCGCCGACGCCGCGCGAAAAGATGAAGTCGATCCTCTCGAGCGGGCCTTGCGTGTGATTGCGCAACGGATCCTCGAGATAAAGCGGCCACGTAAAGCCCGGAATGCCGTGGCGCAGCGCGCTCCAGGCATCGACGTAGCCGGCATTCACCATGATGTTGAACGACTGCGTCCGTTCGGGCGGCGTGTGCGTCGCGTTGGAATTGAAGTCGCCCGCAACTACGACCGGATAGGGGCTGCCCAGGAAAGTCTGGGCGAGCTCCTGTGCCTGTGCCGCCTGAAGCTGATCGACTTGGGGGTTTCCGTACATACCACCCGAGCTTTCGAGGTGCGTCGTGACGAAGCGGAACGTATTGCTTCCGAGCGTCGCGTCCGCCGAGAGCCAGCCCCGCAATACCGGAATGCTCGTCTCGCCAATGGTGAGTGGTGGCAGAAGCGCCTGGTAGACGTGGGCTTCCACGTTGCTGATCGATATCGGCGAGCCGTTGCGGACGATGATCACGTCCCTGTCGAGAAAACTCGCGGCCGCTCCATTGCCCAGTGGAAACGAAAGGGTGGTGAGCGGGTTTACCGCGACGATGGAATACGGCTTGTTTTGTTCGGTGAGCGCGTTGAGCAGCAGCTGCAGCTGATCAATGACCGCCGTGCCGCCGCTCGAAGTCGGAACCGTCCAGACCGTGGCCTCTTGCAGTCCGACCAGGTCGGGACTCGCCGCCGCGATCTCGCTCGCGAGCAGCGAGGCGCGTTGTGGGAAGTTGTTCTTGGCCACCTCCTGCAGGGTCAGTTGCACTCCGAGTGCGGGATTCGTCGCCAGATTGGCGAGGAAGAAACCGAAGTCGGTTCCGGCGTCCATGTTCCGGGTCATGACGGTGACCGTACCGGTCGCGTACGCCCAAGAACCGGATAGGGCTGCAATCGACACGAGGATGATTCGCACGAAGGCATTTCGGATGAGCCTCATTTGTCCTCCTTGTTTCGCGGGTCAGCCAGCTTCGAATGGCGAGGGCGCGGCTCTGTCTCGATCATCGAGCGTCGGTCGGGTGTAGCTCGGTTCGCAGACGTGCCGGACGCGAGGATAAGTTGCCGCGCACACGCTAGGGCCAAGCTACGCCCGCGTCGCGGCCGTGGTCAAGAAGCACTCGATCGAGGCCGAGCGCAGTGCG
>JBLMWT010000173.1:0-6544 GCA_050257375.1 Sphingomonadaceae bacterium
GTGGACGTGGACAACCTCCTGGTCTCGCAGCCTGATTACGGCGAGCAGGCCTTGGAAATCGCCGAGGCCCTGGTGCGCTCCAACGCCGTGGACGTGCTGGTGATTGATTCGGTGGCGGCGCTCGTCCCCAAGGCGGAGCTCGACGGCGACATGGGCGATTCCCTGCCCGGCCTGCAGGCGCGGCTGATGTCGCAGGCGCTGCGCAAGCTGACGGGGGTCATCTCGCGTTCGAACACGGCGGTCATCTTCATCAACCAGCTCCGCGAGAAAGTCGGCATCGTCTTCGGCAACCCGGAGACGACACCCGGCGGCCGCGCCCTCAAGTTCTACTCGTCGGTCCGGATCGACATCAGGGCCGTGGAGTCGCTCAAGCAGGGGACGACGGTCATCGGCCGCCGCGTGCGGGCGAAGGTGGTCAAGAACAAGGTCGCGCCGCCGTTCCGCCAGGCCGAGTTCGATATCCTGTACGGCTCCGGCATCTCGCGCGAAGGCGAGATCCTCGAGCTCGGCGTGCAGCACGGCGTGCTGGAGAAGACCGGCGCCTGGTACACCTACAAGGGCGACCGGCTCGGCCAGGGCAAGGACAACGCGCGCGACTTCCTCAAGGAGAATTCCGAGATGGCGCGCGAGATCGAGATGAAGGTGCGCGAGGCCGCGGGCGTCGGCATGCCGCTGCCCGTGGTGCCGGCGGCTAACGAGGAAGAAGAGTCTGCGCCAACCCCCGCCCGCAAGCGCGGCTGAGCTGAAGACGCGGGCGCTGCGCCTGCTCGCGCGGCGCGAGCACTCGCGCGCCGAGCTCGCGCGCAAGCTCGCGCCGCACGCCCAGTCGCGCGAGGCGCTCCAGGGGCTGCTCGACGAGCTGGAGCGGAAAAAGCAGCTCTCGGACGAGCGCTACGCCGAGGCGCGTGCGCACCAGCTTGCGCGCAAGTACGGCCCCGCGCGTATCGTGCAGGACTTGCGCGCGAAGGGCGTCGCCGAAGAGACCGTCGAGAGCCTCGCCACGGGCGCGCATGCGGACGAGCTCGAGAGAGCGCGCGCAATCCTCGCCCGCAAGTACCGGGCACCCGCTGACACGCCCGAGGAGCGCGCCCGCCGCGCGCGCTTCCTGCAGAGTCGCGGCTTTTCTACCGAGGTCATTCGCCATCTCGTTATAATGACCTGACGCCCGGGAGGAGGGGTCAGGCATGAAAGCGCCGTCGTTCGCTTACGCGCGTCCGCAGTCGCTCGACGAGGCGCTCGCGCTGCTCGGCAAACACCGCGACGCCGCGCGCGTGCTCGCCGGCGGGCAGAGCCTGATCCCCTCGCTGAATATGCGGCTCTCCTCGCCCGAGCTGCTCGTCGACATCAACGGACTTACGGAGCTCGGCGGGATCCGGGTGCAAGGCGACGTGCTGCGCATCGGCGCGCTCGCACGCCACCGCGAGATCGAGCGTTCGGCCGAGGTCGCGCGCCACGCGCCGCTGCTGGCGCAGGCCGTGCCGCACATCGCGCACGTCGCGATCCGCAACGCGGGCACGCTCGGCGGCTCGCTCGCGCTGGCCGATCCCGCGGCCGAATATCCGGCCTGCGCGCTGGCGCTCGACGCGACGCTGGTCATCGCCCATGCCGACGGGGAGCGGCGCGTCGGCGCGCGCGACTTCTTCAAGGGGCTTTACACGACCGCACTCGGGGCGCAGGAGCTGCTGCTGGCGGCCGAGTTCCCGCTCGCCAAGCCCGGCTATCGCTCGGCTTTCCTGGAGCTTGCGCGCCGTCACGGCGACTACGCGATCGTCGGCGTCGCCGCGCATGCGCGGGCCGATCAGGGCAAGCTGTCCGACGTGAGGCTCGCGTACTTCGGCGTTGGGGCGACGGCGGTGCGCGCATTGCGCGCGGGAACGGCTGCAGAAGGAAAAGCCGCCGACCCGCGGACCGTCGCAGCCGTGCAGGCCGCGCTTGCCGAGGATCTGGATCCGTCGCCCGATCTGTACCATTCGGCGGCGGCGAAGCTGCACCTCGCGCGCGTGCTCACCGGCCGCGCGCTGGCGGAACTGGCGCAATGAGCCGGCCGCCCGCGACCGAGCTGGAAACGACGATCGTGCTGAACGGCAAGTCGGTCACGCGCCGCGTTCCGGCGCGCCAGCACCTTGTCGACTTCCTGCGCGAGGAGATGGGCCTTACCGGCTCGCATGCGGGCTGCGAGCACGGCGTGTGCGGCGCCTGTACGGTGCGCGTGGACGGAGAGATCGTGCGCGGTTGCCTGATGCTCGCGGTGCAGGCGGACGGCCGCAGGGTCGATACGATCGAGGGCCTGTCGGACTCGGGAGAGCTCGCCGCGCTGCAATCCGCGTTTCACGAGAGGAACGCGCTGCAGTGCGGCTTCTGCACGCCCGGCATGCTGATGGCCGCGCTCGATCTGGCGAAGAACCATCCCGACGCGACGCGCGAGCAGATCCGCGCGCACCTCTCGGGCAACTACTGCCGCTGCACGGGCTACCAGGCGATCGTCGATGCGGTCGAGGCGGTGCTCGCGGCCAAGCGCCAGGGAGGCAGGCGATGAACGCGCCCGAGAAACTCTTCGCCCCGCGCGCCGAGGCGCCGAAGAAGGCGCCCGGCCAGACGGTGCAAACGGGCTACATCGGAAAGAGCGAGCCGCGCCCCAACGCAAAGCGGCTGCTGCAGGGGCGCGGCGCCTACGTCGACGACCTTCGCTTTCCGCGCCTCGCGCACGCGGTGTTCTTCCGCAGCCCTTATGCGCACGCGCGTCTCAAGCGGCTCGACCTGTCCAAGGCGCGCGCGCAGCCGGGTGTGATCGCGGCGGTCGACGGCCGCGCGCTCGCGGAATACTGCACGCCCTGGGTCGCGGTGCTCGCGCATCTCAAGGGTATCAAGTCGCCGCCGCAGCACGCGATCGCGATCGAGCGCGCCTGCTGGCAGGGCGAGGCGATGGCGGCGATCGTCGCCGAGACGCGCACCCAGGCCGAGGACGCGCTCGCGCACGTCGAGGCGGAGTGGCAGGAGCTGCCGGTGGTGACCGACATGGAGGCGGCGCTGCGCGGCGATCACGTGATCCATCCCGAGCTCGGCGACAACGTCTGCTTCCGGCGTGAGCTCGACGCGGGCGAGGTCGACGCGGCCTTCGCCAAGGCCGACGTGGTGGTCGAGGAGACCTACGACTTCGGCCGGCACACCGGGGTGTGCCTCGAAACGCGCTCGATCCTCGCCGACTACAACGCCGCCGAGCACTCGCTCACCGTGTATCACTCGACGCAGGCGCCACACATGATGCAGGACATCTTCTCGCGCCACCTCGGCATACCCGAGGCGAACGTGCGGGTGATCTGCAAGGACGTGGGCGGCTCCTACGGCATCAAGGTGCACGTCTATCCGGACGAGATGGCGACCGCGGCGCTGTCGGTCATGCTGCGCCGGCCGGTGAAGTTCGTCGCCGACCGCCTGGAATCGTTCCTCACCGACATTCATGCGCGCGAGCACCGCGTGAAGGTTCGCCTGGCCGCGAGCCGCGCGGGCGACATCCTCGCCTTCGAGCTCGACGACCTCACCGGTATCGGCCCCTATTCGGTATACCCGCGCACCAGCGGCATCGAGGGCAACCAGGTGGTGAATTTGACCGGTGGGCCGTACAAGCACCAGCACTACCGGGCGAAGATGAACGTAGTGTTCACCAACAAGAACGTCACCTGCCAGTACCGCGCGGTCGGCCACCCGATCGCGGTGGCGCTCACCGAAGCGATCGTCGATCTCGCCGCGGCGAAGCTCGGCATCGATCCCGCCGAGTTCAGGCGGCGCAACCTGATTCCCGACGACGCCTATCCCTACACTTTCCCCTCGGGCCTCAAGTTCGAGCGGTTGTCGCACCACAAGACGCTCGATCGGCTGCTCGAGCTGATGGACTACAAGGGCCTGCGCGCCGAGCAAACCGCGCTCAGGAAGAAGGGCGTGTATCGCGGGATCGGCCTGGCAGCGATGATCGAGGTCACCAATCCTTCGCCGGCGTTCTACGGCGTGGGGGGCGCGCGCATCTCGGCGCAGGATGGCGCCACGCTGCGCCTGGAGCCGACCGGCATGGTCACGGTGCTCGCGAGCGTGACCGAGCAGGGGCAGGGCACCGAGGGCATCTTCGCGCAGATCGCGGCGACCGCAGTCGGCGTCACGCTGGACAAGGTGCGCGTGATGACCGGCGACACCGGGGTCACGCCCTACGGCGGCGGCACCTGGGCGTCGCGCGGCGCCGGCATCGGCGGCGAGGCGGTGCTGCAGGCTGGCAAGGCGCTGCGCTCGAATATCCTGGACGTCGCCGCGGCGATGCTGAACGTGGACAAGACCGAGCTCGACGTCGCGGACAACGCGATCGTCGGAAAGGCGACCGGCGAGGCGAAGCTGCCGCTCGCCGAAGTCGGCCGCGTCGGCTATTTCCGTCCCGACACGCTGCCCGCGAAGTTCCAGTCCGAGCTCACGGTGACGCGCCACTACACGCCGCGCGAGTACGGCTTCACCTTCACCAACGGCATCCAGGCTTCGCTCGTCGAGGTCGACCCGGATACCGGCTTCGTCAGGCTGCTCAAGCACTGGTGCGTCGAGGACTGCGGCACGGTGATCAACCCGATGCTGGTCGACGAGCAGATCCGCGGCGGCATCGTGCAGGGCATCGGGGCGGCGCTCTGGGAGCACTGCTTGTACGACGAGAACGGCCAGCTTCTGAACGGCAACATGGCCGACTACCTGGTGCCGATGTCGGGCGAGATCCCGGACATCGTCGTGGCGCACGTGTCGACGCCGACCCGCGGCTCGGAACTCGGAGCGAAAGGCGTTGGCGAGGCGGGCACCGCGGGCGCTCCGGGCGCGGTGATGAACGCGATCAACGACGCGCTCGCCCCGCTCGGCGCGCGCGTCACGGCGCAGCCCTGCACGCCCGAGCGCGTGCTGAGGGCCCTGGCCAGGATCTAGCCGGGCAGGTCCGAGGCCATCAGCTCGGGGCGGATGCCGCGCGCCTCGGCGTTGGCGAAGTTCAGCTCGACCTTGACGCCGTTCGGATCGAAGAGAAACAGCTGATACAAGCCCTGGTCGCTCACCTGCCGGCGGCTGAACTTCACCCCGAGCGCGGTGAGACGCTCGAGCATCTGCGCGAGGCCCGTGCAGCGAAAGGCGACGTGGTCGATGACTCCGCTGCCCAGTGTCGCCTGCGATTCCTGCCCCACGTAGCGCTTGCGGTTCTCGGAAACGGCGGCGCCGCCCTCGGTGATGTGGATCACGTCCCGGTCGCCCAGGTAGAGCCAGCAGACCGGAAACTTGAAGTCAGGATTCGGCCCGACGCGAAAGCCGAGCACGCTCACGTACCAGTCGCGCGTTGCCGCCATATCGGCGGTCTGGATGAGGATATGCTCGATGTGATCGACCGGCATCGCGGTATTCTAAGGGCATCCGGGGGAAGGAGGCTGCGGTGTCACGGACGATCGGAATCTGCGGGCTCGGCATCATGGGGTCCGCCATGGCGGCGAATCTGGCGCGCGCGGGCTTTCGCGTGCTCGGCTACGACCCGCGCCAGGCGGCGCGCAGCGCCCTGCGCCGCGCCGGCGGAATGGCGCTCGGCTCGAACGCCGCGCTCGCGCGGCGCTGCGACACGATCATCACCTCGCTGCCCTCGGCCCGGGCGCTCGAGGACGTGGCACGCCAAATCGCCCGGCGGGGTGTCTTGGTCATCGAGACGAGCACGCTTCCGCTCGACGCGAAGGAGGCTGCCAGGCAGGTGCTCGCGCGCGCGGGCGCGACGCTGCTCGATTGTCCGCTGTCCGGCACCGGCGCCCAGGCGCGCGTAAAAGACCTCGCCGTGTACGCGAGCGGCCCGCGCGCCGCGGTGCGGCGCGCGGTGCCGGTGTTCGAAGGCTTCGCACGCTCCCATTACTACGTCGGGCCGTTCGGCGCAGGCACGAAGATGAAGTTCGTCGCGAACCTGCTGGTGGCGATCCACAACGTGTCGACGGCCGAGGCGTTCGTCCTCGCGAGGAAGGCCGGGCTCGACCCGCAGCTCGTCTACCGGGTGGTCGGCGACGGGGCGGGCGGCTCGCGCATGTTCCAGGTGCGTGGTCCGATGATGGTGCGCGGCGACTACCGCGACGCAACCATGAAGGTCGAGGTGTGGCAGAAGGACATGGCGATCATCGGCGACTTCGCCCGCGCGCTCGGCTGCCCGACGCCGCTGTTTCTCGCGTCCGCCCCGCTCTATACGGCCGCGCTCGCTGCAGGACGCGGCAAGGAGGACACCGCCGCGGTGTGCGCCGTGCTAGAAACCATGGCCGGGCTTACGAATCGACCAGCTCGACGCGGCCGCTCGCCGCGGAGCGCGCGATCGCCTCGAGCGCGGAAACGGTAGCGAGGATCTCGCGGTGCGGCATCGGATACGACCGGCCGCCGAGCGCGGCTTCCGCGAAGGCTTCCAGGTTCGCGAGCACGGGGCTCGCCGGCGGCAGGTCGCGCGTCTCGCGCTCGTGGCCGCGACGGCATAGGGTGAAGGTCCAACCCTCGGGGCTCTCGGGGTGGGCCTTGTCGC
>JBLMWT010000174.1:0-12468 GCA_050257375.1 Sphingomonadaceae bacterium
CGGCCTGGTCGTCGACGAGGCGGAGGGCGATCGCCTGGCGCGCGTGCTGGGCTCGAAGCGCGTCATGTTCCTCGCCAATCACGGGGTGATTGTCGTTGGCACGACGGTCGCCGAGGCCTTCGACGCGCTCTACTACCTCGAGCGCGCGGCCCGCGTGCAGGTGCTGGCGCGCGCCACGGGCCTCAAGCTGCGCGCGGTGCGCCCTGCCGCGGCGCAGGAGGCCTACCGCATGATGCTCGCCGACACGCCCAAGTACGCGGGCGCGCATTTCGCCGCGCTGAAGCGCCTGCTGGACCGCGACGCGCCCGAATACAAGAGCTGACGCCTTGGCCGCAGACTCCTTGCGAGTGCGCGACGCCGCGCCGGGCGACATGGCGGCGATCCAGTCGATCTACGCCCACCACGTCCTGCACGGACTCGCCACGTTCGAGGAGGTGCCGCCCGCGGTCGAGGAGATGGCGCGGCGCCATGCCGACATCGCCGGCCGTGGGCTGCCCTACCTGGTAGCCGAGCTGAACGGCGCCCCGGCCGGCTATGCCTACTGCGCGCTATACCGCACGCGCTCCGCCTACCGCTTTACGCTCGAAGACTCGGTGTACGTGCGCCACGACCTGGCGGGCCGCGGCCTGGGCAGCGCGTTGCTCGCCGAGCTCGTCCGCCGCGCGGAGGCGCTCGGTTACCGGCAGCTGGTCGCCGTGATCGGCGATAGCGCGCACCGCGCATCCATCGCGCTGCACGCGCGTCACGGCTTTCTGCCGGTCGGCACGCTGCGCTCGACGGGGTTCAAGTTCGGGCGCTGGGTGGACAGCGTCCTGATGCAAAGGCCCCTCGGCGAAGGGGACGCGACGCGACCGGTCAGCCGCTGAGGCTCTGGATTTCGAGCAGCAGGTCGGACTTCGACACCACGCCGAGCAGCTTGCGGTCCTCGGCGCTCGTCACCACGGGCAGGCGCTCGGTCCCTTGCGTGAGGAAGGCCTGCAGCGCGTCGCCGAGCGCCATGTCCGGAGTGAGCACCTCGAACTCGCGCCGCGCCAGCTCGCCCGCCGTCGGCAGCGGCGTGGACTCGCGCCCCACCAGCAGCGGTTTGATCTCGTGCAGCGACACGGCACCGAGGAAGCGCCCGTCTTCGTCCACCACGTAGACGTTGCGCACCGGGTGCTCGAGAAAGGCGCGCTCCACCTCGGCAAAGCTCGCCGCTGCCGCCACGGTGGGCACCGCCGGCTTCATCAGTTCTCCGATTCGCAGGCCGCGCCAGCGCGCCAGCGCGCGCTCCTGCACGTTGCGCAGGATGGTGACTTCGTACATCGACTTCTCGCGCACCGCGTGCGCCATGAAGTACGCGGTGACGCAGGCGAGCATGAGCGGCAGGACCACCTGGTAGCTGAGCGTCATCTCGAAGATCATCAGGATCGCCATCAGGGGCGCGTGCGTGGCCCCCGCCAGGAAGGCGCCCATGCCGACGATCGCATAGGCGAACGGCATCGCGGTGGACTGCGGCCAAAGCGCGTGCACGCCCTGGCCGAACAGCAGGCCCAGCGCGGCGCCGACGAACAGCGTCGGCGTAAACACGCCGCCGATCGCGCCCGAGCCGGTGGTGGAGGCGGTCGCGGCGATCTTGGTGACGAGCACCACCAGCACGAGCGTCCACAGCCAGTCGTGATGCAGCAGCGAGTTGACCACGCTGTAGCCGTTGCCCCACACCTCGGGAACGTTTGCCGAAAGCACGCCGACGATCAGGCCGCCGAGGCCGAGGCGCAGCGGCAGCGGCAGCTTGAGGCGCGCGAACGCCGCCTTGGCGCTGTCGAGCGCGCGCATGAACTGGGGCGCCGCAGCCCCCGCGAGCAGCCCGAGCGCGACGAACGCGAGCACCTCCTTGCCGAAGATCGTCGGAAAGGCCGGCATCTCGTAGGGCGGCGCATAGCCGGTGAGCTCGCGCATGGTGATGTTGGCGACCACCGAGGCGACGACCAGCGGGCCGAAGCTCTCCATCGCGATCGTGCCGAGTACGATCTCCGAGACGAACATCGCCCCGGCGATCGGCGCGCTGTAGGCCGAGGTGATGCCCGCGGCGGCGCCGCAGGCGACCAGCAGGCGCAGCCGCGCCGGGCTGAACTTGGCGATGCGGCCCGTGATGGAGGCGCAGGTCGCAGCCAGGTGCACCATCGAGCCCTCGCGCCCGATCGACCCGCCCGAGGCGACGGAGAACAGCGACGAGGCGCTGCGCGCCAGTGCCTGGCGCACCGGGATGCGGCCGTCGCCGATCGAGATCGCCTCCATGTAGTCCGAGGAAGCCCCTTCGGTCGCCCACCTGCGGCTCAGCTGCAAGAGCAATCCTGCGACCACGCCGCCCACGGCAGGGAAGACGATGCGCAGGTACCACGGCAGGATCTCGGCGATCTCCACGAGTCCGCCGGTGTGACGCGTCGCGAGCCACTCGAGGCCACGGATCGATTCGCGGAAGGCGATGGTAGCGAGCGCACCGATGAAGCCCACCAGCGCCGCCCACAGCAGCATGACGTGCACCTCGGTCGGCCGGATGCGGTCGATCAGGCGCAGCAGCCAGCGGTTCAGTCGGACGTGCTTCATTTGAGCAGCAGCGTACAGCCGCTCGCCACGAGCAGTGCGGCGACCACGCGCTTGAAGGGCTTCTCGTTCAGCCCGTGGTGCATGTGCTCGCCGAGCACCATGCCGAGCAGCATCGCGGGCGCGAGCAGCGCGAGCACGGTGAGGGCCCGCCGGTCGTAGAAGCCCAGGCTACCGTAGCCTCCGGCGCGCAGCAGCGCGAGGAGGAACAGGATCGCCGAGATGGTGGCACGGAAGCGCGTCTTGTCGAGCCGCAGCGCGTCGAGATAGACGACGAACATCGGACCCGCCATGCCGCCGAACAGGGTGCTCACCAAGCCGCCGCCTGCGCCGGCGACCGGTGCGAGCCAGACGCGCGGCGCGCGCGTATGAGGCGCGCGCGGCGCGACGCTCCATAACGCGTAGCCGATGATGAACAGCGCGAGCGCGCCACGCAGCAGCTCGGGATGCAACGTTTTGAACATCCACAGCCCGACCGCCGCGCCGACGAGCATCGGCGCGAGCAGCCCACGCACGCCGCGCCATTCGACGTGGCGGAATTCACGTATCGTCTGGCCGAAGGAGGCGCCGATACCGAGGGTCGTGACGACCGGAATGACGATCTGCATGGGAAGCACCAGCACGAGGAGCGGAATCGCCACCACGCCCGCACCAAAGCCCGTCGCGCCGCGCAGCGTGTAGGCCGCGAGGACCACCAGCGCGCACCACGCGAGCTGCCACGGACCCGCGAGCGCGTGCAGCGTCGCGATCACGGCGCTCCGGAGTCCAGCACGCGCGCTTCAGGCATCCGTGAGGAGCACCACCTTGCCCATCACGCGCCGCTCGGCCATGTCGCGCAACGCACGCGGCGCCTCGGCGAGCGGGTAGCGCGCCGAGATGTGCGGGCGCAGCTTGCGCTCGGCGAACCACTCGCCGAGCTGCTTCACCGCGGCGGCGAACTCCTGCGGCGCGCGCTTGCTCCACTCGCCCCAGTACACGCCGACGACCGAGCGCTCCATGAGCAGCGTCAGGTTGAGCGGGATCCTAGGGATCTCGCCGGCGGCGAAGCCGACGACCAGCAGACGCGCACGCCAGGCCGACGACCTGAGCGCCGCCTCGGTGTACGCGCCGCCCACCGGGTCGTAGATCAGGTCGACGCCCTTGCCGCCGGTGAGCGCCTTGATGCGTTCGCGCAGGTCCTCGGACGAATAATCGATCGTCTCGTCGGCGCCGTGATCGCGGCACACCGCGAGCTTCTCCTTGCTCGAGGCGGCGGCGATCACGCGCAAGCCGAGGATCTTGCCGATCTCGACGGCCGCGAGCCCGACGCCGCCCGCAGCGCCGAGCACGAGCAGCGATTCGCCCGCCTTCGCGTCGGCTCGGTTGCACAGAGCATGGTGCGAGGTGCCGTAGGTGAGCAGGAACGACGCGGCGGTCGGGAAGTCCATGCTCGCGGGAATCGGCACCAGGCGCGCGCCGGCCGGCACCAGGCACTCCTCGGCGAAGCCGCCCGACGATCCGGCGCCGAGCACGCGATCCCCGGGCTTGACCTGCGTCACGCCGGCGCCGACCTCCTTTACTACCCCGGCGAATTCCGATCCGGGCGTGAAGGGCGGCGTCGCCTTGACCTGGTACCTGTTCTGGATCACGAGCACGTCTGGAAAGTTGACGCTCGCCGCCTTGACCGACACCACGACTTCGCCCGGGCCGGGCCGGGGCGAGGGCAGCTCTTCCACGACCAGGGTCTCGGGCGGGCCGAACTGCTTGCAGAGCACTGCCTTCATGACGCTTCCATGCGATGCGCTAGTGGGGGCGGTTCGACTGGCCGCCGTCGATCGTGAGTATGCACCCCGAGGTGTAGGCCGAGCGCTCGGAGACGAGAAACGCCGCCGCCCACGCGATCTCCTGTGGCGTCGCAGGCCGGCCGAACGCCATGCCGGAAAAGAGCTCCTGATAGCGCGCGGCGTCGCCGAGCAGCGTTTCGGCGCGTTGCCTGTACAGGCTGGTCAGGCGGTCGGTCGATACCGGCCCCGGGTTGATGCCGAGCACGCGAATGCCGTCCGCGGGCGCGCTTCCGCCGAGCGCGCGCGTGAACGCCATGAGGCTCGCGTTCGCGCTGCTGCCGGCGATGTAGGCCGCGTCCATCCGCTCGCCCGCGGCGCCGATGATGTTCAGGATCACGCCGCGCGCGCGGCGCTTCATCGCCGCGTACACCTGGCGTGACAGGTTGATGTAACCGAACACCTTCAGGTCCCAGGCGCGGCGCCAGGTCTGCTCGTCCACCTTGAGCAAGTCGCCGCCGGGGACCGCGCCCGCATTGTTCACCAGGATGTCGAGCTCGCCCGCCCAGGCGGCGAGCGTCTCTGCGGCACCCGGCGCGGATAGGTCGATCGCCTTGGCGGTCGGCCCGGGAACCGGGTTGCGCGCGGCGATCAGGACCTCGCAGCCCTCGGCGGCGAGCACGTCGGCGCAGGCCTTGCCGATGCCCTTCGAGCCGCCGGTCACCAGCGCGCGTTTTCCCTGCAACCCGAGATCCATAAAACGGTTCTCCCTTCCAGGCAGTTTTTTGGTTAGTCTTGCCGCTTCCCCGGTCCGACACAACCCCGGATTCGCAAGATCCCGATTATGCCTACGCTCACCACCGACGACGGCGTGAAGCTGTACTACGAGGAGACCGGCTCGGGCACGCCGATCGTGTTCGTGCACGAGTTCGCCGGCGACTGCCGCAGCTGGGAGCCCCAGGTGCGGCATTTCTCGCGCCGCTATCGCTGCATCACCTACAACGCGCGCGGTTACCCGCCGTCCGAGGTGCCCGACTCGCCCGACAGCTACTCGCAGCAGCGCGAGCGCGACGACGTGCGCTGCGTGCTGGACGCTCTCGGCCTCGCGCGGGCGCACGTCGTGGGCCTGTCGATGGGCGCATTCGCCACGCTGCACTTCGGCATGGCCTATAGCGGGCGCGCGCTCACGCTGGTCACCGCCGGAGTGGGCAGCGGCGCGCACAAGGACGAGTACGCGCGCTTCCAGGCCGATTCGCGCGCCAACGCCAAGCTGATGCTCGAACGCGGCATGGCCCACTTCGCCGCCACCTACGGCGAGAACCCGACGCGCACCACGTTGAAGGCGAAGGATCCGCGCGGTTTCGCCGAGTTCCAGCGCAATCTCTCCGAGCACTCGGCGCAGGGCTCGGCGAACACCATGCTCGGCTACCAGGCGCGCCGGCCGTCGCTGTACGACCTGACGGCCGAGATGGCGCGCATCAAGGCTCCGCTCCTGGTGATCGCGGGCGACGAGGATCCTTCGACGATCGAGCCCTCGCTGCTCATCAAGCGCACCGTGCCGGGCGCGGCGCTCGCGATGGTGCCGAGGACGGGACACATGATCAACCTGGAGGAACCCGCGCTGTTCAATCGGCTGGTCGAGGACTTTTTCCATCAGACGGAGGCCGGGCGTGCCTTCGGCTGACGCGCTGTCGCACCTGCGCGTGATCGATCTGACGCGAGTGCGCGCCGGACCGACCTGCGTCAAGCAGTTCGCCGACTGGGGCGCCGACGTGATCAAGATCGAGATGCCCGCGAGCGACGGCGAGGACGGGTTCGGCCCGCGCCACGGCTCGGATTTCCAGAACCTGCATCGAAACAAGCGCTCGCTGACGCTGAACCTCAAGGAAGCGCGCGGTGTCGAGGTACTCAAGCGCCTGGTGAAGACCGCCGACGTGGTGGTCGAGAACTACCGCCCGGACGTCAAGCACCGCCTCGGCATCGACTACGACTCGCTCGCGCGCGAGAACCCGCGCCTGGTGTACGCGAGCATCTCCGGCTTCGGCCAGGACGGGCCCTATCGCGACCGCGCGGGCTTCGACCAGATCGCGCAAGGCATGGGCGGCTTGATGTGGGTCACCGGCCTTCCGGGGCAGGGGCCCGTGCGCGCGGGTATCCCGGTGGCGGACCTGTGCGCGGGATTGTTCGCGGCACTCGGCATCTTGATCGCGCTCGAGGAGCGCAATCGATCGGGCAAGGGGCAGTGGGTGCAGAGCTCGCTGCTGTCGGCGATGGTGACGATGATGGACTTCCAGGCGGCGCGCTGGCTGGTCGAGGGTCACGTTGCGGGGCAGGCGGGCAACGACCACCCGACCTCGATCCCGACCGGCGTGTATCCGACCTCCGACGGCTACGTGAACATCGCCGCCGCCGGCAAGGTGATCTGGACTCGGCTGTGCGAGGCGCTCGGTGCGCCCGCGCTCGCGATGCAGGCCGAGTACGCCACCGGGGAGCTGCGCTCGAAGAACCGCGCGGCGCTCGCCAAGGTGCTCTCCGAGCTCACGCGGCGCCACAGCTCCGCTCAGCTGATCGCGCTGCTGAACGACGCGGGCGTGCCCTGCGGGCCGATCTACAAGATGGACCAGGTCTTCGCGGATCCGCAGGTCGAGCACCTGCAGATGGCGGTGCCGGTGCCCAAGCCCGAGGGCGGCGAGCTGAAGCTGGTGGGGCCGGCAATGAAGCTCTCGCGCACTCCGGCACGCATGAAGCGCGCGATCGGCCCCGCGGGCGAGCAAAACGCCGAGATTCTCGGCGAGCTCGGCTACAGCGCGGCGGAGATCGACGCGCTGCGCGCCGGCAAGGTCATCTGAGGGGGTCGGGATGGCCGAACCCGCACTGCGCGTCGAGCGCGACGGCCCGATCGGGTGGATGATCTTCGACAATCCGGCGCGCCGCAATGCGATCAACGAGATGATGTGGCGCGCGATCCCGAAGGCGATGGCGGGGTTCGACGCCGATCCCGGCGTGCGCTGCGTCGTGCTGCGCGGCGCGGGCGACGTCGCCTTCGCGGCCGGCGCCGACATCTCGGAATTCGAGAAGCGGCGCGCGAACCCGGACGCGGCCGGAGAGCACGACAACATCATCGACGCGGCGCAGTTCGCGCTCGAGGAATCCGCCAAGCCGGTGCTGGCGATGATCCACGGCTATTGCCTCGGCGGCGGACTCGAGATCGCGCTTGCCTGCGACCTGCGTTACGCCGGCGCCTCCAGCAGTTTCGCGATCCCGGCGGCGCGCCTGGGCATCGGCTACGGCGTGCACGGCACCAATCGACTGGTGGCGAGCGTCGGCCATGCCGCCGCGCGCGAGATCATGCTGACCGGCCGGCGCTACGCCGCTGACGAAGCGCTCGCCATGGGCCTGGTCAACCGCGTGCTGCCCGATGCCGAGCTGGAGGGCTACGTGCGCACCATCGCGTCGGAGCTGGCCGCCAACGCGCCGCTGTCGATGGCGGCTTCGAAAGCGATCATCAACAGCGTGATCGAGTCCCAGGGGGATTTCTCCAAGGGAGAGGCGTTGGTGCAGCGCTGCGCGAAGAGCGAGGACCACGTCGAGGGCCGGCGCGCGTTCATGGAGAAGCGCACGCCGAAATTCAAGGGGAAATAGCCTGAAAACAAAGGTCGATCAACTCAGGGTCAAAGCCGTGCAGGTCCGCGCGGTGGGCGCGCCGATGAAGCGGCCGCTTGCGACCGCCACCGGCTCGATCAAGGTCGCGCCGCTCCTGCTCGTGGACTTGCAGACCGACGGCGGCATCGTCGGGCGCGCGTACCTGTTCGGCATTGCGCCCCAGACGCTCGCGCCGCTCGCCAAGCTCGTCGAGGCGATGGGCGAGATGGTCGCAGGCGATGCGCTCGCGCCGTTCGAGCTGGAAAAGAAGCTGCGCTCCAGGCACGCCCTGCTCGGCGTGCACAACGTCGTGCTGTTCGCGATATCGGCGATCGACATGGCGGCCTGGGACGTGCTCGGCCAGGCGCTCGGGCAGCCGCTCGTTCGGCTGCTGGGCGGGGCGCCGCGGCCGGTGCGCGCCTACAACTCCAAGGGCCTCGGCATCATGCCGCTCAAGGCGCTGGTGCGCGAGGCGATCGAGCTCGCCGCCGAAGGATTCACGGCGCTCAAGCTGCGCCTCGGACGACCCGACGCGGCCGAGGATCTCGAGGCGATCCGCGCGGTAAAGAAGGCCGTCGGCGGCAAGTTCGCCCTGATGGTGGATTTCAACCAGGGCTTGAGCGTCGCCGAGGCGCTGCGCCGCGGGCGCATGATCGACGACGAGGGCGGCGTGGTCTGGATCGAGGAGCCGGTGCGCGCCGACGACTTCGCGGGCTGCGCCCGCCTCGCGCGCGAGCTCGCTACCCCGGTGCAGATCGGCGAGAACTTCATGGGCCCCGAGCAGATGGCGCAGGCGCTCGCCGCAGGTGCCTGCGACTTCGTCATGCCCGACGCGCAGAGGATCGGCGGTGTCACGGGCTGGATGCGCGCCGCGGCGCTCGCGCAGGGCGCGGGTCTGGAGATGTCGAGCCACCTGTTTCCGGAGGTGAGTTGTCATCTGCTGGCCGTGACGCCGACTTGCCACTGGCTCGAGTACGTCGACTGGGCCGACGCGGTGCTCGAAGAACCGGTGCGGCCGCACAAGGGCGACGTGTTGATCGGCGAGCGGCCGGGCATCGGCATGCGCTGGAACGAAAAGGCCGTGCGCAGGCACGCCCTCTGAGGCGATGTTCACCCGACACTTCGCCCACTGGCCGCCGGGCCTACCGCGTACCCTGAGGGTGCCGCGCACCACGATCCACTTCAACCTGGAAGTGAGCGCCCGGCGCTACGGCGACAGCGCGGCCGTCGACTACTACGGCAATCGCGTCACCTATGGCGAGCTGAAGCGCCAGACGGACGCGATCGCAGGGTTTCTGCAGCGCCGCTGCGGGGTGACGAAGGGCGATCGCGTGCTGCTGTACTGCCAGAACGGCCTGCACTTCATCATCGGCTACTACGCGATCCTGCGCGCCGACGCCGTGGTGGTCCCCGTCAACCCGATGAACCGCACCGAGGAATTGCGCCACTACGTCGAGGATGGCGGCGCGCGCGTGATCGTCTCGACCCAGGAGCTGTGGGACCGCATCGCGCCGCTCGTCGGCACGAGCGCCCTGGAATATGCCCTGATCGGCGCACACTCCGAGTACCTGCCGCCGAGCACCGACTTGCCGCTGCCCGACTTCGTGCGCGCCGCGCCCGCGGTGCCCGCCTACGGCGGAGTCAGCTCCTGGCGCGAAGCGCTCGAGGCGGGGATCGCGCCGGGCGAGCCGCTCGCCGGACCGGACGACCTCGCGGTGATGCCCTACACCTCCGGGACGACCGGCAAGCCCAAGGGCTGCATGCATACGCACGCCACCGTACTCTCGACCTCGACTGCCGGCTGCCACTGGCGCGGCGCGTCGAGCGGCGCCGTGACGCTCGCCGTGCTGCCGATGTTCCACGTCACCGGCATGCAGGCCGGCATGAACACGCCGATCCAGGCGGGCGCGACCAGCGTCGTCATGACGCGCTGGGATCGCGAGTGCGCAGCGATGCAGATCGAGCGCGCGCGCGTGACCGGCTTCACCGCGATCACGACGATGGTGGTCGACTTCCTTGCCAACCCGAATCTCAAGAAGTACGACCTGTCCTCGCTCACCACGCTGGGCGGCGGCGGCGCGGCGATGCCCGAGGGCCTGGCGAAGAAGCTCTACGAGACGCTCGGCCTTGAGTTCATCGAGGGCTACGGCCTCACCGAGACCATGGCGCCGAGTCATTCGAACCCGCCGCAGAGGCCCAAGCGTCAGTGCGGCGGGGTACCGATCTTCTCGACCGACGCGCGCGTGCTCGACCCCGAGACGTTGCGCGAGCTGGGGCCGAACGAGGTCGGCGAGATCGTGATCCACGGGCCGCAGGTGTTCAAGGGCTACTGGCGCCAGGAAAAGGCGACCGCCGAGGCATTCATCGAGCACGACGGCAAGCGCTTCTTCCGCTCGGGCGATCTCGGCTACTACGACGAGGATGGCTACTTCTTCATCACCGACCGCCTGAAGCGGATGATCAATGCCGCGGGCTTCAAGGTCTGGCCGGCCGAGGTGGAGGCGATGCTGTACGCGCATCCGGACATCCAGGAGGCCTGCATCATCGGCGCGCTCGACCCCTACCGCGGGGAGACTGTGAAGGCGGTGGTGGTGCTCAAGTCCGCGGCCCGCGGTCGCGTCAAGCCGGAGGACATCACGGCCTGGGCGCACGAGCGCATGGCCGCTTTCAAGGTGCCGCGCATCGTCGAATTCGTGGACGAGCTTCCGAAGACCGCCACTGGCAAGATATTCTGGCGTAAGCTTCAGGAAGATGAGAACGCCCGCGCGAAGAAGTAAGGTAGCACTCGCCATCGCGTTTTTCGCGCTCGCCGCCTGGGGCGCGGGCTGGAGCCTGCACGCGCGCCACGCGCTGAGCGAAGCGCTCGGCGGCGGCCTCGCCGAAATCTGCACCGCGCGGGGTGCGCTCGGCGCGCCCGGCGACGAGTCACCCGCGCCCCGGCAGACGGCGCAGTGCCCCATCTGCGCGCAGTTCCTCGCCGCGACGGCGCCGCAAGCGCAGCTCGCGGCGCCCGCCGGGCTGCTCGGCTTCGCCGAGCACGAAGCGATCGTCCCGCGCGCAGTGGCGCGTTTGGCGCACGCGTCGCTCGAATCCGCCGACGCGCGCGCGCCACCGACAGCGGCCTGAATTTCCCGCCATTCCCGCCGGCGGATGCGACGCGCATCGCCGGGACCCTTCATTTACGGAGAGAACATGAAACACATGCATTGGATCGCGCTCTGCGCGGCGCTCGTCGCTGGCGCTGCCTGGGCGCAGAAGAAAGGCGATCTGGAGATCGACGCACCCTGGACACGCGCCACGCCGCCCGGCGCGAGCGTGGCGGGCGGCTACGCCTCGATCAGGAACCGCGGCGCCGCGCCCGACAAGCTCGTCGCTGCCTCGTCGCCCGCCGCCGACCACGTCGAGCTGCACATCATGGCGATGCAGGGCAACGTCATGAGGATGCAGCAGGTGAAGGCGCTCGACGTGCCGGCGCACGGCGAGCTCGCGCTCAAGCCGGGGAGCAACCACCTCATGTTCATCGGTCTGAAGGAGCCCTTCAAGGAGGGCACGAAAGTTCCGGTCACCCTGCGCTTCGAGAAGGCGGGCGAGGTCGGCGTCGAGCTAAGCGTCGGCGCGATGGGCGCATCCGCGCCGATGCACATGCCGATGCACAAGTAGAACGTCTAGGGGGCCGAAAAGCCCAGGCCGAGCGAGGCGAGGCGGGCGATTCCCGCCTCGTCGAAGCCCCAGTCGGCGAGCGCTTCGCGGCCGCCCTGGCCGCGCTCGGGCGGCGCTCGGCGCACGGCGCCCGGCGTGCGCGAAAAACGCGGCGCCGGCGCCGGCTGCACCACGCCGGCCACTTCGACGTAGGCGGCGCGCGCGACGTTGTGCGGGTCGCGGCGCGCCTCGCTGAACGTGAGCACCGGCGCGAAGCAGGCGTCCGAGCCCTCGAAGATCCTGCACCACTCGTCGCGCGACTTCGACTTGAACTTGTCGGTGAGCATGGCGCGCAGCTCGGGCCAGCGCGCGCGGTCGTGCTGCGGCGGGACGTTCTGCAGGCCCAGCCGCTCCACGAGATCTTCGAAGAATCTCGCTTCGATGGAGCCGATGGCGACGTATCTTCCGTCCTTCGTCTCGTACGTGTCGTACCACGGCGCGCCCGAATCGAGCGTGTTCTCGCCGCGCGCTTCGCTCCAGCGCCCGGCGGCGAGCATGCCGGCGAACATCGCCGCGAGCTGCGCGGCGCCTTCGACCATCGCGGCGTCGACCACCTGGCCCTTGCCTGAGCGCTGCGCCTCGATGAGCGCACACAGGATGCCGAAACCGAGCAGCATGCCGCCGCCGCCGAAGTCGCCCACCAGGTTGAGAGGCGGCGCGGGGCGCGCGCCCTTGTGCCCAAAGGCGTGCAGCACGCCGGCGAGCGCGATGTAGTTGATGTCGTGGCCGGCGCGCGGTGCGAGCGGGCCGTCCTGCCCCCAGCCGGTCATGCGCCCGTAGACGA
>JBLMWT010000175.1:0-3803 GCA_050257375.1 Sphingomonadaceae bacterium
CTCGGCCAGACCGACAACCCGCTGTTCGAGCTGGCGCTGCGCCTCGAGGAGATCGCGCTGAAGGACGAGTACTTCATCTCGCGCAAGCTGTACCCGAACGTCGACTTCTACTCGGGCGTGATCTACAGCGCGCTCGGCATCCCGCGCTCGATGTTCACGGTGATGTTCGCCATCGCGCGCACCGCCGGCTGGGTCGCGCACTGGATGGAGATGATCGCGGACCCGGCCATGAAGATCGGCCGGCCGCGGCAGCTCTATACGGGCCCGACCGCGCGCGATTACGTCGACGTCGAGAAGCGCGGCTGAGCGCGTAACGCGTCTGTCTGGTCCCGTCAGACGGACTCCGGAGGGCGCTGCAGCGGCTCCGGGGTCTGCGGGCGGTCCCGCGCATGAACGCCGAAGCGGAGCCCATGCGCTGGCGAATGGCGACGTGAACGAGTCAGACCGGCGCTACAGCAGCGCCTCGATCTCCGCGGCGCTCGCGCGCCGCATCGGCTTGCCGTCCACCGGGCTCGAGGGCGCCTGCCGGATCCCGTCGAGCGGGAACACCACCGCATCCACTGTCTGCCGTCCCGCGACGAAGCGCAGGGCCGGATAGGTCACCACGCGATCACGCTCGTAGCGCAGCCGACGCTCGAGCACCTCGTGCGGCACGCCGCGCTCCTCGAGGCGGATCGACACTGCTTCCGGGCTCTCGGTGAACAGGTGCAGGTTGATGTCGGAATGCGCCGACGCTGTGCCGGTGAGCACCGGGCCGACCAGCCGCGGCTGGAAATCCGCCATCAGGCGCATGGCCTCGAGCGCCGAGCGCCGCAAGGCGACGAGGTCCGCTTCATGCCGGTCCGCCGCGAACAGCCGCTGGTGCGCGACGAGAGCCGCCTCGATCTCCGTGTTGCGCGGCAGGATCGACGCGTCCGTGACTCCGAGCCGCTCGGCGGCCTTGCGCTTGGCGAGCAGGAAGTCGTCCACGCCCTGCTCGCGCATGATGCGGGCCGCCTCCTCGGCGACTGCCTGGCGGAGCAGGTCCGCCCGGGGGTTGGGTCTTCGGCTCATCGATCCGATCCTTCAGAAAAGCGTGTCGTCAGCCGCGGCAGGCTCGACGCTCTCGGCGCCGACCTCGTCGACGGCGCCGGCGGCGTCGGCCTGGGGGGCGTGCGACTCGAGAAACGCCTCGAACACGGCACCCGTGGCGCCGGCCGCGGTCGGGCGGCCCGTGCTACGGTCGACCCACATGCGGATCACGCCCGGGGGCTCGGGCAGGCGATGCTCGGGCCGGTCGCGCAGGGCTTCCTCCATGAAGCCGATCCACATCGGCAGTGCCGTGCGGCCGCCTTCCTCGTTGGCGCCGAGCGAGCGCTCCTGGTCGAAGCCGACCCAGGCCGCGGCCACATAGTCGGCGTTGAAGCCGACGAACCAGGCATCGCGACGGTCGCTGGTCGTGCCGGTCTTGCCGGCGATGTCCCGGCGGCCGAGCGACCGGGCCGCCTGCGCGGTGCCGCGCTGGATGACGTCCGTCATCACGTCGGTCATGACGAACGCATTGGCCGGGGAGATCGCCTGCGGCGCGGCGGGCTCCCCAGGGCAGTCTTCGCAGGCGACGGCGGGACCAGCCGCGTACACCTCGCGCTCCTCGTCGTCAGTGATCCGCGCGATCAGGTAGGGCGTGACGCGGAAGCCGCCGTTCGCGAACACGGCGAAACCGCGTGCCATGTCGAGCGGCGTGACCTGGCCGGTGCCGAGCGCGAGCGTCAGGTTGGCCGGTAATGCCTCGGGACCGAAGCCGAACGCGCTGATGTGGCGCATCGCCGGTCCGATGCCTGTGGCGCGCAGCAACCGGATCGAGACCAGGTTGCGCGAGCGCACCAGCGCCTCGCGCAGCGGCGTCGGACCGTAGAAGCGCTTGGTGATGTTCTGCGGCCGCCACTCCTCGGTGCCCGCGCCACCCTCGATGACGATCGGCGCGTCGTTGATCAGGCTTGCCGGCGTGAAGCCGCGCTCCAGCGCGGCCGAGTACACGAACGGCTTGAACGCCGAGCCGGGCTGGCGCTTGGCCTGCACCGCGCGGTTGTACTTGCTGCCCCGGAAGTCGAAGCCGCCGACGAGCGCCACGATCGCGCCGTCCCGCGGCTCGAGGGCGACCAGCGCGCCGGCCACGACCGGTATCTGCGCCAGCCGATGGCGTCCGTCAGCCAGCGATTCGAGATACACGACGTCGCCGGGGGCCACGACCTCGCCCGCGCTCTTCGGTGACGGGCCGAGCGCGTCGTCGGGCAGGGCCCGCCGCGCCCAGCTGAGGTCATCCCAGCCGAGTTCGATCGCGACGCCGTCGCGACCTCTCACGAGGGCGCTGCGCTCGCTCACGCTCTCGACGACGCCTGCAACGAGCCCCCCGCGATCCGGATGTTCGCGGAGCGCAACCGCGACCGACTTCGGGTCGGCGAGCAGCGCTGCGTCGAGCCTCGCTTCGGGTCCGCGGTAACCGTGGCGCCGCTCATAGGCGAGCAGCGTGCTGCGCGCCGCGGCATCGGCCGCCGCCTGCAGCCGGCTGTCCACGGTCGTCGTCACGTGATATCCCTCGATGAGTGCCGAATCGCCGAAGCGCTCGACCATCTCGAGGCGCGCCATCTCCGCGACGTACGGCGCGTCGAGCTCGGCCACCGGCCCGTGAACGCGCGCCTCGATCGGTGCAGCTTCCGCGGCGGCGCGTTCGGCCGGGCCGATCTTTCCCGTCTCGACCATGCGTCGCAGCACGTAGGCGCGGCGTTCGCGTGCGCGGCCGATGCTCGCCACCGGGTTATCGAGCGAGGGCGAGCGCGGCAGCCCCGCGATCAATGCGGCTTCGGCGAGCGTGAGCTCGGCCGGACGCTTGTCGAAATACACCTGCGCCGCCGCGCCGACGCCGTAGGCCCGCTGGCCGAGGAAGATGCGGTTCAGGTAGAGCGTGAGGATCTCCTGCTTGCTGAACTCCCGCTCGAGCCGCAGCGCGAGGAATACCTCCTTGAACTTGCGGCGCAGCGTCCGCTCGTTGGTCAGCACCGTATTGCGCGCGAGCTGCATGGTGATCGTGCCGCCGCCCTCGCGCACGCCTCCGGCGGAGACGTTGCTGATGGCCGCCCGCACCAGGCCCTGCCAGTCCACGCCGGGATGCTCGAAGAAGCGATCGTCCTCCGCCGCGAGGACCGCGTCGACCAGCAGCGGCGGGATCTCGTCCCAGGCCACGGGAATGCGCCGTTGCTCGCCGATCTGCGCGATCAGCTTGCCGTCGCGCGAGTACACGGCGAGCGGCATCTGCATGCGGACCTCGCGCAGCTCGGCGGCGGCGGGGATCTCGGGCGCGAGGAACTGGTATGCGCCGGCGAAGCCGAGCACGACGATACCGGCGAGAACCAGTGCAACCGTGAGGAATGTCACGAGCAGTCTCGCGACGAAAAAGCGCGTGCTCAATTCTGCGACCCAGTCCTTGCCGCTCCTGCGGCCGTTGTGCATAGTAGCTCGCGAAGCAAGGGCAAACTCATCGAAAGGTGAGGACGCAAAGCCACCGGTCCCGGGTGCTGTGTCTTGGGAGAGCGGGGTTGCCGGTCCGGTCGTGTCGTCCTTGCGACGGTGTCGTGAATTTGGTGCATCGCCTGGGGGGCGCAGGGCGCGAATGGCTCAATCTGCCAAGCCACTCACAATTCTATTTGCCGGGGCCCTGTTATATAGTGCCGCGGGGATATGGAATTCACTCCACGATCGCTGCGCAACCTCTTGAACTAGAAGGACTCACTCGTGTTGTTCCAGCGCAGGTCTCGACCGGTCATCGG
>JBLMWT010000176.1:0-8280 GCA_050257375.1 Sphingomonadaceae bacterium
TGCGGCGTCTTGATGAAGGAGGAATGTTCGTCGTGCTCGCTCATGCCTGCGTCCCGGGCCCCGTGGGTAAAGAACTGATTTTAGCGTGAATATCGGCCGGCGAAAAAGCCGCGTCGTGGACGCTCGCTGCGAAACGGGCTATTCTTCGCGCCTCCCCGGGCGCCCGTAGCTCAGCGGATCAGAGTATTGGCCTCCGAAGCCAAGGGTCGTGGGTTCGAATCCCGCCGGGCGCGCCAGAATTTCCCGGATTCGGTCGACGAAAACATGAGCGACAAACCCGTAAGCCGGTTCCCGGTTCCCAGGCTCGAAGACTTGCCGGAGGATGTTCGCGTCCGACTGCTCGCCGTGCAGGAGAAGTCGGGCTTCGTGCCGAACGTGTTCCTCGCCCTCGCGCACCGGCCGGCGGAATTCCGCGCGTTCTTCGCCTACCACGACGCGCTGATGGAGAAGGAGGGGGGCCTCACCAAGGCCGAGCGCGAGATGATCGTGGTTGCCACCTCGGGGGCGAACAACTGCCAGTACTGCGTGGTGGCGCACGGCGCGATCCTGCGCATCCGCGCGAAGAACCCGCTCGTCGCCGACCAGGTCGCGATCAATTATCGCAAGGCCGACATCACGCCCCGCCAGAAAGCGATGCTCGATTTCGCGATGAAGGTGTCGCTCGAGGCGGCGAAGGTGGGCGAGGCGGACTTCGCCGCGCTGCGTGCGCACGGCTTCGACGACGAGGACATCTGGGACATCGGCGCGATCGCCGCCTTCTTCGCCCTGTCCAACCGCATGGCGAACCTCACCGACATGCGTCCCAACGACGAGTTCTACCTCCTGGGGCGCGTGCCGAAGGGCAAGTAAGCGTCAGGAGGCGATCGAGGGGCGCCGTTTCCAGACCTGCGTCGCCTGCTCGAACGCGTGCCCGAGCTGCAGCACGCCGAAGTCGTCACGGTAGCGCCCGACGATCTGGATGCCGACCGGCAGACCCTCGTCGGTGAACGCGGCGGGCACCGAGATCGCCGGATGGCTCGTGATCGTCACGTAGTAGCAGCTCTTCATCCAGTCGAGGTAGTTGCCCATCTTCACGCCGGCGATCTCGCGCGGATAGTCGAGCTCGACCGGGAAGGGGGGCAGCTGGTTCACCGGCGCGACCAGGAAGTCGTAGCGATCGAAGAATCGGCGCATTCGCTGAAAAAGCTCCGTGCGCAGGCGCTCGGCGCGCGCGATGCGCTCGCCGTCCAGCCGAAGCCCCTGCTCGATGTTCCAGACCACCGTGTCCTTGAGCTCTGCGCGGTGCGTACGCAAGAGCGGCGCGAAGCGCAGCGAGAACGACAGTGCGCGCAATGTTTCAAAGGCCTCGGTCGCGCCCTCGAAGTCGGGCTCGGCGTCTTCCATCCGGCAGCCGAGCGAGGCGAACACCTTGCGCTGCGGCGCGAGCGCACGCAGGACGCGCTCGTCCATCGGCAGGCCGCCGAGGCTTGCGCTCCAGGCGACGCGCACGCCCCGAAAGCTGCGCGCGAGGCTCCGCGCGAACGCCTTGCCGGGCTCGGCGATCGAAATCGGTACGCGCGCATCGGGTCCGGCCATTGCGGCGAGCAGGAACGCGGCGTCAGCGACCGTACGCGCCACCGGTCCGATCACTGGCTGCGTGTCCCAGGCATTGGCCGCCGGATAATTGGGCACGCGGCCGGGCGTCGGCCGGAAGCCGACCACGTTGCAGTAATTGGCGGGATTGCGCAGACTCGCGGCCAGGTCCGAGCCGTCGGCGAAGGGCAGCATGCCGCAGGCGACCGCGACCGCCGCGCCGCCCGACGAGCCGCCACAGGTCTTGGATGGGTCGTAAGGGTTGCGCGTCGCGCCGAACACGGCGTTGAACGTCTGGCTGCCGGCGCCGAATTCGGGCGTATTGGTCTTGCCCAGCGTGATGGCGCCCGCGGCGCGCAGCCGCTCGACCAGGCTGTGGTCCTCGGCGGGGACGTGGTCGCGGTAAACGAGTGAGCCCTTGGTGGAGCGGATGCCCCGGGTGTCGACCAGGTCCTTGTAGGCGATCGGCAGGCCGGCGAGCGGACCGAGGCGCGCGCCCCTGCGCTCCAGCTTCTTCGTTTCCTTGAGCGCCTGCTCCGGCAGGAAGGTGACGATCGCATTCACCTTCGGATTGACGCGCTCGATCTGCGCGATGAATGCGCGCATCACCTCGCTCGCCGACACCCTGCGCGTGCGGATCATGTGCGCGAGCCGCCTCGCGCTCGTAAAGCACAACTCCTGGGGCATGTTTACCTACATCAGAACGATGTCGAATTGTTCCTGCGAGTAGCCCGCCTCGACCTGCATGGAAATCGGCTTGCCGATGAAATCCGAGAGCATGGCGAGCGAAGCCGACTCCTCCTCCAGGAACAGGTCGTTGACCGGTTGCGAGGCGAGGATGCGGTACTCGCGTGCGTTGAAGGCGCGCGCTTCCCTCAGGATCTCGCGCAGAATCTCATAGCACACGGTGCGCGCGGTCTTCACCTCGCCGCGCCCTCCGCACACCGTGCAGGGCTCGCACAGCACGTGCGCGAGCGATTCGCGCGTTCTCTTGCGCGTCATCTCCACCAGGCCCAGCGCAGTGAAGCCGTTGACCGTTATCCTAGTGCGGTCGCGCGCGAGCGCCTTGTTGAACTCCTCGAGCACCGCGGCGCGGTGCTCGGGGTTCTCCATGTCGATGAAGTCGATGATGATGATGCCGCCGAGGTTCCTGAGGCGCAGCTGCCTGGCGATCGCCTGCGCGGCCTCGAGGTTGGTCTTGAAGATCGTGTCGTCGAAATTGCGCTGGCCGACGAAGCCGCCGGTGTTGACGTCGACCGTGGTCATCGCCTCGGTCTGGTCGATGATGAGGTAGCCGCCCGACTTCAGCTCCACGCGCCGCGACAGCGCGCGCTCGATCTCGGGTTCGACGTTGTACAGGTCGAACAGCGGCCGCTCCCCGACGTAGTGCTCGATCCTGCCGCGCATCCTCGGCATGTAGGTCTCGGCGAACGCGATCAGCTTCTGGTGGTTTTCGCGCGAATCGACCACTACGTGCTCGGTACTCTCGGTGACCATGTCGCGCAGCACGCGTTGCGCGAGCGACAGGTCCTGATACAGGAGCTTCGGCGGCTGCGCGCCGAGCGCCTGCGCGCGGATGTCGCGCCACAGGTGGCGCAGATAGTCGATGTCGGCGCGCAGCTCTTCGTCGCTCGCGCCCTCGGCGAGCGTGCGGATGATGAAGCCACCGGTCTCCTCGGGCGGCACGAGCTCCTTCAGCTTCTCGCGCAAGAGGTTCCTGCCGCTCTCGTCCTCGATCCTCTGCGAGATGCCGATGTGGGGGTCGTGCGGCAGGTAGACGAGCATCCTTCCGGCGATCGACACCTGGGTGGACAGGCGCGCGCCCTTGCTGCCGATCGGGTCCTTCGCGACCTGCACCATCACCGGCTGGCCTTCGGCCAGGATCTTCTCGATCGGCTTGGTCGGCTCGCCGCCGTTCGCCGGCCCCTGCCTGCGATGCTCCCGGATGTCGGCCACGTGCAAAAAGGCCGCGCGCTCCAGCCCGATCTCGATGAATGCCGACTGCATGCCGGGCAGCACTCTTGCGACACGCCCCATGTACACGTTGCCTACCAGGCCGCGGCTGGCGGTACGCTCGATCAGAAGCTCCTGCACCACGCCGGCCGCCAATACCGCCACGCGTGTCTCCTGCGGCGTGACGTTAATAAGGATTTCTTCGCTCACGCGGCGAGAGCATCTTCTCGATGAGCTGGGCCGTCTCGTACAGCGGCAGCCCCATCACTCCCGAGTAGCTGCCGTGGATCTCCGCGACGAACTGCGCCGCCCGGCCCTGGATCGCATAGGCCCCCGCCTTGTCGTCCGACTCGCCGGTCGCCACGTACTGGCGGATCTCTTCCGCCCCGAGGGGGCGGAAGCGCACCTGCGTGACGGAAAGCGCGGACTCCAGATAATCGTCATACTTCACCGAGACCGCGGTCATCACCTCGTGGCGGCCGCCCGAGAGCGCGGCCAGGATCTCGGCCGCGTTACCGCGGTCGGTAGGCTTGCCGAGGATGCGCCCTTCGATCGCGACCGTGGTGTCCGCAGCGAGTACCGGCGCGCGCGGCAGGTTGCGCTGCATCAGGCGCTTCCAGCCCGCCTCGGCTTTGGCGCGCGCGACGCGCTCCACGTAGGCGTTCGGCGTCTCGCCCGCAAGCACGTCCTCGTTCACTTCCGGCTCGGATTCCGGCCGCGAGCGGAAAAGCAGCAGGTGGAAGCGCACGCCGATCTGCGACAGAAGCTCGCGTCGCCGCGGGCTGCGCGAGGCGAGGTAGATGCTGCGATCGAGCGAGGTGAGCACCGCGGCGACCCCTCCGGGAGTGGCCGCAAAGTGTAGCAGAGGTCGGCTCGGCCTAAGCGCGGTGGTACGGATGGCCCTCGAGCAGCGATGCCGCGCGGTACAGTTGCTCGCAAAGCACCACCTGCGCGAGCGCGTGCGGCAACGTGAACGCCGAGACGCGCAGCACGAGCGACGCCTCCCGCTTGAGCGCCGGGTCGAGCCCGTCGGCGCCGCCGATCACGAATGCGACCGGCTGCCCGGCGGCCAGCCAGCGCTCCAGCAGCGCCGCGAACGACGCGCTATCGAACTCGCGGCCGCGCTCGTCGAGCGCCACCAGGCGCGCGCCGGGCGGCAGCCGGCGGCGCAGGCGTTCGCTCTCGGCCGCGAGCAGTTGCGCGGGCGGCTTGCCCGATGCGCGCGGCTCCGCCTTGACCGTCGCGAGCTCCGTGGCGAAGCGCCGCGGCATGCGCTTCAGGTACTCCGCGCACGCGGCCTGCGCCCAGTCGGGCGGCTTAGTCCCGACTGCGAGGACGAGCAGCCTTGCCATGCCCGACCTGGCCCCCGGCGTGCTTCAGGCGCACCGACTTGCCGCCCCAGATTTCCTCCAGGTTGTAGTAGCTGCGCACCGCCGGATGCATGATGTGCACGACGACGTCGCCCAGGTCGACCAGCACCCACTCGGCGTTCGCCTCCCCCTCGACGCCGTACACCCGGCCGCCGAGCTCGCGGATGCGCTCCTGAACGCGGTCGGCGAGCGCCGCGACCTGGCGCGTCGAGTCGCCGCTCGCGATTACTACGCGCTCGAACATGGAGGCAAAACGTGCGGTGTTGAACACGACGATGTCGCGTCCCTTGGCGTCTTCCAGCGCATCGACCACGGCACGCTGCTTTTTGCGGATATCCATCAGGTATAGAGGTGATGCGAATGAATGTAATGCAGGACTTCGGGAGGTACGAGGGACGAGATGTCCTCGCCGCGCGCGACGCGCTCGCGAATGGCGGTCGACGAGATGTCGAGCGGCGGCATGTCGATGCGTTCGACCTGCCCGGCGGCGCGCACCGCATCGCTCGGGTGCGGCGCCCAGCCCGGGCGCGCGAATACCGCGACGCGTGCGAGCCCGAACAGCGCGCGCCACTCGTGCCAGGTTTCCAGCTTGTCGAACTGGTCGCCGCCCATCAGCAGCACCAGCTCGGCCCGTGCTCCGCGTTCGGCGCGCAGCGCGCGCAGCGTGTCGACCGTGTAGCCCGAGGCGCCTGGCGCGAGCTCGCGCCGGTCGATCGCGTAGCGCGGCTCGCCGCGAATGGCCAGCTCGAGCATGGCGACGCGATCAGGGGCCGGGGCCACGGGTGCGTTGCGGTAGCCCGGAGCGCCGGTCGGAATCCAGAGCAATTGCCTGAGGGCGAGCACGTCCAGTGCGAGTTGCGCGATGCGCAAGTGCGCGTTGTGGACGGGATCGAAAGTGCCGCCAAGGATGCCGACCGGACCCGCGAGCATCTATTGCCGGATCTCGCCGTGGCCGAAGACCACGAACTTCTGGCTGGTGAGCCCCTGCAGGCCGACGGGGCCGCGTGCGTGCAGCTTGTCGGTGGAGATGCCGATTTCGGCGCCCAGGCCGTACTCGTAGCCGTCGGCGAAGCGCGTCGAGGCATTGACCATGACCGAGCTCGAGTCGACTTCGCGCAGGAAGCGCTCCGCGCGCGCGCGGTCCTCCGTGACGATCGCGTCGGTGTGCTGCGAGCCGTACTTGGCGATGTGCGCGATCGCCTCGTCCAGGCCACGCAGCACCCGGATCGACACGACAGGCGCCAGCCACTCGGTGTAATAGTCCTGCTCGCTCGCCGCCTTGGCGTCGCCCACCAGCCTGCGGGTGGCTTCGTCGCCGCGCATCTCGACGCCCTTGGCGCGGAAGATCTCCGCGATCTGCGGCAGCACGCGCGGTGCGATCGCCTCGGCGACCAGCAGCGTCTCCATGGTGTTGCAGGTGCCGTAGCGCTGTGTCTTCGCATTGTCGGCGATCCTGATGGCCATCGCCGGGTCGGCCCGATCGTCCACGTACACGTGGCACACGCCGTCCAGGTGCTTGATCATCGGGATGCGCGACTCGCGCGCGAGGCGCGCGATCAGCTCCTTGCCGCCGCGCGGCACGATCACGTCGACGTATTCCGGCATCGTGATCAGCTCGCCCACCGCGTCGCGGTCCGCGATCCCCACGACCTGTACCGCGGCCTCGGGCAGCCCCGCGCTTTTCAGGCCGGCGCGCACGCAGGCCGCGATCGCCTGGTTGGCGTGCAGCGCCTCCGAGCCGCCGCGCAGAATGCAGGCATTGCCCGCCTTGACGCACAGCGCGGCAGCATCCGCCGTGACGTTCGGGCGCGACTCGTAGATGATGCCGATCACTCCGATCGGCACGCGCATGCGCGCGACCTCGATGCCGCTCGGACGGCGCACGCGCTCGGTGATCTCCCCCACGGGATCGGGCAGGGCGGCGACCTGCTCGAGCCCCTCGGCCATCTGTTCTACGGACGCGGGCGAGAGCGTGAGCCGGTCGATGAACGCCGCGTCGCAGCCGTCGCGCTCGGCCTGCGCGACGTCGGCGCGGTTGGCTTCGAGCAGCACGGCGGAGCGCTCGCGGATCTCCGCGGCCATCGCGCGCACCGCGCGGTTCTTGGTATCCGTGTCGGCGCGCGCCAGCTCGCGCGCGGCGGCGCGCGCGGCGAGCCCGAGCTCGCGCACGTACGCGCGCACGTCTACCGCCTTCGCGTCAAGCTTTTGATCCATGAGCCAATTTTAACCCCAGCGCGAGGAACTCATCCCAGGCCTCGCGCCGCGCAACGCCCTTGATCGCGCGGTCGACCGCGGCCGCCTGGACGAGCGCGCGCTCGAGCGCGGCGGGCGCATAGCGGTTGAGTGCGCCGCGCACCAGCGCCTGGCGCGGCCCCCAGACGCGGTTCTCGCGCATGAGCGCCTCGAGCGGCCGGCCGCCGGCGACGCCCTGCCTGATGCGCGCGAGCGCCCTCAGGTCCTCGGACACGGCCCACAGCACGTAGCTCGGCGCCTCGCCTTCGCCGCGCAGGCCCTCGATGACGCGCGCGTAGCGCGCCATGTCGCCGGCGAGCAGCGCCGCCGAGGCGTCGGATGCGTCGTAGCGCGCCACGTTCGCCACCGCCGCGCGCACCTCCTCCAATGCGAGCTCGCCCGGCGGCGCGAGCAGCGCGAGCTTCTGCACTTCCTGGAAGGCGGCGAGCAGATTGCCCTCCACGCGGTCGGCGAGGAACTCGAGCACGTCGCGCCCCGCGCGCTGGCCCTGGCGCGCGAGCCGCTCGCCGATCCACGCCGGCAGGCGGGCGCGTTCGACGGGAAACACGTCGACCACGACGCCCGCCGCACCGAGCGCGCCGAACCACGCCGAATTCTGCGCCGCGCGATCCAGGCGCGGCAGCGCCACGAGCAGCAATGTATCGGGGTCGGGGTCGGCGCACAGCGCCGCGATGGCTTCGGCACCCTGTGCGCCGGGCTTGCCGCCCGGGATGCGCAGATCGAGGATCTTCCTGCCGCCGAAGAGCGAGCGGCTCGCGCCGGCGTGCCTGAGCTCGGCCCAGTCGAAGCCGCGCTCGGCGAAGAACACCTCGCGCTCGGTGAACCCCGCCTTGCGCGCGGCGCCGCGCACCGCGTCGGCGGCTTCGAGCGCGAGCAGCGGCTCGTCGCCGTGGATCGCGTACACGGGCGCGAGCGCGCGCGCGAGCTGGGCTTCCAGCTGCTCGGCGCGCAGCTGCATCGCGCGTCAGGCCTTCGGCGGCTTGGCCGCGGCGATCCGGCGCATGATCTGCTGCACCATGTCGATCTGCATGTCGTGGTAGAGGAGCTGATCCTGGGACTCCGCGGCGAGCACCGCGTTGTTGTTGAACGTCACGTCGCGCGTGAGCTGGATCGTGCTCTGCGGAACGTAGTC
>JBLMWT010000177.1:0-7150 GCA_050257375.1 Sphingomonadaceae bacterium
CGTTCTACGTCAACACGAAGGAATGGGACAAGCTGCCGAAGGAATACCAGGCGGCGATCGAGGCCGCCGCGTACGAGGCCAACATCGACATGATGGCGAAGTACGACTTCAAGAACCTGGCGGCGTTGCAGCGGCTCGTGAAGAACGGCGTCAAGCTGCACGCGTTCTCCGACGAGATCATGCGCGCCGCGCTCAAGGCGTCGTACGAGCTCTACGAGGAGGAGGCGAGCAAGAACCCGGCGTGGAAGAAGATCTACGAGCCGTGGAAGGCGTTCCGCAGCGAGGAGTTCCTGTGGCACCGCGCGGCCGAGTTCACCTACGAGAGCTTTGCCTACAGCCATCCTTTGGGGAAGGCGTAGGAGCGAGGAGAGAGAGGATCCAGGGGCCAGGATCTAGGATCTAGGGAGCAGCGCGACGTGCAACCGGTCACGCAAGCTCGCGGTTTCGACGCCCTCCCGCAATACGCAGGCGCTCCCTCGACCCTCGACCTTAGACCCTCGACGATCTACTGCCCCTTCAGCAGCCGCTCCAGTTCCGCGCCCGTATCCTCGGCCTTGGGCGCGGCCTTGCCCTTCTCGGGGCCCGGCGCCTTCGTGTCACTCTCGATCTGCCGCCGCAGTTCCTCCGCGCCCGAGCCCTTGATCGCGCCGGCGGCAGCCGAGATGTTGCCCGTGACGATGCGCGGGAACGCGATGACGACCGAGATCATCAGGATCTGGATCACCACGAACGGGATCGCGCCCCAGTAGATCTCGGAGGTGCGCACGCTCTTCGGCGCCACGCTGCGCAGATAGAAGAGCGCGAAGCCGAACGGCGGATGCAGGAACGACGTCTGCATGTTGACGGCGAGCAGCACGCCGAACCACACCAGATCGATGCCGAGCTTCTGCGCCACCGGCGCGAGCAGCGGCACCATGATGAACGCGATCTCGAAGTAGTCGAGGAAGAACGCCAGCAGGAAGATCATCACGTTCACGACGATCAGGAAGCCGAGCGCGCCGCCGGGAACGCTCGTCAGCAAGTGCTCCACCCACAGATCGCCGTCCATGCCGCGGAACACCAGGCTGAAGACGGTCGAGCCGATCAGGATGAACATGACGAAGCTCGTCATCGTCGCCGTGGACTCGATCGCCTGCTTCAGGACCGGCAGGCTCAGCTTGCGCTTGACGAGCGCCATGACGATCGCGCCGCTCGCCCCCATCGCGCCCCCCTCGGTCGGGGTCGCGATGCCGAGGAAGATCGTGCCGAGCACGAGGAAGATCAGCACGAGCGGAGGGATCATCGACGTGAACACCTTCGCGACGAGCTTCGCGCCGAAGAGCGTCCGCGCCTCGGGCGGGCAGCCGGGCGCAGCGCGTGGCTTCACGATCGAGACGATCGTCACCCACAGGCCGTACAGCCCCGCGAGCGCGAGGCCCGGGATGAGCGCGCCTTCGTAGAAGTCGCCGACGGACGCGCCCATCTGGTCGGCGAGCACGATCAGGACGAGGCTCGGCGGAATGATCTGCGCGAGCGTGCCGGACGCTGCGATGACGCCGGTCGACAGCCAGTTCGCGTAGCCGTAGCGCATCATCACCGGCAGCGAGATGAGGCCCATCGCGAGCACCGACGCCGCGACGACGCCGGTGGTCGCCGCGAGCAGCGCGCCCACGAACACGACCGCGTACGCGACGCCGCCGCGGACCGCGCCGAAGAGCTGTCCGACGGTGTCGAGCAGGTCCTCCGCCATGCCGCTGCGCTCGAGGATCAGCCCCATGAACGTGAAGAACGGAATCGCGAGGAGCGTCGAGTTCGCCATGATGCCGAGCACGCGCTCGGGCAGCGCCTGCAGGAGCGCGACCTCGATGTTGCCGTGGAGAATGCCGATCAGGCCGAACAGGAGGCCGTTGGCGGCGAGCGAGAAGGCGACGGGATAACCGAGCAGCAGGAAGACGACGAGGCCAGCGAACATCAGCGGCGCCATCAGGTCGAACCCGATCAAGTGGCGTGCCCCCGCTTTTCGAATTCGGACGCGGGAAGCAGTCCCTTCAGGAACGCGAAGCGCTTGACGATCTCGGAGACGCCCTGCAGGCCGAGCAGCCCGAATGCGACGGGGATCAACAGGCGCACGGGCCAGCGGACGAGGCCGCCCGGATCGGACGAGTATTCGTTGATCTCGAAGGAATTGACCAGCGAGGGAACGCTGTACCAGCCGATGATGACGACGGCGGGCAGGAGCATGAAGACGCCGCCCACGATGTCGATCCACGCCTGCGCGCGCGGCGAGAGCTTGCCGTTGATCACGTCGATCCGCACGTGCTCGTTGCGCTTCAGCGCATAGGCGGCAATCAGCAGGAACACCGCCGCGTTGAGATACCACTGCAACTCGAGCCAGGCGTTCGAGCCGATGTTGAGCGTGTAGCGCGCCACCGCATTGCCGGTGCAGACGATCACCGCGGCGAGGCCGAGCCATGCCGCGAGCTTGCCGATCCGCTCGTTCATCCGATCGATGGCGAAAGCAAGCCGGAGGAGCGCGCGCATCCTCGCTCAAAACCCCAAAGTGTTGTATCGGCCGCGGTAGTTTCCACAATCCTTAGCGAAAACGCAACGCCGACTTGCGCCATCGCGGCCACGAACCCGGTACACTTCCCACATGCGCGCCGTGCGGCAGTCGAAGCGATCGAAACGATGAGGAGTGACACCGCCGCGTGGGGCATGCGCGGCATGGCAGTCGCGCCGCACTCGCTGGCGGCGCAATCGGCGGTGGCGGTCCTCCGCGATGGCGGGAACGCGATCGAGGCGATGGTCGCGGCGGCCGCGTCGATCGCCGTCGTCTATCCGCACATGAACTCGATCGGCGGAGATGCGTTCTGGCTGCTTCACGTGCCGGGCGAGACACCGCGCGCGATCGACGCGTGCGGCGCGGCCGCGGCGCACGCATCGATCGCGTTCTATCGGGAGCAGGGGCTCGACGCCATTCCGTTTCGCGGCGGCATCGCCGCCAACACCGTTGCGGGCACCGTTGCGGGCTGGGCGCTCGCGCTCGACTACAGCCGCGACGCGCTCGGCGGCCGGTTGCCGCTATCGCGCCTGCTCGGCGACGCGATCCACTATGCGCGCCACGGGATTCCGGTCACGCGCAGCCAGCACGCGGTCACGCTGGCGAAGCTCGCGGGCCTGCGCGGCCAGCCGGGCTTCGACGAAACGTTCCTTGCCAGCGGCGCCGTGCCGGTCGAGGGCAGCCCGTTCCTGCAACCCCGCCTCGCCGCGACGCTGTCGCAGCTCGCGACGGCCGGGCTCGACGACTTCTATCGCGGCGACGTCGCGCGAACGATCGCGCGCGATCTGATGGCGGTCGGCAGCCCGCTCACGATCGAGGATCTGCGCCAGCATCGCGCAGGGTGGCGCAAGCCGCTCGCGCTCGCGCATTCCCGCGGCAGCGTCTACAACCTGCCGCCGCCGACGCAAGGCGCCGTCTCGCTGATGATCCTGGGCATCCTCGATGTCCTCGACGTGGCGGCAACCGACCCGTGCGGCGCCGACTACGTGCACCTTTGCGTCGAGGCGGTGAAGCAGGCGTTCGGCGTGCGCGACCGCCACATTACCGACCCGGTCTACATGACGGTCGAGGCACAGGATTTTCTGGCCCCCGAGCACCTGCGCGGTCTCGCCGCGAACATCGACCGACGCCGCGCGGCGCCGTGGGGCGAGGGCAAGGGTCCCGCAGACACCATCTGGATGGGCGTCATCGACGGCGCGGGACGCGCGGTCAGCTTCATCCAGAGCCTCTACCACGAGTACGGTGCCGCCATCGTGCTGCGGGAGTCGGGCATCAACTGGCAAAACCGCGGCTGCAGCTTCTCGCTCGACGAGGGCGCGCTGAACGTGCTGCGCCCGGGGCGCAAGCCCTTCCACACGCTCAATCCCGCGCTCGCGCTGCTCGAAGACGGCACCACGATGGTGTACGGCAACATGGGCGGCGACGGCCAGCCGCAGACGCAAAGCGCCGTCTTCACCCGTTGCGCGGTGTTCGGCATGAACCCGCAGGCCGCGATTTCGGCGCCGCGATGGCTGCTGGGCCGGACCTGGGGCGAAACGAGCGACACGCTGAAGCTCGAGGCGCGCTTTGACCCCGCGGTCGTCGAGGACTTGCGCGCGCGCGGCCACGCCGTGGAGGTCGTCGGCGCCTATGACGAGGTGGTGGGCCACGCCGGCGCCATGCTGCGCGACGCGAGCGGCGTTCTGCGCGGCGGTGCCGACCCGCGCTCCGACGGGGGCGTCGCCGCATGGTAATGCCCTGTAGGTTCCGCGCCGATGCCTAGGCACCGGATTGCACCCACGATCGCGTACTTTTGCCGTGCCGCGGCCCATTCTCGACGAGAGGCGGATCCATCCCGCCATCCGCGAAAAGGTCGCGACGCTGCACGCGGGGATCGTGCGCGAAGTGCAACAAGCGGTGACGGAAAACGCCGTCGTCGTCGTGGGCATGCGACACAACCCCCATGTGCGCCGGGCGCGGCGCGCGCTCGATGCAGCGGGAATTTCGCACCGCTATCTGGAATACGGCAGTTATGCGACCCAGTGGCGAAGGCGTAACGCCTTGAAGATGTGGACCGGCTGGCCGACCTTCCCGATGGTGTTCGTGCGCGGGGTGCTGGTCGGCGGAGCGAGCGACCTCGTGCGCATCATTTCTGGCAACGAGCTCGCGGGATTGCTGACAAAGCAACCGGACGAAGAGAGGTGAGACGATGAGGTGTCAACGCAGGTAGTCTGGCACGCGTTATGCACAGTCGGACGTAAACGTACCCGGGTGACGTGCAGCGGTCGAAATGGCCAGGAAAGCGCCGGGTACGAAAGGCTGCCGCCACGCCTTTTCTGTGACGGTGGCCGGCGCAAGAGGTGTTGCCGAGGGACTTCCCAAAAATACCAAGCTGTCAGCCGCTTCGTACGCCCAGGAACGGCACCGAATGACAGTTGTCCGGCACGGGTTGGGTAGCAATCTTTTTGGGAAACGATGATGGCCAAGGTCCTCGATCAGTTCCGCTCGAACTACTCCGCGACGCAGGCGGAGGAGATGAGCGTCGAAGAATTCCTCGATTTGTGCCGGCAGGAGCCGCAGACGTACGCCACGGCGGCCGAGCGCATGATCGCCGGCATCGGCGAGCCGGAACTCGTCGACACCCGAAACGATCCGCGCCTCGGCAGGATCTTCGGCAACCGCACGATCCGGCGTTACCCGGCGTTTCGCGAGTTCTACGGGATGGAGGATGCGATCGAGCAGATCGTCGCGTTCTTCAAGCACGCCGCGCAGGGCCTCGAGGAGAAAAAGCAGATCCTCTACCTGCTGGGACCCGTCGGCGGCGGCAAATCGTCGATCGCCGAGCGGCTCAAGGTCGTGATGGAATCGCGGCCGATCTTCGCCCTCAAGGGCTCGCCCGTCAACGAATCGCCGCTCGGGCTCTTCGCACCCGAGCGCTATGGCGACCTCCTAGAGCAGGAATACGGCATCCCGCGCCGCTACCTCACCGGCATCATGTCGCCGTGGGCGGTGAAGCGGCTCCAGGAATACGAGGGCGACCTCTCGCGTTTTCGCGTCGTGCGCGTCCAGCCCTCCGTCATGCGGCAGGTCGCGATCACCAAGACCGAGCCCGGCGACGAGAACAACCAGGACATCTCGTCGCTCGTGGGCAAGGTCGACATCCGCAAGCTCGAGAGCCTCTCGCAGAACGATCCGGACGCCTACAGCTACTCGGGCGGGCTGTGCCTCGCGAACCAGGGACTGCTCGAGTTCGTGGAAATGTTCAAGGCGCCAATCAAGATGTTGCACCCGCTGCTGACGGCGACGCAGGAAGGCAACTTCAAGGGCACCGAGGGGTTCTCGGCGATCCCGTTTTCCGGGATCATCATCGCGCACTCCAACGAGTCGGAGTGGCATACGTTCCGCAACAACAAGAACAACGAGGCGTTCCTCGACCGCATCTACATCGTCAAGGTGCCGTATTGCCTGCGCGTGTCCGAGGAGGTGAAGATCTACCACAAGCTCCTCGCGAACTCGTCGCTCGCCGGCGCCCGGTGCGCCCCCGGCACGCTCGAGATGATGGCACAGTTCTCGGTCTTGACGCGGCTCAAGGAACCGGAGAATTCGAGCATCTACTCTAAGATGCGCGTGTACGACGGAGAGACGCTGAAGGACGTCGACCCCAAGGCGAAGACCCTCCAGGAATATCGGGATTACGCCGGGCCGGACGAAGGGATGACCGGCATGTCGACCCGGTTCGCCTACAAGATCCTGTCGGCGGTCTTCAACTACGACCAGACGGAGATTGCCGCCAACCCGGTGCACCTGATGTACGTGCTCGAGCAGCGCCTGGCGCGCGAGGACCTGCCCGACGAGACGCGGCGCCGCGCCGTCGAGCACATCAAGGGCTATCTCGCGCCACGCTACGCCGAATTCATCGGCAAGGAGATCCAGACCGCGTACCTCGAGTCGTACTCCGAGTACGGGCAGAACATCTTCGATCGCTACGTCACCTATGCCGATTGCTGGATCCAGGAAGAGGACTACCGCGACCCGGAAACCGGAGAGAGCTTCGACCGCGCGGCGCTCAATGCCGAGCTCGAGAAGATCGAGAAGCCGGCGGGCATCGCCAACCCGAAGGATTTCCGGAACGAGATCGTGAACTTCGTGCTCCGCGCGCGCGCGAACAACAACGGCCGCAACCCGGCGTGGAACAGCTACGAGAAGCTGCGCGAGGTGATCGAGAAGAAGATGTTTTCCAGCACCGAAGATCTGCTGCCGGTGATCTCCTTCAGCGCCAAGTCTTCTGCCGACGACCAGAAGAAGCACCAGAACTTCGTGGAGCGGATGGTGGCCAAGGGTTACACTGAGAAGCAGGTACGGCTGCTGTCGGAGTGGTATTTGCGGGTGCAGAAGTCTTCGTGAACTGCGTGACAGGAAAGGCGTGACAGGTACACCGTGACAGAAGCGCGCGACAGGAACGGCGTGACAGAAGGGCGTCGAGTCAGCCGCGCGCTTGGCGGCGACCTCTTGACTGCGTCCGCCCCGGCACGCTTTATCTTTTACTTTTCACCTGCCGCACCTCGTCTGACACGCCCCAGCTGTCACGCCTTACCTGACACGCCTCACCTGTCCCGCCTCACCGGTCACGCC
>JBLMWT010000178.1:0-4160 GCA_050257375.1 Sphingomonadaceae bacterium
ACCCCGATGCAATGGAGCCCGGACCGCAACGCCGGCTTCTCGCGCGCCGATCCGCAGCGCCTGTATCTGCCGCCGATCATGGACGCGGTGTACGGCTACGAGGCGGTGAACGTCGAGGCGCAGAGCCGCGAGCCCGCGTCGCTGCTCAACTGGATGAAGCGGCTGCTCGCGGTGAGGCAGACGAGCCAGGCCTTCGGCCGCGGCAAGCTGGTGTTCCTCAGACCCGGCAACCGCAAGATCCTCGCCTACCTGCGCGAGCTCGACGGCGAGGCGATCCTGTGCGTGGCCAACCTCGGGCGCTCCGCGCAGCCCGTCGAGCTCGACCTCGCCCGCTTCCGCGGCCGCGTGCCGGTGGAGATGATCGGGCGCACACCCTTCCCGCCGATCGGCGAGCTGCCGTACCTGCTCACGCTGCCGGCCTGCGGCTTCTACTGGTTCCACCTCGCGACCGACGCCGAAATGCCGCACTGGCACGAGGAGCGCGCGGCGCGCGAGGATCTGCCGGTGCTGGTGCTGTTCGACGGCTGGACCAGCTTCTTCCGCGACCGCGTCGTGCCCTGGCGCATTCGCATGGCCGAGAAGACGCGCGCGCAGCTCGAGTACGAGGTGCTGCCGCGCTTCGTCGAGGCGCAGCGCTGGTACCCGGACAAGGGCGAGAGGATCGGCCGCGCGCGCCTCGCCGAGCACGCGCTGTGGGAATCGGGCGGCCGCAGCTGGCTGCTGGCGCAGCTCGAGGTCGAGGCCGGCGGCGAAGCGGCGCGCTACTTCGCCCCGCTCGCCCTCGCCTGGGAGGACGGCGACGAGGAGCGCATGCGCAGCCTGTCGGCGTCGGCGGTCGCCAAGGTGCGCCAGCAGGCGAGCGTCGGCCTGCTCGGTGACGCGTTCGCCGACGAGGCCTTCTGCCGCGCCGTGCTGGCGGCGATCGAAGCCGGGCGCGAGCTGCCGAGCGCGCGCGGCCGGCTGCGCTTCGCGCCGACCGCGGCCTTCACCGAGCTCGCCGGTCCCGACCTTGCCAGGCTCGCGGTCGGCCGGCCGCAGGCGCAGAGCTCCAACACGGTGGTGACCTTCGGCGAGCGGCTGTTCCTGAAGGGCTACCGCCGGCTGCGGGCCGGGGTCAATCCCGAGCTCGAGGTGGGGCGCTTCCTCACCGAGGTGGCGCGCTTTCCGAATTGCGCGCCCGTCGCGGGCGCGATCGAATTCACGGGCGAGGACGGCGCGCAGCTGACGCTCGCGCTGCTGCAGGCCTACGTCCCCAATCAGGGCGACGGCTGGAATTACACGCTGGACTATCTCGATCGCTTCCTCGAGGCGCAGCGCACCGCCGCCGAGGCTCCGCCCGCGGACGCGCACGGGGCCTACCTCGCGCTCGCGCACACGCTCGGCACGCGCACCGCCGAGCTGCACCGCGCGCTCGCCGTGCCGAGCGGAGATCCGGCGTTCGACCCCGAGCCGCTCGCGCCGGCCGACTTCGAACAGTGGAAGCGCAACGTGCACGAGGACGCCCTCGCGACCCTCGCGCTGGTCGAGCGACGGCGCACGGGGTACCCGGCCCCCGCGCGCGACGAGATGCAGGAGCTGCTCGCCAGGCGCGACCGGCTGCTGCGGAGAATCGACCGCTGCGCGCTGCCCGCGAGCGCGCCCCCCAAGACGCGCTACCACGGCGACTTCCACCTCGGCCAGGTGCTGGTGAGCAGGAACGACTTCGTGATCATCGACTTCGAGGGCGAGCCGGCGCGGCCGCTCGCCGAGCGGCGCCTCAAGCATTCGCCCCTGCGCGACGTCGCCGGCATGCTGCGCTCGTTCGACTACGCGCGCTGGACCGCGCTGCGCCGCGCGGCGCAGGCGCACGGCGACAGCGGGCGGCTCGAGCCGCTGGTGCTGGCCTGGCTGCAGGCGGTGCAAAGCAGCTTCCTGCAGGCCTACGACAAGGCGATCGGCGGCGCGCTGCTCCAATCGGCGCGCGGCCTGCTCGAGCTGTTCGAGCTGGAAAAGGCGCTCTACGAGCTGCGCTACGAAATCGGCAACCGGCCAGGCTGGGTGCGCATCCCGCTGCTCGGCATCCTGGCCCTGACCGAATAGAGGAGGACGCAACATGGACAAGGTCAACGTGATACTCGAGCCGGTACGGGTGTTCCTCACGCAGATCGGCGAGTTCCTGCCGCGTCTCGCGCTCGCGATCGCGGTACTGATCGCGGGCTGGCTGCTCGCCAAGGTCGCGCGCGTGGCGATCGTGCGCGGCCTGCGCGCGATCAACTTCCACGTGCTCACCGAGCGCGCCGGCATGGACGGGTTCCTCAGGCAGGGCGGCATCGAGTCGGATACCACCGACATCCTCGGCGTGCTGGTGTACTGGGTGGTGGTGCTCGCCGCCCTCATCATCGCCTGCAACGGGCTGGGGCTCACCTACATCACCGACCTGCTGCGCGAGGTGGTGCTGTTCGTGCCCAAGGTGATCGTCGCGCTGCTTATTCTCGCCTTCGGCGCCTACTTCGCGCGCTTTGTCGGCAACGCCGTGATCGCCTACTGCCGCAACGTCGGCATCCAGGACGGCGAGCTGCTCGGCCGGCTGGCGCAATACGCCATCATCGTCTTCGTGGTGCTAATGGCCCTCGACCAGGTGAAGATCGGCGGCGACATCGTGCGCCAGAGCTTCCTCATCATCCTGGGCGGCGTGGTGCTCGCGCTGGCGCTCGCCTTCGGCCTGGGCGGCAAGGACTGGGCCGCGCGGCGCCTCGAGCGCTGGTGGCCCAGGGAGCGCAAGGAACGCGAGTAGCGGCGCATGCTCCTCGCGGGCGACGTCGGCGGCACCAAGTCGCTGCTCGCGCTGTTCGAGAGGGGCGCGTCTGCGCCCGCCTTCGAGCGCCGGCTCGCATCGTGCGAGTTTCCCGACGTCGAGTCGCTGCTCGCGCGCTTCCTTGACGAGGCGCGCGCCGGGCTCGGCGCTCCGCCGGCGATCGAGGCGGCGTGCCTGGGCGTCGCCGGGCCGGTGCGCGACGGGCTGGTGCGCGTGACTAACCTTCCCTGGACGATCGACAGCGCGCGCCTCGCCGGACGCTTCGCGCTCGGCCGCTTCGAGCTGATCAATGACTTCGCCGCGGCCGCCTGGGGCGTCGGCGCGCTCGCGCCGCAGAACCTCTTCACGCTGCAGACCGGAGTGCGGCTCGAGCACGCGCCGCGCGTCGTGCTCGGCGCGGGCACCGGATTCGGCGTCGCGTACGTGGTGAACGGCGTGCCGGTCGCGGGCGAAGGCGGCCACTGCGGCTTCGCGCCGGCCGGCGTCGAGCAGGACTCGCTGTGGCGCTTCCTGCACGAGCGGCTCGGGCGCGTGCAGCTCGAGGACGTGGTCTCGGGCCCGGGTCTCGCGCGCATCCACGAGTTCATGACCGGCGAGCGCGTGGCGCCCGAGCAGGCCGCGCCGCGGGCGGTCGATCTGTTCATCACGTGCTTCGGCGCGGCCGCCGGCGACCATGCGCTCAACGTCATGGCGCGCGGCGGGGTGTACGTCTGCGGCGGCATCGCCGCGAAGATCCTGCCGCGCCTCGCCACGGGCGGCTTCCTCGCGGCATTCAACGACAAGGGCGCCTTCGCCGAGCACACGCGCAAGATGCCGGTGCACGTCGTGACCGACGAGCGGGTCGGCCTGCTCGGCGCCGCGGCCGCGGCGGCGCGAACGGCATAATGCGGCCGTGAGCACTCCGATCACCGCGATCTGGCCCGGCAAGCCCTACCCGCGCGGCGCGAACTGGGACGGCGAAGGCGTCAACTTCGCCCTGTTCTCCGAGCACGCCGAGAAAGTGGAGCTCTGCATCTTCGATGCCGAAGGACGCGTCGAGCTGCAGAGGATCGAGCTGCGCGAGCGCACCGACGACGTCTGGCACTGTTATCTGCCCGAGGCGCGCCCGGGCCTGGTGTACGGCTACCGCGTGCACGGCCCCTACAAGCCCGAGGAGGGCCTGCGCTTCAATCCGAACAAGCTGCTCGCCGATCCCTATGCGCGCGACTTCCTCGGCAGCCTGCGCTGGGCGGACGAGCTCTACGGCTATACCGTCGGCGACCCGCGCGAGGACCTGTCCTTCGATGCGCGCGACAGTGCCGCCTTCATGCCCAAGTGCCGCGTGCTCGAGCCCGCGTTCACCTGGGGCGACGACCGCCGGCCGCAC
>JBLMWT010000179.1:0-16185 GCA_050257375.1 Sphingomonadaceae bacterium
CGCCCGCTCGACACCCGGGTACAGGTGCGCGAGCCGAGTGCCCTGCTCGATGCGCAGCTCGTGTACATTCTTTTCGTAGGCATCGGTCACATGCCGCTGCGACCCGGCTACCTGCGTGCCGATGTCCTGGTAAAGGGTGCCCCCGAAAGCAACGTTGATCAGTTGCGCCCCCCGGCAGATTCCGAGCACCGGCTTGCCCGCCTCGACGAACTCGTGCAGCAGCTCGATCTCGTAGACGTCGCGCAGCCGGTCGCCTGTCCAAGCCGCATCCTGCGGCTCCTCGCCGTACGTGAGCGGGCTGACGTCCGCGCCGCCCTGCAACACCAGGCCGTCCAGCGCGCGTGCATAGTCCGCCACCCGAATGTTGCTGCGGTGAAGCAACCCGTCCTTGTCCACCGTCGGGACCATGAATACCAGCACGTCGCGCGACATCACCCAGTGCGCGACCGATTGCTCGAGGTATTGCATGCGCTTGCCCTGCAGCCCCTTCGCGTCGGGCCTGGGGTGGAACAGGCGCGCCGACATGCCGATCTTCAGCGTTTGAGGGGGCAGTCTGCGCGCGAGAAAGCCGCGTAGCGCCCGCGTGCGCGCAGCGATGCCCGACCGCAATTGAGAAAGCCCGATCTCGACCGCCACTCAGCCGACCAGAACGAGGTGCACGCGGTACGGCCCGTGCGCGCCGAGCACCAGCGTCTGCTCGATGTCCGCGGTGCGCGAGGGTCCGGAGATGAAGTTCACCGCGCGCGGCAGCTGTCCGTGCTCGGCGCGCAGCAGATCCCAGCCGTCTTCCATGCACGGCACGACGCGCTCCACGGGCACGATGGCGACGTGCGTCTCGGGCAACAGGCTGGTCGCCGCCGGCGTGTCCGCGCCGGACACCATCATCAGCGTGCCGGTCTCGGCGAGCGCGCAGAACACGCCCGTGACGCCGAGCCCGTCCTCGCCCCGTGCAGCGCGCGCCTCGAGCGCGAGCCCGGCGCTCTTCCAGTCCACGTGGGCGAGCCGCGGCCACACGCAGCCCGACTTGGGCAGGTGGTGCGCATCGAGGAAGCGCGCCACCGCGGAGGGCACCTCTGCGAGCGTGGCGACGCGCTCACCCGTGCTCGCCGCGGCCGCGGCGCGCGCGAGAAGCCGTGCGCCCAGATCTCCGCCGACTTCCGGCACCGGGCCGCGCGGGTGCGCGCCTAGGTAGGTGCGCTGTTCCTCGAGCTCGGCGCGCGAAGGCGCCACGCCGCCCCGGCGCTGCCGCCTGCGGATCTCGGCGAGGATGTCTTCGCGCGAGCCCACGCTAGTCGAGCGCCTTGACGATGTCCTCGACCACCTTCTTCGCGTCGCCGAACACCATCATCGTCTTGTCCATGTAGAAGAGCGGATTGTCCAGTCCCGCGTAGCCCGCCGCCATGCTGCGCTTGTTCACCAGCACGGTGCGCGCCTTGGCGACCTCGAGGATCGGCATGCCGTAGATCGGACTGCCTTTCTCGTGCGCCAGCGGATTGACGACGTCGTTCGCGCCGAGCACCAGCACTACGTCCGTGTTGCCGAACTCGTTGTTGATGTCGTCCATCTCGAACACCTGATCGTAGGGCACCTCGGCTTCCGCGAGCAGCACGTTCATGTGGCCCGGCATGCGCCCGGCGACCGGGTGGATCGCGTAGCGCACGTTGACGCCCTTCTCGATCAGCTTGTTGGCCATTTCCTTGACCGCATGCTGCGCGCGCGCCACCGCCAGGCCGTAGCCCGGCACGATGATCACCGATTCGGCATTGGCCATGAGGAACGCCGCGTCGTCGGCCGATCCGGAGCGCACCGTCTTCTGCTCGCCGCCCGCGGCCGCGCTGCCTTCGGCCGCGCCGAAGCCGCCGAGGATCACACTGAAGAACGAGCGATTCATCGCCTTGCACATGATGTAGCTCAGGATCGCGCCTGAGGAGCCCACGAGCGAGCCCGCGACGATCAGCATGGAGTTGTTCAGCGAAAAGCCGATGCCCGCGGCCGCCCATCCGGAATAGCTGTTCAGCATGGAGATCACGACCGGCATGTCCGCCCCGCCGATCGGGATGATGATCAGCACCCCGAGCACGAACGCGATCGCCGTCATGACGATGAACGGCGTCCACGCCTTGTCGGGCGCGAGAAAGAAAGCCACCCCGAACCCGATCATCACGAGCGCGAGCAGCAGGTTGAGCAGGTGCTGTCCCTTGAATACCACCGGCGCCGACGAGAACAGCCGGAATTTCTTGCCCAGGCCCGCGAGCTTGCCGAAGGCAATGACGGATCCGGAAAAGGTGATCGCGCCAACGAAGGTGCCGATGAAAAGCTCGAGCCGGTTGCCGGCGGGCAGCGGATCGTGCTCGCCGAACGCGCCCGGATTGTTGACCACCGCGACCGCGATCAGCACCGCCGCCATGCCGACCATGGAGTGCATCGCCGCGACCAGCTCGGGCATCTGGGTCATCTGCACGCGCCGCGCGACGAGCGCGCCGAGCGATCCGCCCACCAGCATGGCGATCAGGACCAGGTCGACGCGCCCTCGCACGATCACAGCGATCGTGGTGAGCACCGCGATGGTCATGCCGGCCATGCCGAACAGGTTGCCGCGACGCGCGGTGGTGGGCGAGGACAGCCCCTTCAGCGCCAGGATGAAGCACACCGAGGCGGCCAGGTACCACAGGGTGAGCTGGTTCGCGCTCATTTGCCGCCCTCTTTCTCTTTGGGCTGCTTTTTCTTGAACATCTCGAGCATGCGCTGCGTGACGAGGAACCCCCCGGCGACGTTCACCGAGGCGAGCGCCACCGCGATCACGCCGAGCCATGAGCCGAAGTCCGTCTCGGCCGGCGCCGCCGCGAGGATCGCGCCGACGATGATCACCGAGGAGATCGCGTTGGTGACGCTCATGAGCGGCGTGTGCAGAGCCGGCGTCACGTTCCAGATGACGTGGTAGCCGACGAACACCGCCAGCACGAACACCACGAGGTTGATGATGGTGGGATCTACGGTTCCGCTCATGTCAGGCTCGCTTGGTGACTTCGCCGTTGCTGCAAACCAGGGTGCCCGCGACGACCTCGTCCTCGCGGTCGATCTTGAATTCGCCCGTCTTGGCGTCGAGCATCAGGGCGAGGAAGTTGTACAGGTTCCTCGCATACAGCGCCGAGGCGTCGAACGGCACGCTCGCCGGCAGGTTGGCCAGGCCGACGATCTTCACGCCGTGCTTGAAAGCGATCTTGCCGGGTTCCGAGCCTTCGACGTTGCCTCCCTGTTCGACCGCCAGGTCGACGATCACGGAGCCGGGCTTCATCTGGCGCACGGTGTCGTCCTTGATCAGCTTGGGCGCCGGACGCCCGGGAATCAGCGCGGTCGTGATGACCACGTCCGACTGCAGCGCGCGCTGATGCACGAGCTCGGCTTGGCGGCGCATCCAGTCTGCCGGCATCGGCCGCGCGTAGCCGCCGACGCCCTGCGCGATCTCGCGCTCCTCGTCCGTCAGGTAGGGCACGTCCAGGAACTTGGCGCCGAGCGACTCGATCTGCTCCTTCACCGCCGGGCGCACGTCGGAAGCCTCGATCACTGCGCCCAGGCGTTTCGCCGTGGCGATCGCCTGCAGGCCCGCCACGCCCGCGCCGAGCACCAGCACGCGCGCGGCCTTGACCGTCCCGGCGGCCGTCATCAGCATCGGGAAGAACCGCCCCAGCTCGGCCGCGGCGAGCACGACCGCCTTGTATCCGGCGATGTTGGCCTGCGAGGACAGCACGTCCATCGACTGCGCACGCGAAATGCGCGGCAGGCGCTCCATGGCAAAGCCGGTCACGCCGGACTTGGCGAGCGCCTCGATGCCTGTCGTGTTGAACGGATCGAGCAGACCGACGAGGGTCGATCCGCTCTTAAGCTGCGCGACTTCCGTCTGCTGCGGCGCGCGCACCTTGAGCACTATGTCGGCATCGTAGGCCTCTGCCGCGCTGGCGACGATCTTCGCCCCGGCTGCCTCGAAGTCCTTATCGGGGATGCTCGATCCGCTGCCGGCGCCCGCTTGCACGCGCACCTCGTTCTTGGCGGCGAATTTCTTGACCGTCTCGGGGGTGGCGGCGACGCGCGTCTCGCCCGCGAGGGTCTCGGCGGGAACGCCGATTCTCATGGCCTTATTCTCCCTAGTTCGAGAACGCGGATTCTACCCGGTACCCGGACCGATTACCTCGAGACACGCCGGCGTGTCAGCGCGCGCTCGGCAAGCTCGAACAGCGCGTGCACCAGCAGCGCAAGCGCCGCCGCGGGCAGCGCGCCGGCGAGCAGCGTGACATCGTCGTTCAGCGCCAGCCCCTGCGCAATGCGCTCGCCGAAGCCCCCGGCGCCGATGAAGGCGGCGATGGTCGCCGTGCCGACGTTGATCACCGCCGAGGTCTTGACGCCTGCCAGGATGGTCGGCGCCGCGAGCGGCAGCTCGATCCTCGCGAGCACGGTGCGCGGCCGCAGGCCGAGCGCGAGCGCGGCTTGGCGCAGCCCGCGCGGCACCTCGACCAGGCCCGCGTGAGTGTTACGCACGATCGGCAGCAGCGCATACAGGAAAAGCGCTATCAATGCGGGCCACAGCCCGATCGTGCCCGTGACGGGGATGAGGAACGCGAGCAGCGCGAGCGCCGGCACCGTCTGCACGAGGCCCACGACGACGAGCACGGGCTGCTGCAGGATGCGCAGCTTCGCGGCGGCGATGCCGAGCGGAATGCCGGCAAGCGCCGCTGCAGCGAGCGAAGCGAGCACCAGCCCGACGTGCTCGCGCAGCAGCCGCCAGAAGTCTGGCGCGAACAGCGCGCCCGCGAGCGAGCGGGGCGCCCCCATCCCGGAGTTCCCGAGAAACTCTGCCGCTATGGCTGCAAACGGTTGCTTGTCGAGCTCTGCGCGCGCGTTGAGCTGCGCCATGCGCTTTGCATCGATCGCGCCGCGCAGACGCGCGAAGGCGGCGAAGGCCGCGGGAAAGCGCTCGGGCGCTGCGCGGCGGTAGAGCAGCACCGCGTCGTAGTCCGGAAAGAAGTGCCGGTCGTCTTCGAGCGTCAGGATGTCATAGCGCGCGATCTTGGCGTCGGTGGTGTAGACGTCCATGGCGTCGATCTCGCCCGCGGCGAGCGCCTCGTACGCGAGGCCGTGATCCAGGCCGCGCGGCGTCGCCTGCGGCAGTCCGTAGGCCGCCTTCAGCCCCGGCCAGCCGTCCTCGCGGCCGAGGAATTCGTGGGTGAAGCCGAACCTGAGCTCCGGGTGCCGCGCCAGGTCCGAAATCCTGCGAATGCCCAGCCGCTTGGCCAGCACGCGCCGCATGCCGATCGCGTAGGTATTGTTGAATCCGAGCGGGATGCCCGCCTCGAGGCCGAGCGGGCGCAGGCGCGCATTCAGCGCCGCGAGATCGAGCGGCCGATCGAGTCTCAGGATCTCGCGCGCGATGGTGCCCGTGTACTCCGGATAGACGTCGATCGCTCCGCTGCGCAGCGCCTCGTAGAGAATCGCGGTGCCGCCCATGCCTGGACGGTACCGCGTCGCGACGCCCGCCGCGCGCGCGGTCTGCGCGAGGATCTCGCCGAGAATGTAGGATTCCGTGAAGCGCTTGGAGCCGACGTTGAGGACTTCCTGTTCCCGGGCGCCGATCGCCGCGAGGCCGAGCGCGAGGGCGAGCAGGAAGCGCGCCACCCTACGCGGCCCGCGCGCGCTCGGGCGCCGTCCCCGTGTCGAGGAACTGCAACGCGGCCAGGCTCGCATACAGGCCGCCCTGGCGCATCAGTTCGGCGTGCGTGCCGAGCGCGACGATTGCGCCGCGTTCCATCACGACGATGCGCGGCGCGTGGCGCACGGTCGCCAGGCGGTGCGCGATCACCAGCGTCGTGCGGCCGCGCTCGAGCGTCTCGAGCGCCTGCTGCACCATGCGCTCGCTCTCGGCATCGAGCGAGCTTGTCGCTTCGTCCAGCAGCAGGATCGGCCGGTCGGCGAGCAGGGCGCGTGCGATCGACAGCCTCTGGCGTTGGCCGCCCGAGAGCGTGACGCCGCGCTCGCCGAGCGGCGTGTCGAGGCCCTGTGGCAACCGCTCGATGAACTCGAGCGCGAACGCCTGCTCGCAGGCGCGCACGATCGCCTGCGGGGTCGCGTCCGGCCGGCCGTAGCGCAGGTTGTCGCGAACGCTCGCGGCGAAGATCACCGGCTCCTGCGGCACCATCGCGATCATCGCGCGCAGCGCGCGCGGATCGAAGCTGCGGATGTCGACGCCGTCGACGCGGACGGCGCCCGCCTGCGGGTCGTAGAAGCGCGTGAGCAGGGCGAACACGGTGGACTTGCCCGCTCCAGAAGGACCGACGAGCGCCACCCGCTCGCCGGGCGCCACCCGGAGCGAGAATTCCTGCAGGGCCGTGGCCTCCGGGCGCGCCGGATAGCGGAATGTCACCGCGTCGAACTCGATCGCTCCGGCAACCGGGTGCGCCAGTGTAAGTGGCTGCGCCGGCGGAGCGATGCGCGGCCGGGTCGCGAGCAACTCGAGCAGGCGCTCCGCGGCGCCCGCCGCGCGCTGCAGTTCGCCCCATACCTCGGACACCGTGCCCGCGCCGGTCGCCACTACGGAGGCGTAGAAGACGAAGGCCGACAACTCGCCCGCGGTGAGTCTTCCGGCGAGCACGTCGTAGCCGCCGATCCAGAGGATCAGCCCGACCGCGCAGAAGGCGATCAGCATCACGCTGGAGATGAGCAGGGCCTTTTGCCGGATGCGCGATACCCCGGCGGCGTACGCCGCCTCGGCATGCCGCGCGAAGCCGGCGCGATCGACGTCTTCGTGCACGTAGGCCTGGACCGTGCGGATCTCGTGCACCGCCTCGTCTACGTAGGCCGAGACGTCGGCGACGCGGTCCTGGTTAGCGCGCGACAGACGGCGCACGCGACGCCCGAGGACCAGGATCGGCACCAGGGTCGCCGGCACGCCGAGCAGCACGAGCAACGCGAGCTTCCAGCTCACGACGAAGAGCATGACCGCGGCGCCCGCCATCATCAGCAGGTTGCGCACGAACATCGACAGGCCAAAGCCGATCACCTGCTGCAGCAGCGTGGCATCCGCGGTCAGGCGCGATATCACCTCACCGGTACGGGCGGCTTCGAAGAAGCCCGGCTCCAGGCCGAGAATGTGGTCGAAGACGGCGCGCCGCAGGTCCGTGACCACGCGCTCGCCGGTGGTCATCATCAGATAGAAGCGCACGTAGGTCGCGACCGAGAGCGTGACGGCGACCGCCAGCAACGCGGCGAGCGCCTGGTTGAGCAGGCGGGGGTCGCCGCTGCCGAAGCCGTTGTCCACGACGAGCCTGAGCCCCTGGCCGAGCGCCAGGACGCATGTCGCGGCGACCACCAGCGCTGCGAGCGCGCCCGCAATGCGCCCGCGGTACGGCCACAGGTAGCGGCCGAGCCGCGCGAGCCCCGCGTTGTCCGAGACCTTCACCTGCCCACTATACCGCGCCGGGCTTCAGCGGCCGAAGAAGCGGAACTGGTTGCGGCCGCGCTCCTTGCCGCGGTACATCGCCGCGTCGGCATTGCGCAGCAGCGCCTCGCCATCGCTCGCGTCGGTCGGATAGATCGAGATCCCGATGCTGGCGCCGATGCGGAAGCCGCGGCCATCGACGCGGAATTCCGCCTCGAGCGCGTTCAGGATCTTGCCGGCCACTACCGCGCAATCCGACTCGTTCTGCAGGTCGGGAATCACCGCGACGAATTCGTCGCCGCCGTGGCGCGCGAGCGTATCGGCCTTGCGCACGCAGCCCGCGAGTCGCTGCGCCACCTCGCGCAGCACCGTATCGCCCGCGCGATGGCCGAGCTCGTCGTTCACCCGCTTGAAATCGTCCAGGTCGACCAGCAGTGCCGCGACTTTGGTGTCGCGCCGTTGCGCGAGGTAGATCGCCTGTCGCAGCCGGTCGTCGAGAAGGCGCCGGTTCGGCAGGCCGGTGAGCGTGTCGTGGTAGGCGAGGAAACGCACCTCCTCTTCCTGGCGCTTACGCTCGGTGACGTCCTGCGACACGCCGATCATCTTGGCGGCCGTTCCCTCCGCGCCCGTGACGACCGAGCCGCGCGCGGAGATCCAGCGCACGTCGCCGTCGCGCGTCACGACGCGGAATTCGACCGCGTACGGGCCGCAGGTCGCCAGCGCCTGGCGCCCGGCGGCGAGGAAACGCTCCCGGTCCTCGGGGTGCACCAGCTCGCGAAAATCGGGCGTGGCCGGCGCGCGCTCGTCGCGGCGCCCGACCAGGCCCTCCGGGTCGCGGCCCCAGCGTAACGAATCGCTCGCAACGTCCCATTCCCAGTAGTACAGGTTCGCCGTATCGACCGCCAGGCGCAGCTTTTCCACGTTCTCGTGCAGCGCCGCCGCGGCGCGCTTTTGCTCGGTCACGTCGCGCGCGGTTCCCGTCGCGCCGACGATGGCGCCGCCGGCGTCTCGCAATGGTATGGCGTTGAACGAAACGTCCACCGGCGTGCCGTCGCGGCGCACGTGGCGCGTCTCGTAATCGAACACCGATTCGCCGCTCAGGATGCGTCCGAACACTGCGGCGTCCCGCTCGATCACCGCCGGTGCGCTCAGTTCGCCCAACGGTCGTCCGACGAGCTCCTGTGCGCCGTAGCCGTAGATGCGCCGCGCGGCGAGCGGGTTGAGGTAGGTCCAGCGCGACTCGGTGTCCACCGACCAGATCAGGTCGTTCGAGGTCTCGACCAGGTTGCGATACAAGGCCTCGCTCGCGCGCAGCGCCTGTTCCGCGGCCACGCGCTCGCTCGCGTCGGAGAACGCGAAGATCGACGAAGCCTCCGCAGCCGCGGGGTCGAGCGCCCTGCCAAGCACGCGGCACCACAGGGGCGTACCATCGACGCGCGCGAGGCGTGCGTCGTCTTCGGCGATGCCGCCGCTCGCCAGGCGCCCGTAGATCTCATCGGCCGCCTTCTGTGAACCGTCGTCGGAGTGATACAGATTTCGCGTGGACGCGCCCTGCAATCCGCCCGGCCGGTAGCCGAGCATCTGCTCCAGGCGCCGGTTGCAGCGCACGATGACCCCTTTCTCGACGAACGCGACACCGACAGGCAGGGTCTCGAGCACCAGGTTCTCTTCTGCGAGCACCGCCAGATACGCCTCCTGCGCGCGCTTCAAGTCGGTGATATCGGTCACTACGCTGACGTAGCCGCCGAGGTGGGCGCGGACGGTCTTCGCCTGATGCCAACGGCCGTCGCGCGTCTGGAACTGATGCAGCTCGCCCGTCCCCTCGCGGTGCATGCGCACGCGTCGCTCGATCCACGCGTCGCGATGCTCGCGGTATCCGGTCGGCACGACTTCCATGGCGAACGCGTTCTCCGCGACCTCGACATAGCCGATGCCGACGAGTTCTTCCGGTCTGCGGCCGGGGCCGTGCAGATGGGCATAGGCCTCGTTGCACACCACCAGCGTGTCGCGCTCGTTCCACACGGCGATGGCGTCGGGAAAGCTCTCGATCGCGTCGCGCAGCTGCGCCTCGCTGCGTGCCTGGCGCGCCACCAGCTCTTCGTTCTCGAAGCGCGTGCGCAACGTCTCGACGATGTTCAGGTGATACTGGCGGTACACGCGCAGCATGGCCGCGCCGAATACGATCACCATCAGGCCGAGCAGACGGTAGGTCTCGCCGGGTCCCCGCACCAGCTGCACCACCACGGACAGGAAGGGCAACGCGCTGAAGCCGTAGAACGCGAGCTGACTGGCGCCGTAGACTCCGGCCGCCCCGATGATACTGCCGCCGATGACGAACACGACTGCCATCTGGCGCAGAGGATCGAGTTCGGCAAAGACGATCGCCGGCGCCGCGGCCCAGACCGCGCCGGCGGCGAACACGCCGAGCGCGAACTGGCGTTCCCACGCGATCAGCCTTCCGGCTGCCCTGGCGTGCGCGAAGCGCAGGTGCACGACCAGGCGCGCGGCGGTCACGACGAGCACGACGCCGAACCACGCCACGAGCACTTCCACCCCGACTGCGCCCCACAGCGCAATCAGCAGAATGGCAGCGTTCAGCAGCGTCGCCGCATAGGCGGCCGCGGCGACGCGTTGCAGCGCCGTCATGCGCGCCTCGTGCAGACGCTGCGCTTCGCCCGACTCTTGTCCGCGCGCCTCGCCCCGGCTCGTCATGTCGCCCTTCGCATTTCCAAGAGCTTGTACGAGGTTAGCCCACCGAGGGCGGCACGCGACACGTCACTCCGCACCGTTGACCAATTCTTGCACCACCGCGCACCAGGCCGAGCTCAAGTTCTCCAGGCTGTAGCCGCCGCCACCGAAAACCATCAACCGCCCTCGCGCGTGGCGCTCGGCAAGCGCCAGCAGCCGCCGCGTGGCGTGCGCGTGCGCGGCCGGCGTCAGGCGCAAGTCGGCAAGTGGATCCCCCGCGAGCCCGTCCGCGCCGCATTGCAGGAGAACGAATTCCGGCGCATGGCGATCGACAAATTCCTCGGCCTCGTCCCAGGCGCGGAAGAACTCCGCGTCGCCGGCCCCCGGGCGGAGCGGAAGGTTCAACTTGGTCCCTTGGGCACCGCCCTTGCCCGTTTCGTAGCCGAATCCCGTCCCGGGATAGAGGTACGAGCCATCCTCGTGGATGTCGGCCACGATCAGCTCCGGGTCGTGCTCGAACTCGTAGAACACCCCGTCGCCATGATGCACGTCGATGTCCACGTACGCGATGCGCCGCACACCGTATTCGGCGCGCAGCGTTTCGATCAGCACGCCGAGATCGTTGAACACGCAAAATCCGGCCGCGCCCGCCCGCCGCGCGTGATGCAGACCGCCGATCGGCTGAAAGGTGCGTCGCGCCTCGCCGTGCAGGATGCGGCGCGCGCCCTCGAGGGCAGCGCCCACCAGGTGCGAAGCCGCCTCGTAGCAGCCGGGGAACGCAGGGGTATCGCCATAGTCGAGGTAACCGCTGCCCGTACGCGAGGCATCGATCACCCGCTCGACGTACTCCGGACGGTGAAAGCGCTGGATCGCTGCCCGCTCGGCCGCCCTCGACTGCGCCACGATCACCCGCCGATCGAGCCCGAGAACACCGGCGGCGCGCCAGAACGCGCCCTGCCGGTCTACCGACAGGGGATGCCCCTCAGGAAAGCCGTAGCGTCCCAGCGCGTCGCTCAGAAAGAGATGGGTGGCGGGGCTCAGGACAGCTTCTCGACTTGTACCAGGCAGTCGTAAAACGTCGCGCCGCCGCCGAGGTCGGTAGTGCGCTGCGAGGTGACCTCGTTGGCGTTCCGGCCATCGCGCGAGAACTTCTTCCACCACACTGATGGCGCGACGACCACTCCGCGGCGCGGCTTGCCGTTCACCGCGGCGCGCAGCGTGAACGAGCCGCGGTCGTTGAATATGCGCACCGTGTCGCCGTCGCGAATGCCGCGCGCGACGGCGTCATCGGGGTGCAGCTCGAGGCGCGGCTCGCCCTCCGCTTCGCGGAAGCGCGCGAGGTTGGCGAAGGTCGAATTGAGGAAATTGCGCGCCGGCGGCGACAGAAACGCAAGCGGATAGCGGCCCGCGAGCGCCGGATCGCTCGCAGGCGACTCCGCGGGCGGATTGAAAAACGGCAGCGGATCGACCCCTTGGCGCGCGAGCGACTCGCTGTAGAACTCGCACTTGCCAGAGGGCGTCGGGAAGCCACCCTGCGCGAACGGCGCGAAGCGCTCGGGCACGCGCAGCCGCCGCCAGCCGTCGGCTTTCACCGCGCCCCATTCCAGGCCGCGCATGCGCGGGCTCGCCGAGGCGAGCGCCTGGGCGCAGATCTGCTCGTCGCTGTCGCGAAAGCACGGCTCGTCGAACCCCATGCGCACGGCGAGGCGCCTGAACACCTCGGAGTTCGGCAGCGACTCGCCGAGCGGCGCAATCGCAGGATTGTTCGCCAGCACATAGAGGTGCCCGTACGACTTGTGCACGTCGTAATGCTCGAGCTGCGTGGTCGCCGGCAGCACGATGTCGGCATAGTCGGCGGTGTCGGTGAGGAACGAATCCATCACCACGCAGAACAGGTCCTCGCGCGAGAAGCCCTCGATCACTTTCCGGGACTCCGGGCATACCGCGACCGGATTGTTGTTGTAGACGACGATCGCCCGCACGGGCGGGTCGGCGCGCGTGAGGGCGTCGCCGAGCGCAGCGTGGTTGAAGCTGCGGGGCGTCGCGCCGCCGAGCAGGTCGGGACGCTCGAGCGCGGCGTGGTCGAAACCGTAGAAATCCGCCGTGGTGAGTACGATGCCGCCGGCCGCATCGCGCCAGGCGCCGGTGAGCGCCGGCAGGCACGCGATGGTGCGCGCCGCCATGCCGCCGCCCGCGTGGCGCTGCATGCCGTAGTTGAGCCTGATCGCGGCCGGCTTCACGCTGCCGTACTCGCGCGCGAGCTCAACCACTTCCCGCTCCGGGATGCCGCAGGTGCGCGCGGTCCATGCCGGCGTGTAGCGCTCGACGCGCTCGGCAAGCGCTTCGAAGCCGAGCGTATGGCGAACGACATAGTCGCGGTCGATCAGTCCCTCGGCGATCAGTACGTGCATCATGCCGAGCGCGAGCGCCCCGTCCGTTCCCGGCATTGGCGCGATGTGCTGGCTCGACTTCTCCGCCGAAAGGCTGCGGTAGGGATCGATCGCGATGACCTTGGCGCCGCGCCGCTTGGCCTGCTGAACCCGCGACCACAGGTGCAGGTTGGACACGATCGGGTTCGCGCCCCACAGGATGATGAGCTTTGCCTCGTCGAAGCGCTCCGGATCCATGCCGACCGAGCCTCCGAGCGTCGCCTTGACACCGAACTTGCCCGCGGTCGAGCACAGCGTGCGCTCGAGCAGCGAAGCACCCAAGCGGTGGAAGAAGCGCCGGTCCATCGAGCTGTACTGGACCATACCCATCGTGCCGGCATAGCTGCACGGCAGGATCGTCTGCGGCCCCTCCGGCGCGGCGGCCAGAGCCCCGAGCCGGCCCGCGATCTCGTCCAGCGCCTCGTCCCAGGAGATGCGGCGGAATTCGCCGCTGCCCTTAGGTCCGACGCGCTTCAGCGGGTGCAGCACTCGATCCGGCGCGTAAGTGCGTTCCAGGTAATAGGCGACCTTGGTGCACAGCGAGCCGTCGGTGAAGGGCATCGAGGGGTCGCCCTGGATCCTGACCGCGACGCCGTCCTTGACCGTCACCAGCATCGCGCAGGTGTCCGGGCAGTCGTGCGGGCAGGCCGCGCGCACGACCTTCACTGCAGTCTCGGAGGCGGCCAGGGAAGAAGATTCGTCGCGGGCATTCATGGTCGAGTGGAGATTTTCCACCGAATCCGGCGGCCCTGCCACGGCCGCGGCGCTCAGGGCGCCGGGAGCATCGCCTGTTCGAGCAGCTCGATCCAGTGCCGTACCGGCGTCTCGGTGCCCGCCTGCAAATGGGCAAGGCAGCCGATGTTGGCGGTGGCAATCGCCGCGATCGGGCCGGATTGCAGCGCGGCCAGCTTGCGCGAACGCAGCTCGCGCGAAAGCTCGGGCTGCAGGATCGAATAGGTGCCCGCGGAACCGCAGCACAGATGCGCGTCGGGTACCGGCTGCGGCCGGTACCCGGCGCGCGCGAGCAGCCGCTCAACGATGCCGCGGATGCCTTGGCCGTGCTGCAGCGAACAGGGCGACTGAAAGGCGACGTGCCCACGCGCTCGCGCGGCGCTGAGCAGGGGCTCGAGCGCCTGCGCCTCTCCCGCCACGATCTCGGACAGGTCGCGGGTCATGGCCGCGATGCGCGCCGCCTTGTCGCGGTACGCGGGATCGTGCGCCAGATAGTGGCCATACTCCTTGACCGTCACGCCACAACCGCTCGCGGTCATGGCGATCGCCTCGACCTCGCCGCGCTGGACGAGCGGCCACCACGCGTCGATCACTCGCCGCATGTCCGCGAGCCCGCCTTCCTGGTCATTGAGATGAAAACGCACTGCGCCGCAGCAACCGGCGGCGGGCGCCTCGACGAGCGAGATGCCGATGCGATCGAGGATGCGCGCCGCCGCGGCATTGATGCGCGGCGCGAGCGCGGGTTGCACGCATCCGGCCAGCGTGAGCATCCTGCGCGCGTGGCGCGGCGCAGGCCACGGCCCGGCCGCCGGCGCGCGCTCCGGCACCGTTTGCTTGAGCGCCGCGGGGAGCACCGGTCGCGCCAGCTGTCCCAGCCGCAGGGCCGCCGAGAACAGCCTCCTGCGCGGCAGAGCAAAAGCCAGCGCGGAGCGGCGTAAGCGTTCCGCCAGGCCGCGCCGCGCCCGTCCCTCGACGACCTTGCGACCGATGTCTGCCAGACGGCCGTAGCGCACGCCCGACGGGCAGGTCGTCTCGCACGAGCGGCAAGTCAGGCAGCGGTCAAGGTGCAGCCGGGTGCGCGCGCTGACCGGAGCGCCCTCGAGCGCCTGTTTGATGAGGTAGATGCGACCGCGCGGCCCGTCCAGCTCGTCGCCGAGCAACTGATACGTCGGGCAGGTGGCCGTGCAAAAGCCGCAGTGCACGCACTTGCGAAGAATCGCGTCCGCCTCGCGCCCCTCGGGCGTATCGCGGATGAAGTCAGCGAGGACAGTCTGCATTGTTCAAATCGAACCGGCCGATCTATAGTCATGCCCGCTCGCGTCCGAGGACATGCGCGTGGATCGACCGAATTGGAAAAAGGTTCTGCCCGTCGCGGCGGGCGTCGGCTTCATGTTGGTGGGCTTCTGGGGCCTGATCCTGGGCCCGATTGCAGCGGTGGCGTTCCTTTCCGCGCGCAGTGGCCAGCAGGCCGCCGAAAGCGGAGCGGACGACGAAGCGCGCCGGCTCGCCGCGTTCATGGCGGAAGCGGCGAAGGGCGAGCTTGCGCGCGCCGGCGCGCCCAAGTCGGCGGCGCAGGCGGTTGCGGGGACGAACGCCGCAGCCGCCGCGCCGACTGCGGGCGCCCGGAAGCCGACGTTCGACGAGATCAAGCAGCGCGTAGCGCAGCTCGACGCCATGCGCGCCTTCGATGCTCTCGCGACCGCACGCCTCGCATTGCTCGACAACGGGCGCGACGCGCACGCCGCCACCGAAGCGGCACTGCTCACGAAACGACTCGCGGCCGACAATGCGCAGGCCGCAGCGCGCCAGCGCGCCGCCGCGAACGCGATCGGCGCGTCGCTTGCCGGCGGCCAGGCGGCGCTTGCGCGCGGGGTGTTCTCCGAATTCATCGCCGAGCGCACCGCGCTGCCGCTCTCGCCACCGCAATGGGAAGCGTTGGGACGCGCTTTGCTCGGCCAAGGCGACCTGATGGAAGCGGCTTGGTCCATGCATGCGGGCGCGTTGCTGGCGGGTGATCGCGTCGCGGCGCAAAAGCGGCTCATCGAAGTGGCGGGCAAGGCGGCGGAAGTAGGCCAGTCGGCAGTCGCGGTCAAGCTGTACGGCACGCTGCTCGCGAAATATCCCGATTCGCAATACGCGGAATTCGTGCGCGCCAACGTCAAGGCGGAGCAGAAGAGGCTCGGCGGAGGCTGAAGCGCCGTCATAAGTCCGGATACATGCGCCCGCGGTTGAAGATGCCCGCCGGATCGAACACCGCCTTGAGCTCACGATGCAGGCGCGCGGAGACCTCGGAAAGCGGCGTGAACGCGCCGCACGACTTGTCGCGCGCGCGGAAGAGCGTCGCATGCCCGCCGGCGCGCGCCGCCGCGTCGCGGATCTTCTCCGGCTCGGCGTCCGAGGCGAACCAGCGCAGCGCACCGCCCCACTCGATGAGCCGCGCTCCCGGGAGACCGAGCGGCGGGGTCGCGCTGGGCACCGACAGGCGCCAAAGCGGCTTATCGCCGGCGAACGCCGGGTGTGCGTGCTCGCGCAGGGACATCCAGTATTCCGCCGCGCGCGGCAGCTCTTCGCCGCCGAGGGTTTCGCACGCCGCGCGCACCGCAGCCGGAGCGCCGGACAGGCGCACGCAAAGCTGGCCGTCCGCGAAGCTGGTCGCCGATATGGGCAGTGGCCTGCCCGCCCAGACATTCATCCGTTCCAATGCCTCCTGCTCCGTCGCCTCGAGCCGCAGCGAGGCTTCGGCGGCCGGGCGCGGCAGAACCTTGAGCGACACCTCGAGGATGACGCCAAGCGTACCGAGCGAGCCGGCGAGCAGCCGCGAAATGTCGTAGCCGGCGACGTTCTTCATCACCTGCCCGCCGAAGGACAGCACCCTGCCGCGGCCATCCAGCAGGCGCGCGCCGAGCACGA
>JBLMWT010000180.1:0-6279 GCA_050257375.1 Sphingomonadaceae bacterium
GCGAAGATGGCGCGCCAGGAGAAGTTCGACGAGATCGCGGACTGGTTCGAGACGCTGGCCAAGGCCGAGCGCTCGCACGCCAACCGCTTCCAGAAGGCGCTCGACGCGCTGCAGGACTGAGGCCATGACGCAGCGCGAAGGCAGCCTCGAAGCGCCGACCCGGCATCCGCTCGACTGGAAGAGCGCGTCCTTCTACGACGAGGGCGCGCTCTACAAGGAGCTCGAGCGGGTGTACGAGATCTGCCACGGCTGCCGCCGGTGCGTCAACCTGTGCACCGCGTTCCCGACGCTGTTCGATCTCATCGACCAGGGCAAGACGATGGAGATCGACGGCGTCGAGAAGCAGGACTACTGGAAGGTCGTCGACCAGTGCTACCTGTGCGACATGTGCTACATGACCAAGTGTCCGTATGTGCCGCCGCATCCCTGGAACGTCGACTTCCCGCACCTCATGCTGCGCGCCAAGGCGGTCAAGTTCAAGCAAAGCGGCGCGCGCCTGCGCGACCGGCTGCTCAGCTCGACCGACGCGCTCGGCAAGCTCGCCACCATCCCGGTGGTGGTGCAGACGGTGAACGCGCTGAACAGGAACGGCGCGGCGCGCGCGCTGATGGAAAAGACGCTCGGCGTGGCGAAGGAGCGCGAGCTGCCGCCGTACGCGGCGCGCACGTTCCGCCCGAACGCCGCGCGCGCGAAGGGCTTCCCGGTGAAGGACGGCAAGAGCGCGCCCGGCAAGGCGGCGATCTTCTCGACCTGCTACGTGAACTACAACGAGCCCGGCATCGGGCACGACCTGCTGGCGATCCTCGAGCACAACGAGATCCCGTACGTGATCGTCGAGAAGGAGGCCTGCTGCGGCATGCCCAAGCTCGAGCTGGGCGATCTGGAAACGGTAGCCGAGCACAAGGCGGTCAACATCCCGCCGCTCGCGAAGCTCGCGCGCGAAGGCTACGCGATCCTCACGCCGGTGCCCTCCTGCACGCTGATGTTCAAGCAGGAGCTGCCGCTCATGTTCCCGGACGACGTGGACGTGAAGGCGGTGCAGGAAGCGATGTTCGACCCATTCGAGTACCTGGTGATGAGAAAGCGCGACGGGCTGCTGAAGACCGATTTCAAAGAGCAGCTGGGCAAGATCGCCTACCACATCCCCTGCCACTCGCGCGTGCAGAACATGGGCCAGAAGACGCGCGAGGTGCTCGAGCTGGTGCCGGGCACCCAGGTGAACACCGTCGAGCGCTGCGCCGGCCACGATGGCACCTGGGGCGTGAAGCGCGAGTACTACGCCAACTCGATGAAGATCGGGCGCCCCGTGTTCCGGCAGATGGCCGGAGCCGCGCCCGACTACGTGAGCTCGGACTGCCCGATCGCCGGGCGCCACATCCTGCAGGGCATGCGCGAAGGTGGCGAGGCGGGCAAGGCGGAGAAGGCGCACCCGATCACGCTCGTGCGGAAGGCCTACGGCATCTAGGCTCTGCGCGGCGCTGTTCGTCCTGCTCGCCGGCTACGCATCCGCGCCGGCGGCGCAAGGCCTGTCCTTCGGCCTGATGGGCGACACGCCCTATTCTCAGGCGCAGGCCAATCTGCTCGACGCGATGATCGAGCGCATGAACGCCGAGCCGCTCGCCTTCGTCGTGCACGTCGGCGACATCACCTCGGGCACGGGCCCGTGCGGCGATGCCTGGCTCGAAGCGCGCAAGCGCCAGTTCGCGCGCCTGCGCCACCCGTTCGTGCTGCTGCCGGGCGACAACGAGTGGACCGACTGCCATCGCACGGGTTTCGACCCGCTCGAGCGGCTCGCGCGCTGGAGGAGCCTGTTCTGCGCCGAAGTGCCCGGCCTCGCGCTCGAGCGCCAGCCGGGCGAGTACTGCGAGAACGTGCGCTGGCAGTCTGGCAGCGCGCTGTTCATCGGCGTGAACGTCCCGGGAAGCTACAACAACCTCGCGCGCGATCCCGCGGAGCACGCGCGCCGCATGGCCGCCGTCTTCGAGTGGCTGGACGAGAGCCTGTCGCTCGCCGATGCGCGCGGCGCGCGGACGATCTTCGTGCTCATGCAGGCCGACCCGCAGTTCGAGCACGGCCGCGCGCGCGACGGCTATGCGCGCCTGCGCGCGGTGCTGGCGACCGACGCGCGCCGCTTCGCGGGCAGGCTGGTGCTCGTGCACGGCGATACGCACCGTTACCGCGACGACGAGCCCCTGCCCGGGCTGCGGCGCATCGAGGTGCCCGGCGCGCCGGACGTGCGCTGGCTGCGCGCGCGCCTGGCCGACGGCCGGTTAGAGCTCGCGCCCGCCGGCCCCTAGCGCGCCCCAGGCTTCGTCCTCGAACCTCCCGCGCTCGCCGGGGTCGTCGATCGAGGCGGCGAGCGCCGCCACCAGCTCGCGCCGGCCGCGTGCGCTCCTGGCCGCGCGCTTGACGATCACGGAGGCCATCGGGCCGATGTGCTGCGCGAGCGCCCGCTCGACGCGCGCGAGCGCCGCTTCGTCGAGGCTCGCGGGCGGCGCTTCGACCGCCGCGCGCTGCGCGGCCCCCTCCTCGCGCTGCGCGGGCCGCTCATCCCGTGGCGCGGGCGGCTCCTCGCGCGTCGCCGCGGGCAGGCTCCTTCTCGCCTCGAGCATGAACTGCTCGCGCTGCGCGGGCACCGGCACGCAGTCGGCGAGCAGGCCGATCAGCTCGGTCACCGAGCGCGCCTTGCGCGCGGTCCTCTTCGCGAGCAGCGGCGCGATCGGCCCCAGGTAGTTGGTCAGCCGGATGCCGAGCGCGTCGACCAGCGCGCCGTCCAGTCCGTCCGCGGGCCGGGGCGCGGGGGCGAGCTCCACGGCGGCCGCGGGCGGCGCGGATGGCGCATCGCCCGGCCCGCGCACCATCACCTCGTACACCTGGTGAGAGCGCACGTGCTTGTCCTTGTGCTCGCCCTGGTAGCGGAACAGCCGCTCGTACTCGTCCGAGATGCGCGACACGATGTCGTAGTAGCTGCGCGACACGAGGATCTGGTTCGGTTGCGCGAAGCTCATGACGCGCTGCGCGACGTTGATGCCGTCGCCGATGATGTTGGGCTGGCCGTGGATGTCCTTGGCCATCTTCACCGGCCCGAGGTTGATGCCCATGCGCAGCGCGAACTCGGGATAGGCGTGCTCGGCGATCGCCACGCGCAGCGCGTTGGTGATGAACACCGCCTCTTCCGGGTCGCCGAGCAGGCAGATCGCGGCGCCGTCGCCGGCGTCGATCACGATGCGGTCCTCCTGCGAGATGCCCTGCAGCGCCTCGGCCAGCATGCCGTTGAACCAGCCGCGCTGCGCGACCTGCTTGGCCACTGTCTTCTTCGTGTATTCCACGATGTCGACGAACACCACGCTACAGATGAAGGTGCGGCCGACGCTGCCCAGGGCCGGGTTGTGCATGCCGCGCTACTGCTCGATCATCTGCATGGCCTTTTGCAGGCTGCGGCGCATGCGGTTGAAGGAGGCAGCGAGCACCGAGATCTCGTCCTTGCCCTGCGCGGGCAGCTCGGGGCGCGAAAAATCGCCCGTGCTCACCTTGTCGGCGCTCTCCGACATGCGGCGGATCGGCCGCACGATCAGCCAGCCGAGCATCAGGTTGAGCACCACGAACGCCGCCAGGAACACGGCCGCGAGCGACGCCATGAAGGCGCGGAAGGCGCGCTCGGCGTTCCTGATCGGCAGGGTCATCGGCACCGAGACGATCTGCGCGCCGACGATCTCGTTCCACTTCCAGCCGAAGCCGTTCGACTCGCCGTAGAGCTTGATCATCGACGCCGGAGCGGCCTGCGGCACGCTGTGGCAGGCAAGGCACGCCGGGTCCACGATCTTGATCGGGCGCGCGATGAACAGCGAACGGCCGGTCGGCGTGTCGCGCTCGCCGACCAGCTCCTTGGTCTCGGCGTGATCGCGGAAGTCGCGCACCACGTCGGCCTCCCAGTCGACGGCGCGGTCGCGCGGGTTGGTCGGATTGAGCGTCGCCTCCTTGTACGAGTAGTCCGGGTGGGACTTGCGCAGCTCGTTCACCGTCTCGGTCGCGGCATAGGCGGGCACGCTCTGCGGCAGGAACACGCGCATCAGCTGCAGCTCGAGGTGTGGCTTGACCTGCTTGATGGTGTAGCCGCGGATCGCGAGCGCCGATTCGAGCATCAGGCGCGCGTTGCGCACCACCTCGTCCTTGGCGTTCGCCTGCAGCAGGCCGTAAGAGATCCATCCGGTGAGCGCGAGCCCGGCCCCGAACACCGCCAGCAGCACCAGGTTGAACTTGAACCGTATGCCCATAGAGCCTCCGCCTATTTGCAGCCCTTCGCCTCGTCGTACGCCTTGGTGAAGCCCATCAGGCTGAAGCGCGCGCCGTGCACCCCGGTGACCGGGAATTCCGGCCAGAAGCGCAGCCGTGCCTCCACTTCCCGGCCTGCCTTGAACGCTTTCACGAGATCGGCGTAGCGCGACTCGAATACCGCGCGCTTCTTGCCTTCGACGCGGTCCATGCGGATGAAGTCGTGGTCGGGCAGCGCGAGCCCGATGTCCGAGAAGCTGTCATCCAGGTCGGAGGGCGATTCGACGACCACCTTGGCGGCGTCGACCACGATGCGCGCCTGCACGGTCTGGTAGCCGTCGTTCACCGTTTGCGGCGCCGAGCGCAGCGCGCAGCCCGAGTCGTGCGCCACCTCCCAGTTCGGCGCTTCGGCGGCGTGCGCGCACAGCGCCGCGCCGGCGAGCACGAAGGCCAGCAGGCGGCGGTCGGGTGCGCGATGGCCCATCTCGCCTCCTCCCCCAAGGGTCCACGACGACGGACCGGGCGATTAGAGCACCGGGACGTATCCTCCCGCAACCGCCTTCAGGCTGTGCGCCACCGGCCGAGCGTGTGAGCCCGCCCCTCGGGCAGCAGCTGGCTGCTGCGCCGCACACCGTCGCCCAGCGCGCCGGGAGCCGCCGCCAGCACGCCGGCGCGCGTGTCCGGGTCGGCGAGCGCGCGCTCGAGCGCCGGCGGATCGATCCAGGCCAGCGCCCCCGCCTCGACGCGCGCGTAGATGCGGCCGGTGTCGCGCTCGGCGAAGTTGACCGCGCGCAGGCGGCGTGCGCACTGGACCAGGAATCCGGTATTGCGCCCGGGCGCGGCCGCCTCCCCGCCGGGGTAGACCTCCGCCGCGCAGCTCGCGCCGACGTTTATCCTCGCGTAGCGCTCGATGTCGAGCATGCCCTTCACGTCGAGCACGTTCAGCTCGCCGTTCAGGCCGAAGGCCACCGTGCACGGGCGCTCGCCCGCCGGCACGCCGTTGTCGAGGAATTCGTAGTGCACCCACTTGTCGGCGCGCAGCGCCCAGGTGAAGAAGAGCTCGGGCATGCCGGCGTAGGCCTCGACGTTGTGCGCGAGCAGGTCGTCGACCGCCTTGTAGCGCCCGAACTCCAGCCCGCGCTGCCACGAGCGCTCGACGGTGGCGTGCGGCGGAGTGATCATGAAAAACAGGTACAGGAAGTGGCCGAAGCGGGTGAGCAGATTGCTGCCCGCCTCGTCCGACTCCGGCGCGAAGCTGTCGAAGCGAAAGCGGTCGATCAGAAGGTGCGACATCCCGCCGCGCTCAGCCTTGCGCGCCATGTAGCGGTCGAGCTTCTGGTCGACCATGCGCAGCTCCTGGCCGGTGAAGCTGCCCGCGTACTTGTAGGCCTCGCCGAGCGTGGCATAGTCGAGCAGCTGCTTCCTCCAGATGTCGGGGCTGATGAGCGCGAAGTCGCTCCAAGCAGCGCCGATCTCGCCGGCGAGCGCCTTTTGCAGCGGGCGCATGCTGCTCTTGCCGGATGCGGAGGCGCCCTTGGTGTTCATCACCACCGGTTGGCGCTGCGCCGGCAGCAGCGCGTAGCCCTCGGCGCGCACGGCTTCGGCGATATGAGGCTCGATCAGTCGCCCGAGCGTCGCGCTGCCGTGCTCGTTACAGACCAGGCGCGCGGCGACCTTCGCGAGCAGCGCGGGCTCGCCCCACAGCCGCCCGTGGCGCGCGCACACCGCGCCCGCCACCCGCGCGACGGCGCGCAGCGCGGCGCGCGCTAAGGGCCGTTCCTCCGCGGCCGCGCGCGCCTCGAGGCCCTCTATCGACCGGGCGGCGAAGACGGCGGCGAACTCGGCCCCGGCGAGCGCCGCGACCTCGCGCTCGAGCTGCGCGTAGGCGCGCTCGAGCTGGGCCATGCGCGGCTCGATGTAGCGCGCGAGGAGAGTCGAGGTCATGGCGCGGAAATTGATCCCGAGATCCTCCTGGCGCTCGCCGTCGGGCACCGACAGGTCGGCCGT
>JBLMWT010000181.1:0-32919 GCA_050257375.1 Sphingomonadaceae bacterium
AAGCGCTTCTTCGGCGCGGCGCGCAACGTCGAGGAAGGCGGCTCGCTCACGATCATCGCCACCGCGCTGATCGACACCGGCAGCCGCATGGACGACGTGATCTACGAGGAGTTCAAGGGCACCGGCAACATGGAGATCCATCTCGACCGCAGGATGCACGAGAAGCGCATCTACCCCGCGATCAACGTCAATCGCTCGGGCACGCGCCGCGAGGAGCTGCTCATCGAGCCGGCGATCCTGCAGAAGGTGTGGGTGCTCAGGAAGCTCCTCTACCCGATGGACGAGCTGGAAGCCGCCGAATTCCTGATCGACAAGATCCGCGCCACCAAGAACAACGCCGAGTTCTTCGACTCGATGCGCCGCGGTTGATCAGGCGTTGCCTTAACTCCTTGTTTTCCGTATAATTCGCGCCTTTTCCGCGGCAGGCCAGCCATGAAGACCGGAATCCATCCCGAATACCACACGGTGATCTTTCACGACACCAGCGCAAACCACTCGTTCCTCACCCGCTCGGCGATCGACGTCAAGGGGCGCGAGAAAATGAAGTGGACCGACGGCAACGAGTATCCGGTCGTGAAGGTCGAGGTGTCCTCGGAGTCGCACTCGTTCTACACCGGCAAGCAGAAGATCATGGACACCGCCGGCCGAGTCGAGAAATTCAAGCGGCGCTACACGCGCACCAAGAAACCGGCGTAGACGGAGGCGCGGGACGAAACAAGGCGGCTGCGGCCGCCTTTTTTGTTTTCGCGCGCCGCCGCGCCGCCTAGAATAGCCGCATGCTCCCCCGGCTCGCGCTGCCGCCCTCGTTCGCGGTGCTGGCGCTCATCGCGCTGGTTTTCGTCGCACCGGGGCTCCTCGGGCACGACCCCTGGAAGACTTACGACGTCATCAGCATCGAGATCGTGCACCGCATGCAGCTCTCGGGCGACTGGCTCGTGCCGCACGTCGCGGAGTCGCGCTGGCTCGTCGACCCGCCCCTCTTCTACTGGGTGGGCCTCGCCTGCGCCAAGGCATTCGCGGGGCTGCTCGGCTTCCACCAGGCGGTGCGCCTGGCGAGCGGCGCATTCGTGCTCGCCGGGCTCGCGCTCGCCTACGTCGCGGCGCGCGACTTCGCCCCGCAGGCCGAGCGCCGCGCGACGGCCACCGCCGCGCCGCTGTTCATCATCGGCGCGGTCGGCCTGATCGTGCACGCGCACGAGGCGCTGCCGGACCTCGCCGCCATGGCCGCAGCCTGCGGCGCCTTCGCCGCGCTGGCGCACGCGGAGCGCCGCCCGCTCGTCATGGGCGCGGCCTTCGGCGCCGCGCTCGGCGTCGCATTCCTGGCGGCGGGCTTCATCGTGCCCGTCGCGCTCGGCGTCGCGGCGCTCGCCGCGCACTTCGCGTGCGACGAGTGGCGCACGCAGCGCGGCGCCGCATTCCTCGGCGTCGGCGCGCTTGTCGCGCTCGCGCTCGGGGCGAGCTGGCCGCTCGCCTTGTGGCTGCGCTCGCCGAAACTGCTCGCGGATTGGTGGTCGGTCACGACCGAGTTGCAGGGATCGTTCCTGACGAACGCCGATTACTTCCTCGTCGCCGCGAGCTGGTTCACCTGGCCCGCCTGGCCGGTGGCGGGCTGGGCCGCGTGGTCCCAGCGCCGCCGCTGGCGCGAGCCGCGCGTGTTCGTGCCGCTCGCCGTCGCGCTCGCGACGCTCGCGGGAATCTCGCTCGTCGGTCCGCCGCAGGAGATCACCACCTTTCCCCTGGTCGTCCCGCTCGCGCTGCTCGCCGCCGGCGGCGTGCCGCGCCTGCGGCGCGGCGCGGCGAACGCGCTCGACTGGTTCGCGGTCATGACCTTCAGCTTCATCGCGGCGCTGATTTGGCTCGGCTACGTCGCCACTATGACGCCCCTCTTCCCGACTATCGCGCACAATTTCGCCAAGCTCGCGCCCGGCTTCGTCGCGCACTTCGCGCCGCTGCCCCTCGCGGCTGCGCTCGCGGTCACCCTCGCCTGGCTGTACCTGGCGTTCTATACCCCTCCCTCTCCGACGCGCGGCATCACGCGCTGGGCCGCCGGCGTCGCGCTGCTGTGGTCGACGCTGTCGTTCCTGCTGCTGCCCTGGGCCGACTACGTGAAGAGCTATCGGTCCGTGGCGCTGCAGATCCACGAACGTCTGCCCCGCGGCGCGGGCTGCATCGCGCGCGACAGCGTCGGCATCTCGCAGCGCGCGGCGCTCAGCTACTACGCGGGCATCGTCACGCGACCGTTCGATGCGTTCGCGCCCGACACCTGCCGGCTGCTGCTCGTGCAGAGCACGCCGGAGGACAAGCCCGAGCTTCCCAGCCCTTCCTGGCGCAAGATCGCGGACGTCGGGCGGCCCGGCGACAAGGCCGAGCGGCTGCGTCTCTACCTCCACGAGCGATGAATACCAGACCTCCTACGCAATGCTCTGCCTGGCCGGCGCTCGCCGCGCAGGCCGAGCGGTGGCGCACGCTGCGGCTGGCCGACGCGCTCGCCGGCGACCCGGCGCGGGCGGCGCGCCTCGCCGCGCGGGCGCCGGGCCTGCGCTACGAGTTCGCGCGCCAGCGGCTCGACGCGCGCGTGCTGGAATCCTTGCTCGCGCTCGCCGAAGAGCGCGATCTCGCCGGCTGGCGCGAGGCGCTGCTCGCGGGACAGCCGGTCAACTCGACCGAGCGGCGCGCGGCGCTACACACGGCGCTGCGCGCGGGCGACGCGGCGCCGCCGGAGGTCAAGGCGGCGCTCGCGCGCATGGGCGAGCTCGCCGGGCGGCTGCGCGCGGGCGCCTGGACGGGCGCGACGGGCAAGCCGATCACGCGCCTGGTGCACCTGGGAACGGGGGGCTCGGACCTCGGTCCGCGCCTGCTCGTCGACGCGCTCGCCGAGGCCTGCGACGCGCGCCTGTCGGTCGGCTTCGCGGCAAACGTCGATCCGCTCGATCTCGAACGCGCGCTCGCGACGGCCGACGCCGAGCGCACGCTTTTCGTGGTGGTGTCCAAGACCTTCACCACCCAGGAGACGCTCGAGAACGCGCGCGCGGCGAAGCGCTGGCTCGCCGAGCGGCTGCCGCAAGGCGCCTCGCTCGAGCGCCACTTCGTCGCGGTGAGCGCCAACGAGCGCGCGGCGCGCGAGTTCGGCGCAGGCGACGTGCTGCCGATGTGGGACTGGGTCGGCGGACGGTACTCGCTGTGGTCCTGCGTGGGCTTCAGCGCCCTGTGCGCGTTCGGGCCGGAGCGCTTCGATGAGCTGCTCGCCGGGGCGCGCGATATCGACCGGCACTTCGCCGAGACGCCGTTCGCGCGCAACGTCCCGGTGCTGATGGCCCTGGTCGGCGTGTGGAACGTCAACTTCCTCGACGCGCGCACGCACGCCGTGCTGCCGTACGCCACGCCGCTGCGGCTCCTGCCCGCGTACCTGCAGCAGCTCGAGATGGAGTCGAACGGCAAGTGCGTCGATCGCGAGGGACGCGCGCTGGATTACGCGACCGCGCCGGTGGTGTGGGGCGCCGAGGGCACGGTCGGACAGCACTCCTTCCACCAGCTGCTGCACCAGGGCACGCAGGCGGTGCCGGCGGACTTCATCGTCGTCGCCGAGGCGCCCGGCGATCCGCGCCGCCGCAGGATTCTGGCCGCGCACGCCACGGCGCAGGCCGAGGCGCTCGCGTTCGGGCGCGACGATCCGGCGCTGCCGCCGTACCGGCGCTACCCGGGAAACCGGCCCTCGAGCACGCTCACGCTCGAGCGCTTGGACGCGCGTCATCTCGGCAGGCTGGTGGCACTGTACGAGCACAAGGTGTTCGTCCAGGGCATCGTGTGGAACATCAACAGCTTCGACCAGTGGGGCGTGGAGCTGGGCAAAGAACTGGCGGGGCGCTTACTCAAGGAGGACTAGAGGTGGACCAGGAAACCTTCAATCTCAGCATTCGCAAATTTCTCAAGATGGTCGGCGTCAATTCGCAGCGCGAGATCGAGCAGGCCGTACAGAACGCGCTCGCCGGCGCCCGGCTGAAGGGCGAGGAGACGCTCGCCGCCAAGGTGACGCTCGAGATCCCTGCTCTGGGCGTAAGGGTGCCTTTCGAGGGCGAGATCAAGCTAAAATAGATTTTATGAATAAAGCGAGAGAATTCGACCGGACCGTGCTGGAGGAGCTGCGGGCGCTGCTCGGCGAGCGCGTGACCACGTCGCCTGGCATACGCGAGCATCACGGCAAGGACGAGTCGTATTTTCCGTACGCCGCGCCCGACGCGGTGGTGTTCCCGCACAGCACCGAGGAAGTGCGCGACGTGGTGAACATCTGCCGGCGGCACCGCGTGCCGATGATTCCGTACGGCGTGGGCACGTCGCTCGAGGGACACATCCTGGCGGTGAGCGGCGGCGTCACCATCGACCTGTCACAGATGAACCAGGTGCTCGCCGTGCACGAGGAGGATCTCGATGCGGTCGTGCAGGCCGGCGTCACGCGCAAGCAGCTGAACGAGTACATCAAGCACACGGGGCTGTTTTTCCCGGTGGACCCCGGCGCGGACGCGACGATCGGCGGCATGGCCGCCACGCGCGCCTCCGGAACGAACGCGGTGCGCTACGGCACGATGCGCGAGAACGTGATCGCACTCAAGGTGGTGCTCGCCGACGGACGCATCGTGCAGACCTCGCGCAGGCCGAAGAAATCGGCCGCCGGCTACGACCTGACGCGCCTGTTCGTCGGCTCGGAAGGCACCCTCGGCATCATCACCGAGGTCACGGTGCGCCTGTACCCGGTGCAGGAGGCCATGTCCGCGGCGGTGTGCGCGTTCGATTCGATCGACGGCTGCACGCGCACGGTGATCCAGACGATCCAGGCCGGCATTCCCGTGGCACGCTGCGACATCGTCTGCGACAAGACGATCGCCGCGATCAACGCCTACAAGAAGACGAGCTACCGCGTGGCGCCGACCGTGTTCTTCGAGTTCCACGGCTCGAAAGCGAGCGTCGTCGAGCAGGCCGAGGCGGTCCAGGCGATCGCCAGGGAAAACGGCGGAATGGACTTCCAGTGGGCGACCCGGCCGGAGGAGCGCAATCAGCTGTGGGACGCGCGCCACAACGCCTATTTCGCCTGTCTGCAGATCCGGCCGGGCTCGCGCGCCGTGTCGACCGACGTCTGCGTGCCGATCTCGCGGCTCGCGGAATGCGTGCGCGAGACGATGGACGACGTGCAGAACTACATCGCCCCGGTGCCCCTGCTCGGGCACATCGGCGACGGCAACTTCCATCTCATGTTCCTGGTCGACCCCGCGAAGCCCGAGGACACCGCGCTCGCCAAGGAGTTCAACAAGCGGCTGGTGGCGCGCGCGCTGGCGATGGAAGGCACCTGCACGGGCGAGCACGGCGTGGGCCTCGGCAAGCAGGAATCGCTGCGCGCCGAGCTGGGCGAGGAGGCGATCTCGGTGATGCGCGACATCAAGCACGTGCTCGATCCGGAGAACCTGATGAACCCCGGCAAAGTGGTGCCCGCGCCATGAGCGCCGAGCAGCGGCTCAAGCAGCTGGGGATCGATCTGCCCGAGGTCACCGCGCCGCTCGCGAACTACGTGAACGCGGTGCGCACCGGCAAGCTGTTGTTCCTGGCCGGCAAGGGCCCGTCGGCGGTCGACGGCATGCGCCCGATCGGCAAGCTCGGGCGCGAATTCGACGTCGTGCAGGGCTACAAGTTCGCCCGCTCGACCGGCCTCGCGCTGCTCGCAGTGCTGAAATCGGAGCTCGGCAGCCTCGATCGCGTGGCGCGCGTGGTGAAGGTGCTCGGCATGGTCAACGCGATGCCGGAGTTCGCCGATCACCCCAAGGTGATCAACGGCTGCTCGGACCTGTTGGTCGAGGTGTTCGGCGAGCGCGGGCGCCATGCCCGCTCGGCGGTCGGCATGGGCTCCCTGCCGAGCGGCATTCCGGTCGAGATCGAGGTGATCGTCGAAGTGTCGGCCGCGCGCCGCGCGGCGAAGAAGCGCACCGCGCGCAAGCGCCGGCGCTAGATCTTGAGCGCCGCTTCCCGGTAGTACCTGAGCTCGGCGATCGACTCGAGGACGTCGGCGAGCGCCTCGTGCTTGCTCTCCTTGGAGAAGCTCTTCGCCAGCTCCGGCTTCCAGCGACGCACCAGTTCCTTGAGCGTGGACACATCGAGGTTGCGATAGTGGAAATAGGCCTCCAGCCGCGGCATCCAGCGCGCGAGGAAGCGCCGGTCCTGGCAGATCGAATTGCCGCACATCGGCGAGGTGTTGGCCGGCACGTGCTGCGCGAGGAACTCGAGCGCGCGCTGCTCGGCGCCGGCTTCGTCTATGCCGGATGCGAGCACGCGCTCGACCAGGCCCGAGCGCCCGTGCACGCCCTTGTTCCAGGCATCCATCGCGTCGAGCGTTTCGCGCGGCTGGCGGATCGCCATCACGGGCCCCTCGGCGACGACGTTGAGGGCCGAATCGGTGACGAGCAGCGCCATCTCGATGATGCGATCCGAATCGGGTCGCAGGCCGGTCATCTCGAGGTCGATCCAGATCAGGTTGTTCGCGTCCTGCGCCACCGCCGCCCGCCTTTATGCATTTGAAATCCCGCGGTATTCTCTCATAGCGTGACAAACGGCTTCACTTGGGTGTTTCTCGCGGCCGTCGCGGCGACCGTCGGCGTGCGCGCGTGGCTCGCACACCGCCAGATCCGCTACGTGCGCGCGCACCGCGCCGAGGTGCCGGCGAGCTTCTCCTCGGCGATTCCCCTGGCCGCGCACCAGAAGGCGGCCGACTACAGCGTCGCCAAGACGTGGCTCGGACTGGGCGATACGGCGCTCGCCACGGGCGCGCTGCTCGTGCTGACGCTGGGCGGGCTGCTCGACTGGCTGAACGCGCAATGGTCGCGCGCCTTCGAGCCCGGCGGACTGGCGCAGGGCACCGCCCTGATCGCGAGCGTCGTCGTGCTGCTCGGCGCGCTCGAGCTGCCGCTCACCGTGTACCGCACCTTCGTCGTCGAAGCGCGCTTCGGCTTCAACCGGATGACGCCGGCGCTGTTCGTCGCGGACCTGACGAAGCAGGTGCTGCTCGGCGCGACGCTCGGCCTGCCGCTGCTCGTGCTGGTGCTTTGGCTCATGGCGCGCATGGGCGCGCTGTGGTGGCTTTACGTCTGGGTCGCGTGGATGGGCTTCAACCTGCTCGTGCTGCTGATCTACCCGACGTTCATCGCCCCGCTGTTCAACAAGTTCTCGCCGCTGCGCGATCCGGCGCTCGAGGCGCGCATCAAGGGACTGCTCGGCCGTTGCGGCTTCCGCTCGAGCGGGCTGTTCGTGATGGACGGCTCGAAGCGCTCGAGCCACGGCAATGCCTACTTCACGGGCTTCGGCGGCGCCAAGCGCATCGTGCTGTTCGACACGCTGCTCGCCAGGCTCGCGCCGCCCGAGGTCGAGGCGGTGCTGGCGCACGAGCTCGGTCACTACAGGCGCCACCACGTGTGGAAGCGCGTGGCGCTGCTGTTCGTCACGTCGCTCGCGCTGCTCTGGGTGCTGGGCCAGTTGATCGACCGCGACTGGTTCTACGCCGGCCTGAACGTCTCGGCGCGCGACACTGCGACCGGGCTGTTGCTGTTCGTGCTGGTGATGCCGGTGTTCACGTTCTTCCTGCATCCGCTGACCAGCCTGTATTCGCGCCGGCACGAGTTCGAGGCCGACGCCTACGCCGCCGCGCATGCGAGCGCCCCCGAGCTGGTGAAGGCGCTCATCAAGCTCTACCAGGACAACGCCGCGACGCTCACGCCCGATCCCGTCCATTCGGCCTTTTACGATTCCCATCCGCCGGCCGCGACCCGAATCGCGCGCCTGCAAGCCTAGGAGGTCGACATGCAAGAGCTCGCCAAGAGGAAATGCGCGCCCTGCGAGGGCGGCACGGCGCCCTACACCGAGCAGCAGGCCGGCGAGATGCTCAAGCAGCTCAAGGGCTGGATCATCGAAGACGGCAAGCTGGTCAAGCTCTACCCGTTCGGCAACTACTACCAGACCATGGCTTTCGTGAACGCGCTCGCCTGGATTTCCCATCGCGAAGACCATCATCCCGACCTGCAAGTGGGCTACAACAAGTGCCGCGTCGAGTACTGCACGCACGCCATCGGCGGCCTGAGCGAGAACGACTTCATCTGCGCGGCCAAGTGCGACGCTCTGTTCGGAATCTAGCGTGAGCGGGCCGGCGGCCGCGGGCACCGTCGTGGCCGCATTCGGGCGCGAATGCCTGGTGCGCACCGAGGACGGAGGGCTGCTGCAGGCGAGCGTGCGCAGCCGCCGAATTCAACCCGTCTGCGGCGACCGCGCGGCACTCAGCGCGATCGCGAACGGGCGCGCGGTGATCGAGGCGCTCGACCCGCGGCGCACCGTGTTCCTGCGCTCCAGCCAGCACCGCACGAAGGTGCTGGCGGCCAACGTCACGCAGCTGGTGGTGCTGGTCGCCACCGAGCCGTCGTTCTCCGACGAGCTCGTGTGCCGCTTCCTGGTCGCGGCCGAGCACGCGCAGTTGCCCGCGCTGCTCGCCCTGAACAAGGTGGATCTCGCGGACTTGCGCGAGCGCGCGCTCGCGATGCTCGCGCCGTTTCGCGGCCTGGGTTATCCGCTCATCGAGCTGGTCGGCAAGCGCGACGCCGGTCCGCTGCTTCCGTACCTCGCGGGGCACCGCAGCCTGCTCGCCGGTCAGTCGGGCATGGGCAAGTCGACGCTGATCAGGACGCTGGTTCCCGACGCCGCGGTGCGCATCGGAGAGATCTCGCGCTTCCTGGACAGCGGCCGGCAATCGACGACCGCCGCGCGCCTGTACCGCGTCGGCGAGGCGAGCGAGATCGTCGACACGCCGGGCGTATCGGAATTCGGCCTGGCGGGGCTGGAGGCGCGCGACATCGCGGCCGGCTTCCGCGAGTTCGCCGAGCACGCCGCGCGCTGCCGGTTCCGGGACTGCCGCCATCTCGCGGAGCCGGGCTGCGGAGTGCAGCAGGCCGCCGACACCGGCATCGTCCATCCCCGCCGCCTGCAGCTCTACCGGCGCATCGTCGAGCAGGAGCTCGCGGCGCGCATCGAGCGATGAAGCGCGTATTCAGTTCGTTCGATCGGGTCGCGGTCTACCACGCGCGCAACCTGTTGCAGGCCGAGGGGATCGCCGCGCAGGTGCGCAACGAGCTGCTCGGCTCGGCGATGGGACAGCTGCCCCCGAGCGAATGCCAGATCGAGCTCTGGGTGCTCGACGATGCCGAAGTGGAACGCGCGGAGCGCCTGTTGCGCCATGGCGTCCAGCGCGCCGCCGATGCGGGCCCCTGGCGCTGCAGCGCCTGCGGCGAGGCGGGCGAGCCTCAGTTCACGCAGTGCTGGCGCTGCGGCGCCTACCGCAACGCCTAGGCGACGAGCTGCGCGAGCGCGAACGCGAGGAGCAGGAAGACCCACATCACCACGGCGCGCCACAGCAGCCCGACTGTGCTGTCGAGCGTCGGGACGTCGGCGCTCGCGCCCAGGCCCAGCTCCGGGCGCGGTTGAACGCCGCCCGCCTCCTGCACCGGCATGCCCAGGCGCACGCCCATCGCGCCCGCCGCCGCGGCGAGCAGCACGCCCGCATTGCCGTCGAGCCATCCGCGCGCCTGCGTTCGCCAGCAGTACAGCGCATCCTCGAAGTTGCCGACGACTGCGAAGGCCGTCGCCGTGAGCCGCACCGCGGGCCACTCGAGGAGGTAGAACGCGCGTTCGGCGAACCGCCCGAAGGCGCCCAGCGCGCTCCAGCGCTTGCGCACGAATGCGGCCAGCCGGTAGACGAGCGCGCCGCTCGGGCCGGGGAGCACGACGTACCAGAAGATCACGCCGAACACGTGCCGGTGCGCCGCGAGCACCGCCTCCTCCACCGTCAGGCGAACGACTTCCTCGCGCTCGCGCGGCAGCACCGGCTCGTCGCGCCAGCCGGAAATGAGCGCCCGCGCGCGCTCGAGCTCGCCGCTCGTGAGCGCCGTCCGCAGCTCGGTGAACGTGTGGCTGAACTGGCGGAATCCGAGCGTCAGGTAAAGCACACCCACGTTGAACAGGAGAGCGAGCAGCGGACTCAGGCTGTACAGCGCCGCGTGCAGCGCGATCGCGGCGGCGGCGACGGGCAGCACCGCGATCGCCCAGGCGAGCGCGCCGTTGCGCCCTTCGGACGCGTGCAACGTGCGCTCGATCCAGGCCGCCGCCGCGGAGAGCCAGGCAGAGTAGGCCTTGCGCTCGCCCAGGGGTCGCCACTGCTCGAGGATCAGCGCTGCGACGATCGCAATGACGCTCATCGGATGTGGCTTCGGGGAGAGGCGTGACGATAGCACGTCGGCATCGGGGCTGCCGAGGAGCAGCGTGCTAGACTGGGCTGGCGAGGCTCGGGGGAGGGGGAACGTGGATCCAGGGGCCGTTTTCGCCAAGACCGACAAGGGTCGCGAGGAAATATCGCGGCGCAGCTACGGCCTGCCGCCGCGCTTGCGAGCGCTGCTCGTCATGATCGACGGCCAGACCAGCGCGATCGAGCACCGCGACAAATGCAAGGGCCTCGGCGACGTGATCACCATGCTGGCCACCCTGTCCGCGCAGGGCTTCATCACCGAAAAGCCCGCGGGAAAGGATTCCCTCTAGCCCTGCGTGCGCGCCAGCTGGCGATGCAGATTGACGAGCATGCCGGCCGTGGCGCCCCAGATGTAGTAGTCGCCATACGGGATGGCGAAGAACGAGCGCAGCTCGCCTTCGAACAGGCGCGAGTGCCGCTGGTAGTTGCGCACATCGAGCAAAAACGCGAGCGGCACCTCGAACGTCTCTTCGACTTCTTCGGCATCCGGCCGCAGCGCGAGCGGCGGCCGCAGCACCCCGACCACGGGGGTGATGCGAAAGCCCGTCCGGGTGCAGTACTCCCCGAGACGGCCGACCAGCTCGACGCTGGCCGGCTCGAGGCCGATCTCCTCCTGAGACTCGCGCAGCGCCGTCGCTTCCGGCCCCGCATCCCCCGGCTCCGCACTCCCGCCGGGGAAGCTGATCTGCCCCGCGTGGCTGCGCAAATGCTCGGTGCGCCGCGTGAACAGCATGGTCCACTCCCCGGCGCGCAGGACGATCGGCATCAGCACCGACGCGGGCCTGAGGCCCGCGGCGTCGCGCTGCGCGCCCTGGTCGCCGTACACCGCGGCGAGCGGCGCCGCGCCGAGGCGCCGGCGCAGCTCGTCCAGGTCGAGCTCCTCGGCGCGCTCGTGAATCAGCTGCACGCGCATCGGGCGGCGCCCGTCCCCCTCGCTACGGCACGAGGACGATCTGGCCGGTGGTCTTGCGCGCTTCGAGGTCGCGATGCGCCTGCGCCGCGTCCGCCAGCTTGTAGCGCGCGCTGATGTCCACCTTGACCTTGCCCGACTTGATCGCGTCGAACAGCGCGCTTGAGGTCGCCTCGAGATCCGCGCGCGAGGCGATGTAGGTGACGAGCGTCGGCCGTGTGAGGTAGAGCGAGCCCTTCTGCGCCAGGATGCCGGTGTTGAACGGCGGCACCGCACCCGAAGCATTGCCGAACGACACCATCAGGCCGAAGGGGCGCAGGCAGTCGAGCGAGCCCTCGAAGGTGCTCTTGCCGACCGAGTCGTACACCACCGGCACACCCTTGCCGCCGGTGATCTCCTTCACGCGCTCGACGAAGTTCTCGCGCGTGTAGACGATCGTGTGATCGCAGCCGTGCGCCTTGGCGATCTTCGCCTTGTCGTCCGAGCCGACCGTTCCGATCACCGTCGCGCCGAGCGCCTTCAGCCACTGGCAGGCGAGCAGCCCGACGCCACCGGCGGCGGCGTGAAACAGCACGGTGTCACCGCGCTTGACCGCATAGGTGCGGTGGATCAGGTAGTGGGCGGTCATGCCCTTCAGCATGATCGAAGCCGCCTGCTCGTCGCTGATGCCTGCGGGCGTCTTCACCAGGCGGTCCGCCGGATACAGGCGCGTCTCGCTGTAGGCGCCCGGAGTGCCGCCGGTATACGCGACGCGATCGCCCGCCTTGACCAGCGTGACGCCCGGGCCAACCGCCTCGACCACGCCTGCGCCCTCGTTGCCGGCGCCGGAAGGCAGCTGGATCGGATACAGCCCCGAGCGCTGATAGGTGTCGAGGAAATTCACGCCGATCGCGGTGTGACGCACGCGCGCCTGACCGGGTCCGGGCTCACCGACGGACACCTCGTCCAGCTGGAGAACTTCGGGTCCGCCGGTCTTGTGAAAGCGAATGGCCTTTGACATGTTTTTCGTCTCCTCAGTGAAAAAAAAGAAAATGGTTCACTTCTTCGCGCCGCCCTCCGGCGCCTGCTCGTCCTGCGGCGCCGCGGGGCCGGGCTGGGCCGCGCTCGCCGCCATGGCCTGCTGCATCATGGCCCAAGGCCAGAAGAGCGTGCTCGCCGCGTTGCTGGCCGCGTCCGCGGCCATCTCCCCGAACGACGTCCCGGAAGAGCCGGCCGTGGCCGCTTGCGCTCCGGCCTCGCCTGCCGCGCGCATCGCATTCAGCGCAGCCTTCTGCAGCTCGAGCCCCTGGATCGAGAAGCGCACCATGTTCAGGTTCATCGAAAGCCAGGCCTCGACCGAACGCAGATCCGAGATGCGCTTTTCGATCTCCTTCGGATCGAGCGTGGGCATGGCCATGCCCGGCGCGGGCAGGCCGAGCGGCCCCCACAGGCGGCGGAACATTTCGAACGGGTCTTGGGTCTGGGACGTATCGGCCATGGCGACCTCTCCTCTAGATGCCCTCGAAGAATGCGCGTACCTCGCCCTCGCGGGCCACCGTGTCCTGGTAGCCGAGGTCGATTAGCGCGCGGCAAAACGGCTCCTCGAACAGCAGGTAACTCGCCAGGTTGGAGCCGGAGCGGCTCAGCGCACCCGTGGGCCGCAGAAGAAAGCGCACGGTGCCCGGCAGCTCGTGCAGGAAGCGCGCCGCGATCCGCTCGATCGGCTGCGAAGGCGTGATGAAGAGCACTCTGATCGGTCGCAGTTCGACGCCGGACTGCTCGCGCCGCTCGGGCGGGATGGCGTTCAGCGTCCGGTTGATGCGCTCCAGGCGTTCGATGTCGACCATGAGGCTGTCGAGGAAGATGCTGTTCAGCGCATGGCCGGCGATCTGCGCGAGCGACGGATAGATGTTCGAGCGCGCACGCGCCAGATCGAGCGCCTGCCTGCCGGTGCCGACGATCAGCACGCGATCCGCGCCGAGGTGCAGGGCCGGGCTCACGGGCGCGATCTGGCGCATCGAGCCGTCGCCGAAGTACTCGCGGTGCACCTTGACCGCCGGAAAGATGAAGGGCAGCGCAGCGGAGGCGAGCAGGTACTCGAGCTTGAGCGTCACCGCTGCGCCGATCCGCTGGTTGCGCTCCCAGCCCTCGATTCCGGAGCCGCCCTGGAAGAACGACACGCTCTGGCCCGTGGTATAGCCCGACGCCGTCACGCACACCGCGTACAGCGCGCCCGCGTCGATGTGCTCCTGAATGCGCTCGAACTGAAGGCTCGACTCGAGCATGCGCCGCAGCGGCGCGTTGTCGATCAGCGATATAGGGTTGTGCCGCGAGACGAGAATCATCGACGACAGCCAGCGCGCCCCGCTTTTCATGATGTTCCACGGGTCGGTCCGATAGACGCTCGCGCAGCGCATGTGCTCCCAGACTTCGAGCAGCCGGGACACGCCCTGGGCGAAGTCGCCTGCGTGCACGGCGAGCGTCGCCACGTTGATCGCCCCGGCCGACGTTCCGCACAGGATCGGGAAGGGGTTGCGCGCCGGGCTGCCCAGTATGTCGCGCACCGCCTTGACGACGCCCACCTGGTACGCGGCGCGCGCGCCGCCGCCGGTAAGCACCAGTCCGGCGCGCGGGCGGGGCGGCCGCGGCGTGCTGTCGGCGGTCGAGGCCTCGTCCGTCATGCCCGGCGCCGCCGCACGTCAGAACAGGCTCTGATCCTGCCCGCGCGGCGCATTGACGTCCACGACGGTCAGGGCGGTCATGTTGACGATTCTGCGCACGCTCGCCGAAGGCGTGAGAATGTGAACGGTGCGCGCGGCTCCGAGCAAAATCGGCCCGATCGTCACGCCGTCGCCGGCAGCCGTCTTGAGCAGGTTGAAGGCAATGTTCGCGGCCTCCAGCGTCGGCATGATGAGTAGATTGGCCTCGCCGCGCAGACGCGAGTTCGGGAACACCTTGAGCCGAATCTCCTCCGACAGCGCCGCATCGCCGTGCATTTCGCCCTCGACCTCGAGCTCGGGAGCGCGCTCCCTCAGCAGCGCCAGCGCGCGCCGCATCTTCTCCGCCGAGTCGAGCGCCACTGACCCGAAATTGGACGCCGAGAGCAGCGCCACTTTGGGCGCAATGCCGAAGCGCCGGACCTCTTCTGCCGCGAGCATGGTCATTTCCGCGATGTGCTCGGCGTCCGGGTCGGGCGTGACGTAGGTGTCGCAGATGAACACCATGCGCTTGGGCAGCATGAGCGCGTTCATCGCCGCGTAATGGCGCACGCCCTGCCGCAGCCCGATGACCTGGTCGACGTAATGCAGATGCAGCGCGTGCGCACCGAACGTTCCGCACAGCATCGCGTCGGCTTCGCCCTTGTGCATGAGCATGGCGCCGATCAGGGTATTGCGGCGCCGCATCTCGATCTTCGCGTACTCGGGCGATACGCCCTTGCGTTCGGTCAGCTTGTGGTACGTGGTCCAGTAATCGCGGTAGCGAGGGTCCTCGTCCGGATTGACCAGGTTGAAATCGGTTCCGGGACGCATGCGTAATCCGAGCTGGTCGAGGCGCCGCTCGACCACCACCGGTCGCCCGATGAGCAGAGGTCTCGCCAGGCCCTCGTCGAGCACTATCTGCACGGCGCGCAGCACGCGCTCGTCCTCCCCCTCGGCGTACACGACGCGACGCGGCGCCGCCTTCGCCGCGGAGAACAGCGGCTTCATGATCAGCCCGGAGTGGTATACGAACTGCGTCAGCGACTCCCGGTAGGCGTCCAGGTCGCCCAGGGGGCGCGTCGCGACGCCCGAGTCCATTCCGGCCTTGGCGACTGCCGGTGCAATGCGTGCGATGAGCCGCGGATCGAACGGCTTCGGGATGAGGTAGTCGGGTCCGAAGCTGAGCGACTCGATGCCGTAGGCCTGCGCGACCTGCTCGGAAGTCTCAGCGCGCGCGAGCTCGGCGATCGCCCGTACGGCCGCCAGCTCCATTTCAGCGCTGATCGTGGTCGCCCCGACGTCGAGCGCGCCGCGGAAGATGAACGGAAAGCACAGGACGTTGTTCACCTGGTTCGGGTAATCGCTTCGCCCGGTGGCGATGACGCAATCCGGACGAGCCGCCTTGGCGAGCTCCGGACGGATTTCGGGCTCGGGATTCGCGAGCGCAAGAATCAGCGGGCGCGCGGCCATCTTCGACACCATCGCCGGCTTGAGCACGCCACCGGCCGACAGACCGAGAAAGACGTCGGCGCCCTCGATCACCGCGTCCAGCGTGCGAGCCCGCGTATCCTTGGCGTAGCGCTCTTTGTCGGGATCCATCTCTTCCCTGCGCCCCTTGTGCACCACGCCTTTGATGTCGGTGACCGTGATGTTCTCGATCGGCAGCCCCATCTTGACGAGCAGATCCAGGCAGGCAAGGGCCGCCGCGCCGGCGCCGGAGGTCACCAGCCGCACTTTCGCGAGATCTTTGCCGACGACCGTCAGGCCGTTCAGCACGGCGGCGCCGACGATGATCGCGGTACCGTGCTGGTCGTCGTGGAACACCGGGATCTTGAGCCGGGCTCTGAGCTTGCGCTCGATCTGGAAGCACTCCGGGGCCTTGATGTCCTCGAGATTGATGCCGCCGAAGGTCGGCTCGAGCGCGGCGATGATGTCCACCAGCTTGTCCGGGTCGCGCTCGTTCAGCTCGATGTCGAAACAGTCGATGCCGGCGAACTTCTTGAACAGGACCGCCTTGCCCTCCATCACGGGCTTCGCGGCCAGCGGCCCGATGGCGCCCAGACCGAGCACCGCAGTGCCGTTGGTCACCACCCCGATCAGGTTGGCGCGCGACGTCAGATTTACCGCCTGCGCCGGATCCCGGACGATTTCCTCGCAGGCCGCGGCCACCCCCGGAGAGTAGGCGAGCGCGAGATCGCGCTGATTGATCAGCTGCTTGGTGGGAAGTATCGAGATCTTGCCGGGGCGCGGCAGCTGGTGATACTCCAGCGCGCCCTTCTTCAGTTGTTCGTCCAAGTTTGCTCCTCGCACCCCGCGCGTGCGGCTCCACTAGCGGTGCGAAAACCGGAGCGCCCGGGGGAAAAATTATAGCGCGGGACTCCGTATAATCGGCGCCATCCCTCCTTGCGGTTCAAGTACATGCGCTCTTTCGACGCGCGTTCCCGAGTGCTCACGGCGCGTCGCGCCGCAGAGATCCAACCGTTCGAAGTGATGGAAGTCCTGGGTCGCGCGCAGGCGCTCGAGGCCGCGGGACGGCGCGTGATCCACATGGAGATCGGCGAGCCCGATTTCACGGCTCCCGAACCGGTGGTCGAAGCGGGGGTGCGCGCACTGCGCGAGGGCCGCACCGCTTACACCGCGGCACTCGGCCTTCCCGAGCTGCGCGAGGCGATCGCGCAGCACTACGCCGCACGCTACGACGTCGAGGTCCCGGCCTCGCGCATCGCCATCACGGCGGGCGCCTCGGGCGCTTTGCTGCTCCTGCTGGCGCTCTACGTGGAACCCGGTGCCGAAATGCTGATACCCGACCCGGGATACCCCGGTTACCGCCATTTCGTACGGGCGTTCGAGGGCGTTCCGCGCGCGGTGCCGGTCGGCCCCGAGTCGAGCTTCCAGCCAGCGCTCGCCGGCATGCAGAGCGTCTGGGGACCCGCCACCCTGGGCCTGCTGTTCGGCTCGCCTGCGAATCCGAGCGGCACGCTGTTGCCGCGCACCGAGCTCGAGCGCATCGCTTCGTTCGTGGCCGAGCGCGGCGGCCTGCTGATCGTCGACGAGATCTACCAGGGTCTCGTGTATGGGGAGGCGCCCAGCACCGCGCTCGGCATGCCGGGCGACGTCGCGCTGGTAAACAGCTTTTCGAAGTACTTTTGCATGACCGGCTGGCGCTTGGGCTGGACGGTCGTGCCCGAGGCGAGCGTGCGCACGTTCGAGAAGCTCGCACAACACCTGTTCATTTGCGCCCCCGCGGTCGCGCAACACGCCGCGCTCGCGGCGTTCCGGCCGGAAACGATCGCCATCCTGGAAGGACGCAGGCGCGAATTCGAGCGCCGGCGCGACTTCATCGTCGCAGCGCTGGAGAGCGCCGGACTCAAGGTGCCGGTCAGGCCAAACGGCGCGTTCTACGTCTACGCGGATTGCGGGCGCTTCGGCATCGACGCCAAGCGCTTTGCAGTCGAGTTGCTCGAACGCGAGGGTGTCGCGGCGACTCCGGGCGTGGATTTCGGCGTGAATGGAACGGGCACCCGCCTGCGCTTCGCTTACACGCGGGGGATGGCCGACCTGGAAGAAGGGGCGACCCGGATCGCCCGCTTCTGTGCGACGCTCGCCTGAGCCTAGCGGCGGTTAGCCGGAACGGCGCACGCGGTCCTGGACCTGCTGCAGGCGCGAGCGCTCCGCCAGGACCTTGGTGGCGTATTGCGACGTCGGCTCGTCGATGGCGCCCGCATAGACCTGCAGGGCGGTTTCGGTCTCGCCGAACCGGCTCAGGTACTCGCGCAGGATTTGCGTGCCGATCTCGATGTTGACAGCGGGGTCGAGAAGAGCCCCCTCGCCGCCGTGCTCGCTCAGCTTATCCTGGTGAAACTTGGGCAGCACCTGCATGAGTCCCATCGCGCCGACATTGCTCTCCGCCACGGGGTTGTAGCGCGACTCGATGGCCATCACGGCGAGGATGAGCAGAGGGTCGACCGCAAAGCGTCGACCCGCGCGATACGCCGTCGCGACGAACCCTGCGACGGCCTGGTCGGACACACGGTAGCGCTTGGCGATGAAATCGGCCACGGCGCGCTGCTCGTGCTCGACCGCACCGGGCTTGGCACGCGTTGCGAAGGCCGCCGGAGCCACGGGGGGCGTGTCGCCCGTGGCGTCGTCGGAGCGGACCATTGCTCCGGCCTGCTCGACCAGAAATTCGCGCGGCGCGGGGAAAGTCACCGCGAGCACGACCGACAGCCCGATGAGGGCAAATACGCCGCGGGTCAGCGACATCAGGCGAACGCCCGCCGATAGCAGCGGAATCCGCGTCATCGTGTTGCGCGTTGCTTCCATCGTGCACCTCCAAGCATCTTGGGCCGCTCGTCCCTTCGCCCGCGCTTCGGCCGTCACGGAACTCGGCTCGGCAAGCGATGGGTCCGACCACGCCAACTATGACCGCTCGGCGGTCTGGCGGGGTGCTACCAAAAGGCCGTCACTAGGCCTGTTTTCAGCACAGCTGCACGCGTGTGTCGTGGAACGTATGTTGCAGCGCAGCGGTTAGCATAATAGCGGAAATTCCCGTGATTCGTCAATCACTTCCGCTCCTTGGAGACAAGACATTACGAAACGTGACGAACCGTCTGTTCGTTCGACTTATTTTTGTTTTGTGACGGATCTGGCACCCGGTAAAATACGGGGGAGGTTGAGCCCGGCCGGCCCCTCAGCCGGGATCAAAGAAGCTTCGCGGATCCGCCCAGGTCCTTGCGTTACGGCCAAACGACCAAGGCGGTCCGCTCAGCTTCACGGCCAGGCGAGGGACTCACGCCCCGCGCCACATTCCCGATCGGGTTCCGGTTACGGCCGGGATCCGGTTGGAAATGGCCATGCGGCTGCTGGATTCAGCGCGGTTCTCGCGCCGGGGGTCGCAGCAGTTGACGGCGGTGGTGCCTCGACCGTCGTCAACGGCGCCGCAGGCTGGGCCATAGGTGTCGCAGGTTTCTTCGCCGCTTTCTTCTTCTTGGCAGCCTTTTTGGGCTTTTTCTTGGCTGCCTTTTTCTTTTTCTTGGCGGATTTCTTCTTACCCGCGGACTTCTTCTTAGCAGACTTCTTCGCAGCCTTCTTCTTCTTCTTCTTTGATGCCTTCTTCTTCTTTTTCTTAGCGGCCTTCTTCGCTTTCTTCGCCTTTTTCTTCGTTGCCATAACGATCTCCTTAAAGGAAGTTACACAAAGAGAGCCCGGCCGTGCCGGCCCGGACTATTCAACCACCCGGGAGCACATGCCCCCGGACGGGCTGAATCCCTTGGTGCTGCAAGTCATCGTTCCAACCTTGCCGCGAGGTCGTGGTACAGAATCTCCGGGTCTAGCCGGATTCCGCCCTCCCAGGTAACCGTCGCAGACTCCGGATCCACGCTCACCTTCTCGAACTCACGCACGTCGCGCCAAAGTCTGAACGCGCCGATCTCGAGCAGATTGCCGAGGAAAACGCTGCCTTCTAGGCCGTCGTCGAATCTCAGCCACAGCTTGTAGTCCTCTTCCGCTTTGCAGGCGGTGATCTTGTGCATCGTGCTCATCTCCGGTCGCATGGGGGCGGTAGGCAAAAAAAGAGCCGGGTTCAATCCCAGCTCAGCGCACCACCCGTCTGATATTCGATGACCCTTGTCTCGAAGAAATTTCGCTCCTTCTTCAGGTCGATCATTTCGCTCATCCACGGGAAGGGATTGCCCGCCCCGGGGAAGAGCGCGTCGAGGCCGATCTGCTGGCAGCGGCGATTGCATATGTAGCGCAGATACTCCTTGAACATCGGCGCGTTCAATCCGAGTACCCCGCGGGGCATGGTGTCTTCCGCGTAGCGGTACTCCAGATCCACCGCCTTGCGGAACAGCTCGCTCAGTTCCTCGCGGAACTGCTGGGTCCACAGGTGGGGATTCTCGAGCTTGATCTGATTCACCATGTCGATGCCGAAATTGCAGTGCATCGACTCGTCGCGCAGGATGTACATGTATTGCTCGGCGGCCCCGGTCATCTTGTTCTGGCGCCCGAGCGAAAGGATCTGCGCGAAGCCGACGTAGAAGAACAGGCCTTCCATGAGGCACGAGAAGACGATCAGGCTCTTGAGCAACTTCTTGTCGTTCTCGGGCGTGCCGGTACGGAAGGCGGGGTCCGTGAGGGTATCGATGAACGGGATCAGGAACTCGTCCTTCTCGCGGATCGACGGCACTTCGTGGTACGCATTGAACACCTCGCCCTCTTCGAGGTCGAGACTCTCCACGATGTACTGATAGGCATGCGTGTGAATCGCCTCCTCGAAAGCCTGACGCAGAAGGTACTGGCGGCACTCGGGCGCGGTCACGTGCCGGTAAGTGCCGAGTACGATGTTGTTCGCGGCGAGCGAGTCGGCTGTGACGAAAAAGCCCAAATTGCGCCTGACGATGCGCCGCTCGTCCTCCGTCAGACCGGCCGGATCCTTCCACAGAGCGATGTCGCGGCTCATGTTTATTTCCTGCGGCATCCAGTGATTCGCGCATGCCGCGAGGTACTTCTCCCACGCCCACTTGTACTTGAACGGGACCAGCTGATTGACGTCGGCGCGTGAATTGATGATTCGCTTGTCTTCGACCGATATGCGTCGGAAGGCATTGCCCGCGACGAAGCGCTCCTCCTGCACCGCACCCGCTCCGGTCGAAGGCACGAAGGCGCTCTTGGGCTTTAGAGACAGCCCGGGGATCGAGTTCAGCTTTCCTTCCTCTTCAAAGCTCAGCATGGCGTACGCTCTCCTGTCTTGTGCTTATTGGCACGCCTCGCACTCGGGGTTGTCGATCGCGCAGAATTTCGGTTCGGCCGATTGCGCAGCATCCGCGTTCGCCGCTGCGGTCGGCACGGCATTCAGCTGTCCGCTCTTGACCGTCGATTTCTCCGCGTGCGTCGCTCCCATCGCGCGCAGGTAGTAGGTCGTCTTGAGCCCGCGGATCCAGGCGAGCTTGTACGTCTCGTCCAGCTTTCGACCCGAGGCGCCCGCCATATAGATATTGAGCGATTGCGACTGGTCGATCCACTTCTGCCGGCGCGCCGCGGCTTCGACCAGCCACTTCGGCTCGACTTCGAAGGCGGTGGCGTACAGGCGACGCAGTTCCCCGGGGACCCGGTCGATGCGCGCCAGGTTGCCATCGAAATACTTCAGGTCCGAAATCATGACCTCGTCCCACAGGCCGACGTTTTTGAGGTCGTTTACGAGGAACTCGTTGACGACCGTGAATTCCCCGGACAGGTTGGACTTGACGTATAGGTTCTGATAGGTCGGCTCGATCGAGGCGGAAACGCCCACGATGTTCGCGATGGTGGCGGTGGGAGCGATCGCCAGGCAGTTGGAGTTGCGCATGCCGAACTGCCGGACTCGGGCGCGCAGTCCGTCCCAATCGAGCGCCGCGGAGCGGTCGAGCTCGACGTATCCGCCCCGCTCGGCTGCGAGCAGGTCGAGCGTATCCTGCGGCAGCACACCCCTGTCCCACAGCGAACCCGTGAAGGAGCTGTAACGACCGCGTTCCTCGGCCAATTCGGTCGAAGCCCAATAGGCGGAGAACGCGACCATCTCCATTGAACGGTCGGCGAATTCGACCGCCTGCTGCGAGGCGTAAGGGATCCTCAGCTTGTGCAGGCAATCCTGGAAGCCCATGATTCCCAGCCCGACGGGCCGGTGACGCAAGTTCGAGTTCCTCGCCTTGTCGACCGCGTAGTAGTTGATGTCGATGACGTTGTCGAGCATGCGCATCGCAGTGCGAATCGTGCGCCGCAGCTTCTCGAAATCGAGCCCGTTCGCGTCGAGGTGCGCGAGCAGATTGACCGAGCCGAGGTTGCACACGGCGATCTCGTCGGCCGAAGTGTTGAGAGTGATTTCGGTGCACAGGTTCGAGCTGTGCACCACGCCAGCGTGCTGCTGCGGGCTGCGAACGTTGCATGGATCCTTGAACGTGATCCAAGGATGCCCCGTCTCGAACAGCATCGATAGCATCTTGCGCCACAGATGCACGGCGGGGATCTTCTTGAACAGCTTCAGCTCGCCGCGCGCCGCCTTGTCCTCGTAGCGCAGATACGCTTCCTCGAACGCCTTGCCGAACTTGTCGTGCAGTCCGACGGCGTCCGAGGGGCTGAACAACGTCCACTCGGCGTTCTCGAGCACCCGTTTCATGAACAGGTCCGGTATCCAGTTGGCCGTGTTCATGTCGTGCGTGCGCCTGCGGTCATCGCCGGTGTTCTTGCGGAGCTCGAGGAATTCTTCGATATCGAGGTGCCAAGTCTCCAGGTACGAGCACACCGCGCCCTTGCGCTTGCCGCCTTGATTGACCGCGACGGCGGTGTCGTTCACCACCTTCAGAAACGGCACGACGCCCTGCGATTTGCCGTTCGTACCCTTGATGTGCGAGCCCAGCGCCCGCACCGGAGTCCAGTCGTTGCCCAGTCCGCCGGCGTACTTGGCCAGCAGGGCGTTTTCCTTGATCGCCTCGTAGATCCCGTCCAGGTCGTCCGCGACCGTGGTCAGGTAGCAGGAAGACAGCTGGGATCGCAGCGTGCCGGCATTGAACAGCGTCGGCGTCGAGCTCATGAAGTCGAAGGTCGACAGGATGTCGTAGAACTCGATCGCCCGCGCCTCACGGTCTTTCTCCCGCAACGCGAGCCCCATCGCGACACGCATGAAAAAGGCCTGCGGCAGCTCGATGCGCCTGCCCTGCACGTGAAGGAAGTAGCGGTCGTACAGCGTTTGCAGCCCGAGGTAGCCGAACTGCAGGTCGCGCTTGGCCGCGAGCGCCTTGCCGAGCCTTCCGAGGTCGAATTTGGCGAGTTCCGGGTCGAGAAGCTCCGCCGCAATGCCGCGCTCGATGAATTGCGGGAAGTAAGTGGCGTAGCGCGCGTCCATGTCCGCCTGACCCACCTCTTCGCCCAGCACTTCGAGACGCATGGTGTTCAGCAGCAGGCGGGCGGTCACGTAGCTGTATGCGGGATCCTTCTCGATCAACGCCCGCGCCGCGAGAATCGTCGACTTGCGCAGCTCCTCGACCGGCACGCCGTCATACAGGTCCCGCAGCGTCGCCTCCAGAATCACCGCCGGGTCCGCGGACGCCTCCAGGCCGCTGCATGCGGATTGCAGCAGCCGCTTGAGCGCTTCCAGATCCAGTGGCCGACGCTGCCCGCCCTCGACGACCGTGATGACCGCACCGGATGCCTGCGCATCGCGTGCCGACTTCTCCTGCAGGCGCGCCTTGGCGCGCTCCTCGCGATAAAGCACGTAAGCGCGAGCGACGTCGTGCTCGCCCGAGCGCATCAGGGCCAGTTCGACCTGGTCCTGGATATCCTCTATATGGAACGTGCCGCCCTGCGGCTGCCGCCGCACCAGGGCGCCGACCACCGTTTCAGTCAGCCCGCCGACGAGCTCGCGAATCCTTGCGGAGGCCGCACCCTGGCTGCCGTTGACCGCCAGAAACGCCTTGGTCATCGCCACTGTGATCTTGGTCGGCTCGAAGCCGACCACCGCGCCGTTGCGGCGGATCACCCGGAACTCGGAGTACGGGGCGCGCGGCGACTGGCTCGACTCCGGAACGCTCACGCTCGCTGCGTTGCTGGTCTTCGCGTTCTCCTGAGCGATCTGCATAGTCATCCCCTCACCGTCTCCCTGCGGTTAACCAGTGTTCTGTCCCGGCTTGCGGTGTCGATCGCCCTCGCCTCCAGCGGGCGCCGCCGAGACCACAACATATAGTGTTCGATACGCGATCTCGAACTAAGTCTAGTGCGCGCAATGTACCATGGCAACGAGAAATTGCAAGCGCGCGCGGACGCGATCGCGGCATACGTGAGAAAAGTCGCGCGCTGCGCGGTCGTTCGTGTTGGCGAGCGAGCTAGCGTTGCGCGAGCGCGCGCATGAGACGCATCCAGTCGAAATGGGTTCCGGGATCCGTCTTGCGATGCGGCGCGACATCGCTGTGACCGGCCATGTCGCGAATTGGCAACAATTCCAACAACCGACGCGTCAGGCGCGTCAACGTCGCGTACTGCGGGCCGCTGAACGCGCTATCGTCGGTCCCTTCGAGCTCCACGCCGACCGAGAAATCGTTGCAGCGCACGCGTCCACGCCAGCTTGACTCGCCGGCATGCCACGCGCGCAGGTGCACCGGCACGAATTGCACCAACGCGCCATTGCGGCGCACGAGAAAATGCGCCGACACTCGCAGGTCGCGCAGCGCGGCAAAGCTCGGATGCGCGTCCGGGTCGAGCCGATTGGTGAACAGTCGCTCGACCGCCTCGCCGCCGTACACCCCGGCCGGCAGGCTGATCGAGTGAAGCACGAGCAGGGTGACCGCCTCGCCGGGCGGCCGCTGGTCGCAATTGGGCGATGCGATGAATTCGGCGCCGGCGACGCGGCCGTCGGCGCCGGACTTCATTAAGCCCCCGAGCCGGCCGGCGACGTCGGCTCCCGAATGCCGAGCCGCTGCATGCGATAGCGCAGTTGGCGGAACGTGATTCCCAGGAGCTTCGCAGCCGCCGTCCTGTTGAACTCGGTCTTCGCGAGCGCATCCATGATTGCATCGCGCTCCACGCGGTCCAGGTACTCGGGCAGCGGCGCAGCGCCCGCGCCCGCGGCGGTCGAGCCGCTACCGTCCCCCGCCTCTTCGGGCTCGGTCAGCGGCCGCAGCTGCAAGTCCTCCGGCTCGATTTCCTCCGCCGCCGAGAGCGCGGTAGCCCGCTCGAGGATGTTTTCCAGTTCGCGGATATTGCCGGGAAAGTCGTAGCGCATCAGCTCGTCGCGCGCTTGCGCGGACAGCCTTGCCGGCGCCGTACCGCTCTGCGCGGCAATGCGTGCGAGGATATTCTCCGCAATCAAGGCGATGTCGTCGCGGCATTCGCGCAACGGGGGCATCTTCAGCTCGATGACGTTCAACCGGTAGTAGAGGTCCTGCCGGAAGCGTCCGGACTCGACGCACGCAGCGAGGTTTTGATGCGTCGCGCAAATGATGCGTACGTCCACCGGTTCCTCGGACGTCGTGCCCAGCTTGCGTACGCGCTTTTCCTGGATGACGCGCAGCAACTTGACCTGCATGGCGAGCGGCAGGTCGGCGACCTCGTCCAGAAACAGCGTGCCGCCGTTCGCGGCCTGGAAGAATCCGTCGCGATCCTGGTCGGCACCGGTAAAGGCGCCCTTCTTGTAGCCGAAGAACTCGCTCTCCATGAGCGTCTCGGGGATCGCGCCGCAATTCACCGGCACGAAGGGCTTGTCGTGACGCGCGCCGTGCGCGTGTATGTAGCGCGCTGCGAGCTCCTTGCCGCTGCCGGATTCCCCCGAGATGTAGACCGGGGCCTGGGTGCGGGCGAGTTTGGCGATCAGTTCGCGTACGGCCGTGAGCGCCGGGCTGGTCCCCAGCAGCTGCGGTCCGCCGGGCGCCGGGGCTTCTACCTGGTGCGGCAGCGAAAGCGCCGACTTCACCAGCGAGCGCAGCTGCTCCAGCCCGACGGGCTTCGATACGTAGTCGAAAGCGCCCGCCTTGAGCGCGGCGACAGCGTTTTCCGTGCTGCCGTGCGCGGTGATGACCGCCACCGGAAGATCGCCGGGCAATCCCGAGATGTGACGCACCAGCTCAAGACCTTCGCCATCGGGCAGTCGCATGTCGGTCAGGCACAGGTCGAACCGCTCGCTCTTCAGATGTTCCTTTGCCTCGGCGATCGTGCCGGCCGATACCACGGCGAGCCCCATTTTGATGACCGTGAGCTCGAGCAGCTCGCGAATATCGGGCTCATCGTCCACCACGAGGACGCGCCCGTCCCGGTGCAGTCCCCGACGTTCGACTCGCTTCATGCGGCTCGCGCCTCCTTGCAGACAATCCTGAAATGCGCCCCCGGCATGTCGCCCACGTACTCGAGCGCGGCACGGTTCGCGGCGCACAGCTCGCGTGCAAGATAGAGTCCCAGGCCCGTCCCCTTGCTGTCCGTCGTGAAGAACGGCTCGAACAGCTGACCCCGGTTGTCCGGCGCGACGCCGGGGCCGTTGTCGATCACGCTCAATTCTACTTGATCGCCGAATCCCCTGAGCACGATCCGGATGCTGCCCGCCTCCTCGCGCGAGTGGCGAACGGCATTGCGCAGCAGGTTCCAAAGCACCTGGCGCAGATGCTCCCGGTCGAATCTCACCCAGGCATCGCGCATCGACTGAATCACGATTCGCTCGGGCGACAGAGATTCGTTGGCGACGAATTCCTCGAGAAACCCGGTCAGCCAGGAGTTCAGGTGAATGCGCTCGCCGGTGACACGGTCGCGCCGACTGAGCTGCAGCACGTCCGCAACCAAGCGCTCGAGACGCTGGCTGTTGTCGCGGATGATGCGGTAGAGCCGGCCGCGATCGCGTTCGCGCCTTTCTTCCTCCAGCAGCTCGGTCGCATGGCTGATCGCCGACAGGGGATTCCTGATTTCGTGCGCGATGTTCGCCGTCAGACGGCCTAGAGCGGCGAGCTTGAGCTGTTGCGCCTGCTCGCGAGTGCGGGTCATGTCCTCGATGAACAGCACGCGGTAATCCTCGTTCGCGCCCGTCTCGAGAAGTCTGAGCCTCACATCCCTTCCGTTCACCTCGAAATCTGCGCCACCCTCCCGGCCGTCGCCCTGCCCGCCTCGCCACACCGCCCAGCGAGGCGCGAACCCGGGCAGAACCCGCGCGAGCTCCGCGCCGAGCAGCGGCTCGATACCCATCAGCCGCTGAGCCTGGGGGTTGTGCTGGACGACGCGTCCGTCCTGGTCGAGCACGATGACGCCGTCGTGCATATCCTCGATCACGAACTGGTTAACGCGCATTTGGATCTCGAGAGCCCGGCCCCGCATGCGCGCCAGCGTCTCGTTCGCGGCCACGCGCTGCGCGAGCAGGCCTGTGATGCCCGCGCTGGCGAAGCAGCCTATCGCAAGCAGAGCGCCCTGCAGGAAGTCGGCGCTCGGCGCGTCGCGCACGACAACCCAGTAGCTCTGCTCGAGCAGCAACGCAATCGTGGCGAGGGCCGCGTACAGGAACGTCAGGCGGCGCGGCGCGACCAGCGCGGCCCCCGTCAGCGTAATGAGCAGCATCACGCCCAGGCCGCTGCGCACACCGCCGCTCGAATACATGAGCAGCGTGATGGCGACGATGTCCACGCACACCTGCAGGCCGAGCTGCAGATTGAACCGTTCGCGCACGTTGATTAGAACGCCTTGGAACACCAGGCCGAGAAGCACGTACACGGCGCTCACGGACCGGAACAGTTCGAGCGACTGCGATCCCAGGCTGAGCGCATCGTTGTAAATGAGCGTCGAGCCGAAGAACAGGAGCGCGACGATGATGCGGTACAGATTGAAGTACCGCAGCGATATCCAGAAGGAATCAGGCGTGCGTTCGCCTTCCGAAAGAAGTCTCGCGTAGCCCGGGACCGCGCTCATCGGCCGCCTCTCGGCCCGAGGCGTGCGTGCTCTTCGCTGCAGTAAGGTCTGCCGTCCCTTTCATGTGCTTCGGCGCGCGGCAAGTGCAGGCCGCAGTGCTCGCAGCGTACGAGCTCGTCGCCGGAGCGCGCGGGCGCCTTCGGAGCGCGTTGCGAGTCAGACGGCTCGGCGAAGCTGCGCTTGAGCAGCCATACGAGCGCGTACACGGCGAGCGCGAAGAGCAGAAAACGTGCCATCGCCCGCTATTATGAAAGAGATGGCGCTGCGCGCCACGGGAAACGGAAAATGGTCGGGGTGAGAGGATTTGAACCTCCGACACCTGCGTCCCGAACGCAGTACTCTACCAGGCTGAGCTACACCCCGACGGCGGGCGCGCGCCGCGCCCAGCGCAGACGCTAGTAGCGCCGCGCCACGGAAAAGGCCGCCAATTCTAGCAAAGAATCCTTGTGGCTTGAGACCGGGAGCCGCTCGATCGCCGCGCTGGCCAGCGCCGCCTCGCGGCGCGCCACGTCGCGCACGTAGTCGAGCGCTCCGTTCGCCCGGATCGCCGCGAGCACGTCGCCGAACTCGGCGCGCCCTCCCTCGACGACCGCGTGGCGCACGAGTGCCGCCTGCTGGGGCGTGCCGGTGGCCATGACCCGTATTAACGGCAGCGTGGGCTTGCCTTCCGCCAGATCGTCGCCGAGGCTCTTGCCGATGGTGTCGGCATCGCCTGAGTAGTCCAGCACGTCGTCGATCAGCTGGAACGCGGTCCCAAGATGCATCCCGTAGTGCGCGCACCCCTGCTCGATGCCTTCAGGCGCGCCCGAGAGCACGGCGCCGAGCCGCGCGGCCGCTTCGAAGAGCTTCGCGGTCTTGCGCCGGATGACCTCCAAGTATCGCTGCTCGCCGACCTCCGGATCGTGGCAGTTCATCAGCTGCAGGACTTCCCCTTCCGCGATCGTGTTCGTGGCGTCGGCGAGCACCTGCATGACACGCATGTTTTGCACGCTGACCATCATCTGGAAGGCGCGCGAGTACAGGAAATCGCCCACCAGCACCGCTGCGGCGTTGCCGAAAGCCGCATTGGCGGTCTCCCGCCCGCGACGCAGCTCCGAGGCGTCAACCACGTCGTCGTGCAGCAGCGTGGCCGTATGGATGAACTCGACTACCGTGGCGAGCTCGGTATGCGCGCTGCCGCGGTAGCCGAGCGCGCCCGCGGTGAGCAGTAGCAGCGCCGGGCGCAGGCGCTTGCCACCGGCCGTTATGATGTATTCGGCCACCTGCCGCACCAGCGGAACGTCGGACTCCAGGCGCTCGCGAATCAGGCCGTCGACGCGGCGCATGTCCTCGGCAACCGAGGCAAGGGCGGGGATGTTCAGCGTTGCGACCATGGACACAGCCTGCTTTGACGCAAGGCACCACATTCTCCTATAATTCCAAGTCTTTGCGGTCCAGATACGGAATTTCCCCCATGTACGCGGTCATCAAGACGGGCGGCAAGCAGTACCGGGTCAAGTCCGGTGAGCAACTGCGTGTCGAACTCCTACCCGCCGACGTCGGCGCGGCGGTTTCTTTCGACCAGGTATTGATGGTCGGCGAAGGCGAGCAGGTGCGTGTCGGCGCGCCTCTAGTGACGGGCGCCAAGGTTCAGGCCACGGTGCTCGCGCACGGGCGGGGCGAGAAGGTCAAGATCTTCAAGCTGCGCCGCCGTAAGCATTACGCGAAGACGCAGGGGCACCGCCAGTCGTACACCGAAGTGCGCATCGACGATATCGTCGGCGGCGCCTGACAGAGAAGGACACGAAACCATGGCACACAAGAAAGCAGGCGGCAGCTCGCGCAACGGGCGCGACTCGCAGGCGAAGCGGCTCGGCGTCAAGGTCTACGGCGGGCAGCGGGTCAACCCGGGGGCGATCCTCGTGCGCCAGCGCGGCACCCGCATCAGCGCGGGCAGCAATGTCGGCGTGGGGCGAGACCACACCCTTTTCGCGCTGGCGGGTGGCACCGTGCAGTACGCGGTCAAGGGCGAAGACTGCAAAAAAACGGTGAGCGTGGTTCCCGCCTGAACTCCGGCGAGGCCGCGAAAAGCCCTATCGTTCGCGGTAGGGCTTTTTTGTTTGTATGACGCCATGAAGTTCATCGACGAAGCAAAAATCGAGGTGCACGCAGGCAAGGGCGGCGACGGCGTCGCTTCCTTCCGGCGCGAGAAATACGTGCCGCGCGGCGGCCCGGACGGCGGCGACGGAGGCCGCGGTGGAAGCGTGTTCGCGGTCGCGGACCGCAACATCAACACGCTGATCGATTATCGATTTGCGCGCATTCATCGAGCGCAGAACGGGGAGCGCGGCCAGGGCGCGGACTGCTACGGGAAGGGCGGCACGGACGTCGAATTGAGGATGCCGGTCGGCACCATCATCCGCGACCTGCAAAGCGGCGAGCTGGTCGCGGACCTCGCACACGACGGCGAGCGCGTGCGGCTGGCCAAGGGCGGCGCGGGAGGTCTGGGCAACCTGCACTTCAAATCCAGCATCAACCGCGCGCCCCGGCAGTTCACCCGCGGCGAGCCCGGGGAGAGCCGCGACCTCGCGCTGGAGCTGCGCGTGCTGGCCGACGTCGGGCTGCTCGGCCTGCCGAACGCGGGCAAGTCCACATTCATCCGCGCCGTGTCGAGCGCGCGCCCGAAAGTGGCCGACTATCCCTTCACGACGCTCAATCCTTCGCTCGGCGTAGTGCGCGTCGCCAGCGGCGCGAGCTTCGTGCTGGCCGACATCCCCGGCCTGATCGAAGGCGCAGCGGAAGGCGCGGGGCTCGGACACCAGTTTCTGCGGCATCTGGCGCGCACACGCCTGCTGCTGCACCTCGTCGACATCGCGCCGCTGGACGAGGGCGCGGATCCCGTGCGCGACGCGCGTGCGATCGCGAGGGAACTGAAGAAGTACGACGAAGCGCTGTATCGCAAGCCGCGTTGGCTGGTGTTCAACAAGATCGACCTGGCGGACGATGCCGAGGCGCGCATCCGGCGCATCCTGAGCGGCCTGCGCTGGAAGGGGCCCTGGTTTGCGGTGTCCGCGCTCAGCGGCCAAGGCTGCCGGGAGGTGTGCAACGCCGCGCAGCGTTTTCTGGCAGGCGGCAGGCAGCCCGCGGCGCGCGCGCGCCGCGCGGCCGGAGGGAGACTGCGATGACCGGGCCGATCGCGACCGCTACGACCAAGGTTGTGAAAGTGGGAAGCTCGCTGGTCACCAATGAAGGTCGGGGCCTGGACGTCGAGGCCATCGCGCGCTGGGCCGCGCAACTCGCACGGCTGCGCCAGCTCGGCAAGCGTTGCATCCTGGTATCGAGCGGCGCGATCGCGGAAGGCATGCAGCGCCTCGGATGGACGCGCCGGCCGCACGCCATGAACGAGCTGCAGGCGGCCGCCGCGGTCGGGCAGATGGGCCTCATTCAGTGCTACGAGACCTGCTTTCGCGAGCACGGCCTGTCGACGGCGCAGATCCTCCTCACGCACGCCGACCTGGCGGACCGGCAGCGTTACCTGAACGCGCGCTCGACGCTGCGCAAGCTGCTGGAGCTCGGCGTCATCCCGGTCATCAACGAGAACGACACCGTAGTGACCGATGAGATCAAGTTCGGGGACAACGACACCCTGGGGGCCCTGGTGGCGAACCTGATCGAGGCCGACGTACTCATTATCCTGACCGATCAGGCCGGCCTCTACGATGCCGACCCGCGGCGCAGCCCGAACGCGCGATTGATCGAACATGCGGAGGCGGGCGACCCGCGCCTGGAGCGCCTCGCCGGTGGCACCGGCAGCGCTCAGGCCAAGGGGGGGATGATCGCCAAGGTACTCGCCGCCCGGCGCGCGGCCCGCAGCGGCGCGCATACCGTGATCGCATCCGGCCGCGAGCCGGACGTGTTGCTGCGGCTGGCGCGGGGCGAGCGCGTCGGCACCTTGCTCGTCGCGAAGACCGTGCCGCTCGCGGCGCGCAAGCAATGGCTCGCCGACCACCTCGCCGTCGCGGGGCGACTGATGCTCGACGCAGGCGCGGTCAAGGCTCTCTTGCGCGATGGGAAGAGCCTTCTGCCGATCGGCGTCACGGGGGTGAGCGGCGGCTTCGAGCGCGGCGAGGTCGTCGCCTGCGTGGATCCCGACGGCCACGAAATAGCGCGCGGTCTGGTTAACTATTCCGCCACGGAAGCCCGGCTCATCATGCGCCGGCCTTCCGCCGACATCGAGGCAACCCTGGGCTACGTCGACGAGCCCGAGCTCATCAACCGCGACAATCTGGTGCTGATCTAGTCACCGCTGGTGGGAGACGAATTCCCCACCGATGCGGGATTGCCGCCGCGCCTGAGCGCGTCGATCCCCTCAGCGGCCGTCGAAATCGGCGTCCCCTTCGGACAGAAGTAGTCGTCGCTCAGGGTGCGGCGCCAGTCGCGCGACTCGTGCGCGATCGGACGCCAGACGTCGTCACGCACCTGGGTCCACGTGCCGTCGCGACGTCCCGTGGCGTATATCCGGTAGGTCGCGCCCCTGCAGCGGATTCCTTCGTAGGTCACGTTCTGCGCGCCGCTTGCACTGCGCGCGACAAGCACGTAGCGCACGACACCGTCGGATCCGACGCTAAGCGAACTCCCGTCGACGAAGAAGCGGAACGGCGACACTGCGGCGACGTCGAACTCGAGCAGGTGAGCCGCTTCGGGATAGGGCGGCAGCGCCGCCGGGGCGTGCTCGAGCCAGTCGCGCTTTTCTTGCGCGATCTGCCAATCGCTCTTGACCGGCGCGGGCGGCGCACTGCCGCAGCCGACCAGCGCGCACAAAGCGAGAGGGACGACCCTGCGCACCGCGCGCCTAGAGGAGATCGCCAGCCAACGACGTCCGGATTTCCGAAGGCACGCTCTCCAGCGTCGCGCGATATTCGGGATGGTCCACGCCCATGGCGAGCGCGACGCCGTACTTGAGCGCCTTGCGCATCTCGTCGCTCAGCTCGAAGCGCAAAAAGTGCACCGAGGAAGTCTTCCTCTCGTTTTCTCGCTCGAGGTCCTCGTCCGCGATCGCGTAAACGCGTTCGCAGCCTTCGACCTGCAGCCAGACGCGATCTTCGACGCCCTTGAGGAGCGCAAGCATGCGCTGGCGCTCGACCGGGTCCGGATACTCGATCATCATGGTCGCCTTGAGATTGGTGCCGTCCGGTATCAGCGGGTTGTACGCGTCCAGCTCGTCGCGGATGCCCTCGTCCTCGAAGATACGCTCGATGCGCAGCATCTCCTGGATCTGGTAGCGAATCGTCAGCTCATCCTCGAACTGCAGCGTGACATGCGGACCGAGGGCGATCGTGCGCAGCTTCTTGTGAGCGATCACCTTGGCACGAAACTCCTTGCGCTGGCGCGCGTAGTCCTCGAGCGTAAGCAGGGAGTCTTTCGCGATCCGTGTCATATTGCTTCTCCGAACGAAAGCGGGAGGTGCGGCCTGCGCCGCGCCCTCCCGCGCCCGCGTGCGACCTTCGCGCTCAGTCCTGCAGCGCGTCGAGCGCCTTCTGGAAGCGGTTGGCGTGCGAGCGCTCGGCCTTGGCCAGCGTCTCGAACCAGTCCGCGATCTCGTCGAACTTCTCCTGGCGCGCCATCTTCGC
>JBLMWT010000182.1:0-10834 GCA_050257375.1 Sphingomonadaceae bacterium
TCGGGCCGGTGACGGAAATCACGGCCAACCTGATCGTGGCGCAGCTGCTGTTCCTCGAGTCGGAGAATCCCGACAAGGATATCTACCTCTACATCAACTCGCCCGGCGGGTCGGTGACGGCGGGCATGGCGATCTACGACACCATGCAGTTCATCAAGCCCGACGTGAGCACGCTGTGCGTGGGGCAGGCGGCCAGCATGGGCGCGCTGCTGCTCGCGGCCGGCGCCAAGGGCAAGCGCTTCGCGCTGCCCAACTCGCGCGTGATGATCCACCAGCCGATGGGCGGCTTCCAGGGCCAGGCGACGGACATCGAGATCCACGCCAAGGAGATCCTGTACCTGCGCCAGCGCTTGAACGAAATCCTGGCCCGACACACCGGTCAGGAGATCAAGACCATCGAGCGCGACACCGAGCGCGACAACTTCTTCGGAGCGGAAGATGCGGTCAAGTATGGCCTGGTCGATCAGTTGCTGGTCAGCCGCGCCGAGGTGCCCGCCTAGCCCTTCAGCCCAAGCGCCCAATTACCCGACAGGACCGCCCCGTGCCCATGTCCGACAAGCCCGGCTCAGAGAAACTGTTGTATTGCTCCTTCTGCGGCAAGAGCCAGCATGAGGTGCGCAAGCTCATCGCAGGACCTTCCGTGTTCATCTGCGACGAGTGCATCGAGCTGTGCAACGACATCATTCGCGAGGAGACCGCCGGCGACAAGGCCGGCAAGGGCGCCAAGTCCGACCTACCGACGCCGCACGAGATCCGCGCGATCCTCGACCAGTACGTGATCGGCCAGGACCAGGCGAAGAGGATCCTGGCGGTCGCGGTATACAACCATTACAAGCGGCTCAAGCACCTCTCGAAGAACGACGAGGTCGAGCTCGCCAAGTCGAACATCCTACTGATCGGGCCGACCGGGTCCGGCAAGACGCTGCTGGCGCAAACCCTCGCCAGATTGTTGAATGTTCCTTTCGTCATCGCGGATGCCACGACCCTGACCGAGGCCGGCTACGTCGGCGAAGACGTCGAGAACATCATCCAGAAACTGCTGCAGAACTGCGACTACGACGTCGACAAGGCGAAGCGCGGCATCGTCTACATCGACGAGATCGACAAGATCTCGAGGAAGTCCGACAACCCCTCGATCACGCGCGACGTTTCCGGTGAAGGGGTTCAACAAGCATTATTGAAATTGGTAGAGGGCACCATTGCGTCCGTCCCTCCGCAAGGCGGGCGCAAGCACCCGAACCAGGACTTCGTGCAGGTCGACACGACCAATATCCTGTTCATCTGCGGCGGGGCGTTCGACGGCCTGGAAAGGATCGTGCGCAACCGTACCGAGAAGACCGGCATCGGCTTCGGCGCCGAGGTGCGCAGCCCGAAGAACGCCAAGGCCACCTACGACATCCTGAAAGGCGTCGAGCCCGAGGACCTGATCAAGTACGGCCTGATTCCGGAGTTCGTCGGCCGCCTGCCCGTGGTCGCGGCGCTGGAAGAGCTCGACGAGAGCGCGCTCATCCAGATCCTGACAGAGCCGAAGAACGCGCTCGTCAAGCAGTACCAGCGGCTGTTCATGATGGAGGGCGTCGAGCTGGAGATCCGCCCGGCGGCGCTGAACGCGGTCGCCAAGAAGGCACTGGCGCGCAAGACAGGCGCCCGTGGGCTGCGCTCGATCCTCGAGAACGTCCTGCTCGACACGATGTACGAGTTGCCGACGTTGGACAACGTCAGCAAGGTGGTGGTCGACGAATCGATGATCACGGCCGACGGACGGCCGCTGCTCATCTACTCCGACCAGCACAAGGTCGCCGGCACCTCGGCCGGCTAGCCTGCAACCAACGCGGCGCCGGCCTGTCACAGATTGGAATTGGACGGTCGGGCGGCTTGCGTGTAGGCTTGACCGAGCACTGCTTTCCCGTCATCTAGTCATTGATTTGGCGCGGGAAGACCTCATCTAGCCGAGATCTCCACGCCGCGACAGAGGCCGCACATGCCCGACGCACCCGAATCCCCCGTCACCGACAACCTGCAGTATCCGCTGCTGCCGCTGCGCGACGTCGTCGTGTTCCCGCACATGGTGATCCCGCTGTTCGTCGGCCGGCCGAAGTCGATCAAGGCGATGGAGACGGCCATGGAGGCCGGCAAGTCGATTCTGCTGGTGGCGCAGAAGTCCGCCGCCAAAGACGATCCCGGCCCCGAGGACATGTACCAGATCGGCTGCGTGTCGAGCATCCTTCAGATGCTCAAGCTTCCTGACGGCACGGTGAAGGTGCTGGTCGAGGGCGGCAGCCGCGCCTACATTCGCAATATCGCCGACCTGAAGACGCACTGGGTCGCGGATGCGGCGCCGGTCGGCCTTGAAGGCGCGCCGGGGCCGGAAGTCGAAGCGATGCGCCGCGCGCTGCTTTCGACCTTCGATCAGTACGTGAAGCTGAACAAGAAGATCCCACCGGAAATCCTCACCTCCCTGCAGGGCATCGACGAGCCCGGGCGGCTCGCCGACACGGTCGCGGCGCACCTGCCGCTCAAGCTCGAGCAGAAGCAGCAGGTGCTCGAGATGTTCGACGTAAAGCTGCGCCTGGAGCACCTGATGTCGCAGCTCGAGACCGAGATCGACATCCTGCAGGTCGAGAAGCGCATCCGCGGCCGCGTGAAGCGGCAGATGGAGAAGAGCCAGCGCGAGTACTACCTGAACGAGCAGGTGAAGGCGATCCAGAAGGAGCTCGGCGAGGGCGAGGAGGGCGCCGACCTCGAGGAAATGGAGAAACGCATCCGACGCGCGCACATGCCGAAGGACGCGCGCAAGAAGGTCGATTCGGAGATGAAGAAGTTGAAGCTCATGTCTCCGATGTCGGCCGAGGCCACCGTGGTGCGCAACTACATCGAGACGCTTGTCAATCTGCCCTGGAAGAAGAAGTCCAAGATCTCGCGCGATATCAAGCTCGCGCAGGAGATCCTGGACAAGGATCACTACGGTCTGGAGAAGGTGAAGGAACGCATCGTCGAGTACCTGGCGGTGCAGAGCCGGGTCGACAAGATGAAGGCGCCGATCCTGTGCCTGGTCGGCCCTCCCGGGGTCGGCAAGACCTCGCTCGGGCAGTCGATCGCCAAGGCGACCAACCGCAAGTTCGTGCGCATGTCGCTCGGCGGCGTGCGCGACGAGGCCGAGGTCAGGGGCCACCGCCGCACCTACATCGGGTCGATGCCGGGCAAGATCCTGCAGAACATGACCAAGGTCGGGGTCAGGAACCCGCTGTTCCTGCTCGACGAGGTCGACAAGATGGGCATGGACTGGCGCGGGGATCCCTCCTCGGCGCTGCTCGAGGTGCTCGACCCGGAGCAGAACCACACCTTCGTGGATCACTACGTCGAAGTCGAGTACGACCTGTCGGAAGTGATGTTCGTCGCAACCGCGAATACGCTGAACATTCCGCCCGCGCTCGCCGACCGCATGGAGGTGATCCGGCTGTCGGGCTACACCGAGGACGAGAAGCTGAACATCGCGCAGAAGTACCTGCTGCCCAAGCAGATGACCAACAACGGGCTGGCGCAGGGCGAGCTCGCCGTGAACGAAGCGGCGATCCGCGACATCGTGCGCTACTTCACGCGCGAGGCGGGCGTGCGCAGCCTCGAGCGCGAGATCTCGAAGATCTGCCGCAAGGCCGTCAAGCAGCTGATGACGGCCAAGACGGAAGGCGGCGAAAAGCCCAAGCGGATCCTGGTCACGCCGCGCAACCTGGACAAGTTCCTCGGCGTGCGCCGCTACAGCTTCGGCATGGCCGAGAAGCAGAATCAGGTGGGACAGGTCACCGGCCTCGCCTGGACGGAAGTGGGGGGCGAGCTGCTCACCATCGAGACGGTGGTCGTCCCGGGCAAGGGCAAGACGATCACCACCGGGAAGCTGGGCGACGTGATGCAGGAGTCGATCCAGGCTGCGCTGTCGGTGGTGCGCAGCCGCTCGCGCAAGCTCGGCGTGAAGGAAGACTTCTACCAGAAGAACGACATCCACATCCACCTGCCCGAGGGTGCGACGCCCAAGGACGGCCCGAGCGCGGGCATCGGCATCGTCACGGCCATGGTCTCGGTGCTGACCGGCATTCCCGTGCGCGCGGACGTGGCGATGACCGGCGAGATCACGCTGCGCGGCGAAGTGCTGCCGATCGGCGGCCTGAAGGAAAAGCTGCTCGCGGCTCACCGCGGCGGCATCAAGACGGTGCTGATCCCGGAGGAGAACGTCAAGGATCTGGCGGACATCCCCGAGAACATCAAGAACCGCCTGGAGATCACGCCGGTGCGCTGGATCGACAAGGTGCTCGAAATCGCGCTGGAACGCAGGCCGGAGCCGCTGCCCGAGCCGGACGAGGTCGCTCCGCTGCCGGCCTCCGGCGACGACAGCACCGGGTCCAGCCTGACGACGACGCATTGAACGAAGGAGGGCCACGTGAACAAGGCGGAAATGATCGAGCACATCGCGCAGGCCGCGGAAATATCCAAGTCGGCCGCCGAGCGCGCCGTGGACGCCATGGTCGGAGCGATCAAGTCGAGCCTCAGGAAGGGCGACATGGTGACGCTGGTCGGCTTCGGCAGCTTCTATGTGAGCGAGCGCGCCGCGCGCACCGGGCGCAACCCGCGCACGGGCGAGGAACTCAAGATCGGCGCGGCGCGCGTGCCCAAGTTCCGATCTGGCAAGGCGCTCAAGGACGCGATAAACTAGCGCCCCCTTGAAGTTCGGGGTGCTTAGCTCAGCTGGTAGAGCGTCGCTCTTACACGGCGAATGTCGGCGGTTCGATCCCGTCAGCACCCACCAGGGATGGAGCGGTAGTTCAGTTGGTTAGAATACCGGCCTGTCACGCCGGGGGTCGCGGGTTCGAGTCCCGTCCGCTCCGCCAGATATCCTGAAAGGGCGAACGAAGGTTCGCCCTTTTCGCTTCGGCTTGGACCATGTTCGATTTCGTTCACAAGCACAAATTCCTGATGCAGGCGATTCTCGGCCTGCTGGTGCTCACGTTCGCGGTGTGGGGGATCGAGTCCTACACGCGCACGCGCGGACCGAGCGACTCGGTGGCGAAGGTCGGCGGTCAGTCGATCTCGCAGCGGGAGTTCAACAGCGAACTGGATCGCCGCATCGAGCGTCTGCGGCAGATGTTCGGCGCGGGCTTCGATTCGAGCACCGTCGACACTCCTGCGGCGCGACGCGCCCTGCTCGACAGCATGATCGACCAGCGCCTGATCGGCGAGGCCGCGCTGCGCAGCCGCCTGCTGGTGTCGGACGACGTGCTGCGCGACGTGATCGCATCGACCGCGGCGTTCCAGGAGAACGGCAGGTTCTCGAAGGCGACCTACGAGGCGCTGCTGCGCGCGCAGAATCCGCCGCTCACGCCGGAGCAGTACGAGTCGCAGCTGCGCTTCGAGCTGGCGCGCGAGCAGCTGGTGAGCGCCGTGAGCGGAACGGCGATACCGCCGCGCTCGGTCGCCGCCCAGCTTGCGCGACTCGCGCAGGAAAAGCGGGAAGTGTCCGAGGCGCTCGTGCCGGCCGACAAGTTTCTCGACCAGGTGAAGGTGAGCGACGCGCAGGCGAAGGCCTATTACGACACGCATCAGCAGGAGTTCCGCGTGCCAGAGCGCGTGCGCGCGCAGTACGTCGTGCTGTCGGCCGCGGCGCTCGGACGCGACCAGCCGGTGACCGACGCCGAGGTGCAGAAGCTGTACGACGCGCGCGCCAGCCAGTACCAGGTCCCCGAGCAGCGGCGCGCGAGCCACATCCTGATCACCGTGCCGCAGAACGCGACCGAAGCGCAGCGCGAAGCTGCGCGCAAGAAAGCCGAGGAGATTCTCGCGGAGGTGCGCAAGTCGCCGCAGCGTTTCGCCGAGCTGGCGAAGAAGTACTCGCAGGACCCGGGCTCGGCGCAGAAGGGCGGCGACCTCGGCCTGTTCGGTCGCGGCATGATGGTCAAGCCGTTCGAGGACGCCGCTTTCAGCCTGAAGAAGGTGGGCGACATCAGCGGCTTGGTCAAGTCCGACTTCGGCTACCACATCATCGAGCTCACTGGCATCGTGCCCGCCAAGGTGCGGCCGCTCGCCGACGTGCGCGCGCAGCTGGTGGCCGAGCTGCAGAAGCAGAAGGGCGCGCAGCTGTTCGACCACGACGCCGACGGCTTCACCAACATGGTGTACGAGCAGTCCGACAGCCTGGAGCCGGCGGCCAAGCGCTACAAGCTGCAGCTGCAGACGACGGACTGGATCGATCGCAGCGACGCGCCCGCGCCGCTCAACAACAAGCGCATGCTCGCCGCGCTGTTCTCCGACGACGCGATCCGCAACAAGCACAACACCGACGCGATGGACGTCGGCGACGACACGCTGGTGGCCGCGCGCGTGCTCGAGCACCAGGCGGCATCGGTGCGCAAGTACGAGGACGTCAAGGCGCAGATCGAGCAGCAGCTGCGCCGCAGCGCGGCCGCCGCGCTCGCGGCCAAGGAGGGCGAGGCGCTCCTCGCCGAGCTGCGCAAGGGCGGGGATGCTGGGCTGAAGTGGGGCGCCGCGCACGAAGTGTCGCGCAGCGCGCCCGGCGGACTGTCCGAGGACACCGTGCGCCTGATCGTGTCGGCAAACGTATCGAAGCTGCCGGCCTACGTCGGCGCACAGGCCGGCGATCAGGGGTATGCGATCTACCGCATCTCCAAGGTGACCGAGCCGCCGCAGGCGAGCGAAGCGCAGCAGCGTACCGACCTCGAGCGCGTCGAGCGCATGGAGGGCGCGACGGACTTCACCTCCTACCTGAAGAGCCTGCGCGCCGACACGGACATCTCGATCAACGAGAAACTGCTGCTGCCCCAGCAGCAGTAAGCGCGCTTACTCGCCGGCCATGCCGCCGACGACGCTGTTGAAGCCCGCGTCGACGTACACGACCTCGCCGGTGATGCCGGCCGCGAGATCCGACAGCAGGAACGCCGCGGCGTTGCCGACGTCTTCGATGGTGACGTTGCGCCTGAGGGGCGCATGCTGCTCGACGAACTTCAGAATCTTGGAAAAGCCCGCGATGCCGCTCGCGGCGAGGGTCTTGATCGGACCCGCCGAGATGCCGTTTACGCGAATGCCCTGGCCTCCCAGGTTGGCGGCGAGGTAGCGCACCGAGGCCTCGAGGCTCGCCTTGGCGAGCCCCATGACGTTGTAGTGCGGCACCACCCGCTCGGCGCCGAGGTAGCTCAGCGTGAGCAGGGCGGCGCGACGTCCGCGCATGAGCGGCAGCGCAGCCTTGGCGAGCGCGGGGAAGCTGTAGGCCGAGACGTCGTGGGCCTGGCGGAAGGCCTCGCGCGACAGCCCGTCGAGCAGCTCGCCGGCGATCGCCTCGCGCGGTGCGAAGGCGATGGCGTGCACCAGTCCGTCCAGGCCGTCCCAGCGGGCGCCGAGCTGCGCGAACAGCGCCTCGATCTCCTGGTCGCTCGTCACGTCGCAGGGCAGCACCAGCTCCGAGCCGAAGTCGCGCGCCAGCTCGCCGACGCGCTCGCGGAAGCGCTCGCCGCCGGCGTAGCTGAAGGCGAGCTCGGCTCCCTCGCGTCGCGCCGCGGCGGCGATGCCGTACGCGATCGAGCGGTTGCTGAGCAGGCCGGTGACGAGGATTTTCTTGCCGGCGAGGAGAGGCATGTGTCCAGTGCGTCCGTGTCAGGTCCGCGATTATAGCGAAGGCACCCGCGATCCCATCCGCTACACTTCCGCCATGAGGGGGTTTCTGCGATTCACCGCCGGCCTGGCGGCCCTGTTGCTCGCCACGGGCTGCGACAGGGTCTGGAACGACCCCTATCCGGCGGCCGACGCCGCCAAGAACATCTACTATTCCGCCTTCGTCGAGCGCCCCAAGCACCTCGACCCGGCCGTGTCGTACTCGGAGGACGAGGGGCGCTTCACGCAGCAGGTGTACGAGCCGCCCCTGCAGTACCAGTATCTCGAGCGGCCGTATCGCCTGGTGCCGCTCACCGCGGCCGAGATGCCGCGCGTGAGCTACGAGGACGCGCAGGGCAACTCAGTGCCCCAGTCCAGTCCAGCGCTCGCCTACAGCGTGTACGAAGTGCGCATCAAGCCGGGCATCCTGTTCCAGCCGCATCCGGCGTTCGCACGCGACGCCGCGGGCGCATTTCTCTACCAGTCGCTGTCGCGCCGGCGCATCGCGGGGCTGGCGAGTCCCTACGCGCTGCCCGCGCGCGGCACGCGCGAGCTCACCGCCGACGATTACATCTACGAGATCAAGCGCCTCGCTTCACCGCGGCTGCACTCGCCGATCTACGGCCTGATGTCGGAATACATCGTCGGCCTGGGCGATCTCGCCGAGCGGCTGCGCAAGCGCAACGAAGCGATGATGAAGGAGGAGCGGGGCGCGCAATGGCTCGACCTGCGCGACGAGCCGCTGACGGGCGTCGAGCGCGTCGACGCGCACACCTTCCGCGTGAAATTGAAGGGGCGCTATCCCCAGTTCCTGTACTGGCTGGCGATGCCGTTCTTCGCGCCGATGCCCTGGGAGGCGGACAAGTTCTTCAGCCAGTCGGGCATGGCGGAGAAGAATTTCACACTCGACTGGTGGCCGGTGGGCACCGGGCCGTACATGCTGACCGAGTACAACCCGAACTCGCGCATCGTGCTCGAGCGCAATCCCAACTTCCGCGGCGAGCCGTACCCCGCGCACGGCGCGCCCGGCGACCGCGCCGCCGGCCTGCTCGCCGACGCGGGCAAGGCGATGCCGTTCATCGACCGTGCGGTGTACAGCCGCGAAAAGGAGAGCATTCCCTACTGGAACAAGTTCCTGCAGGGGTATTACGACAGCTCGGCGATCGCCTCGGACAATTTCGACCAGGCGGTGCAGGTCTCCACCGCGGGGGATGCGACGCTCACTTCCGAGATGGAGGGGCAAGGCATCCGCCTCAGCACCTCGGTGGCCACCACCGTCATCTACGCCGGCTTCAACTGGCTCGACCCCGTGGTCGGCGGCGAGCAGGGCGGTGCGGCCGCGGAGCGTGCGAGGAAGCTGCGGCAGGCGATCTCGATTGCGGTCGACATGGAGGAGTTCCTGTCGATCTTCGCCAACGGGCGCGGCGTCGTCGCGAACGGGCCTCTGCCTCCGGGGATCTTCGGCGCGCGCGAGGGCGAGGCGGGGATCGACCCCGTGACGCACGTCTGGCGCGACGGCGCGGCCCACCGTCGGCCGATCGCCGACGCGAAAAAGCTGCTCGCCGAGGCGGGCTATCCGGACGGGCGCGACGCGCAGACCGGCAAGCCGCTGGTGCTGTACCTGGACACCGTGGCGCGCGGGCCGGGCGACAAGGCGCGCCTGGACTGGTGGCGCAAGCAGTTCGCCCATCTATCGATCCAGCTCGAGGTGCGCGAGACCGACTGGAACCGCTTCCGCGAGAAGCTGCGCAAGGGCAGCGAGCAGATCTTCATCCTGGGCTGGAATGCCGACTACCCCGATCCTGAGAACTTCATGTTCCTGCTCTACGGACCTCAGGGGCGCGTCAAGTACCACGGCGAGAACTCCGCGAACTACGACAATCCCCGGTTCGACGCGCTGTTCCGCGAAATGAAAGACATGCAAAACTCCCCCGAGCGCCAGCGCATCATCGACCGCATGGTCGAGATCCTGCAGCGTGACGCGCCCTGGGTGTGGGGCTTCTATCCCAAGGATTACCTGCTGTACCACTCGTGGCTATCGAACCTGAAGCCGAACACGATGGCGCGCAACAACCTCAAGTACCTGCGCCTGGACCCCGCCAAGCGCGCCGCGCTGCGGCGCGAGTGGAACCAGCCGGTGCTCTGGCCGCTCGGCCTGGCGCTGCTCGCCTTGGTCGCCGCGGCCCTGCCCGCGGTGCTCGCCTATCGCCGCCGAGAGCGCGCGGCGGCGCGTCCGACTGCCTAGCATGCTCGGCTACGTCCTTCGCCGGCTGCTGTACGCGATCCCGATCCTGATCGGGGTCAACCTCATCACCTTCACGCTGTTCTTCGTGGTCAACACGCCGGACGACATGGCGCGCATGCAGCTCGGCACCAAGCGCGTTACGCCCGAGGCGATCGAGCGCTGGAAGGCCGACTATGGCTACGACAAGCCGCTCGTGTGGAACTCGCAGGCAGTGGGCGCGGCCAAGCTCACCGACACCGTCTTCTACAGCAAGTCGCTGCGCCTGTTCGCGTTCGATTTCGGCGCCGCCGAGGACGGGCGCAATATCGCGGCGGAGCTCCGCAAGCGCATGTGGCCGAGCCTGGCGATCGCGGTTCCGGTGTTCCTGGTCGGGCTGCTGGTGAACGTCACGTTCGCGCTGCTGATGGCCTTCTTCCGCGCCACCTATCTCGATCTCGGCGGCGTGGTGCTGTGCGTCGCCATGATGTCGATTTCGACCCTGTTCTACATCATCGGTGGCCAGTATCTCGTGTCCAAGCTCCTGCACCTCGTGCCCATCTCGGGGTACGACCACGGCCTGAACGCGGTCAAGTTCCTCGTGCTGCCGGTGATCATCGGCGTGGCGAGCGGCATCGGCTCGGGCAGCCGCTGGTACCGCACGTTGTTCCTCGAGGAGATGGGCAAGGACTACGTGCGCACCGCACGCGCCAAGGGGCTTCCCGAGACGGCGGTGATGTTCCGCCACGTACTGAAAAACGCGCTCATCCCGATCCTGACGGGTTGCGTGGCGGTGATACCGCTGCTGTTCATGGGGAGCCTCCTGACCGAGTCCTTCTTCGGCATCCCCGGGCTGGGCGGCTACACGATCGACGCGATCCAGGCGCAGGATTTCGCGGTCGTGCGCTCGATGGTGTTCATCGGCTCGGTGCTCTACATCCTGGGCCTGCTGCTCACCGACAT
>JBLMWT010000183.1:0-6146 GCA_050257375.1 Sphingomonadaceae bacterium
AATGGGCGCATCTTGGAAAGGGGGGCAAAGCATGTACAAGCGCATCTTCGTGCCAGTAGACGGCAGCAGCACCTCGAACCTCGGGCTGAAGGAGGCCTTGCGCCTCGCGAAACGGGATGGCGCCAGGCTGTGCCTGTTCCACGCGGTCGACGAGCTCTTCATCGCCGCGGCCGCCGAGGGCATGGCGCTGCCCGACGAGGTCTTCGCGTCCCTGCGCGAGGCGGGCCGCAAGATTCTCGCAAGGGCCGCGTCGCTCGCGCGCAAGAGCGGCGTGCAGGCGCGCACCGTGCTCGTCGAAACCCTGGCGGGCCCGGCCGCGGACGCGATTGTCGCCGAGGCGAAGAAGTGGAAGGCGGACCTGATCGTGATGGGCACGCATGGGCGGCGCGGAGTAAGGCGCCTGGTCATGGGAAGCGATGCCGAGCAGGTGCTGCGCGAGACGCCGGTGCCGGTGCTCCTGGTGCGCGCCCGAGCGGCGCGCTCGCGCCGCTCGGGCCGCTAGGTCGAGCGGCGGTCGGCCGGAGGCCTGCCGTCGTTGCGTTCCTCGTCGCCCAGGCTGCGCTCGGACTCGAGCCACATCACGTTCACGATGCCGAATGCGCAGGCGAGCAACACGCCGAGAATCCAGGTGAAGTACCACATGCTTCGTCCCCCTCGTTCAGTAGGCCGACGAGCCCTGCTCGCGGACCGACTCGGTCGTGACCTTGCCGCGCAGCTTGCGGTACGCCCACGTCGTGTAGGCGAGCACGATCGGCAGGAACACGACCACCGCCCAGAACATCACCTGCAGCGTCCAGCGGCTCGAGGTCGCGTTCCATAGCGTCAGGCTCTGCCCCGGCTCGCTGGAGGAGGGCAGCACGAACGGAAAAAGCGCGAGGCCCGCGGTGAGGATGGTGCCGGCCAGCGCGAGGCCGCTCGCGACGATGCCGGCACCGGGCTTGCGCGCGGCGCCGAAGAGCATTGCGAGCGAGGCGCCAACGAACCCTGCGAGCGGCGCGAGCCACATCCATCGGTGCGCGCCGTAGTTCGCGAGCCAGCCTGCGGCGGAGCGCTCGACGGTCTGCGTGAGCGGCGTCACGATGCCGTTGGCGTCCGGCATGGACGCGAGCCGATAGCCTTCGATCCCGGTCGCGAGCCACAGCCCCGCGGCGGCGAAGGCAACGACGTAGACGGCGCCCGCCACGAGCGCGGCGCGCCGCGCGCGCTCGGCGATCGGCGCCTCCGTGCGCAGTTGCGTATAGAGCGCGCCATGCAGCGCAAGCGTCGACAGGCTCACGACGCCAGAGAGCAGCGCGAAAGGATTGAGCAGGGCCCAGAAGCTACCCGTGTAGAACGGCCGCAGCGTGTCGTCGTAGTGAAACGGCACGCCGAGGAACAGGTTGCCGAACGCCACCCCGAAAACGAGCGCCGGCACCGCGCCGCTCACGATCAGCCCGGCGTCCCACAGGCCGCGCCAGCGCGGATGCGGCAGCTTGCTGCGAAAGTCGAAACCCACCGGCCGCAGGATCAGGGCGAGCAGCACGAGCAGCAGTGCGAAGTAGAACCCGGAGAAGGCCGCCGCGTACACGAGCGGCCAGGCGGCGAACAGCGCGCCGCCGGCGGTGATGAACCACACCTGGTTGCCTTCCCAGATCGGGCCGATGGCGTTCAGCACCACGCGCCGCTCGTCGTCGCTCCGCGCGGTGAACCAGAGCAGCGCGGCCGTGCCGAGGTCGAATCCGTCGGTGAGCGCGAAGCCGATGAGCAGCACGCCGACGAACAGCCACCAGATGAGCTTGAGCGTCTCGTAATCGAAGATCATGCCCGTGCTCCCTCGAAGTGATAGCGTCCGGTCCCGAGGCTCGAGGGCCCCAGGCGCGCGTACTTGACGATGAGGTACAGGTCGGCGACCAGCAGTGCCGTGTAGAACAGCACGAAGCCGCCGAGCGACAGCGCCACGTCCGTGAGGCTCAGGCTCGATGCCGAGAGCGCCGTCGGCAGCACCTCGCCGATCGACCAGGGCTGGCGGCCGTAATCGGCAACGAACCAGCCGAGCTCGGCCGCGAGCCACGGTGCGGGCAGCGACCAGAGCGCCGCGCGCAGCAGCCAGGTCTTGCGCTCGGCCTGGCGCGTCGCGCAGTAGTAGAAGGCCGCGGCGAACAGGAACAGCATCCAGAACCCGAGCGCCACCATCAGCCGGAACGACCAGAACAGAGGCGCGACGCGCGGAATGCTGTCGCGCGCCGCGCGCTCGATCAACGCGTCGCTCGCGCCCGCGACGTCGTCGGTGTAGCGCTTGAGCAGCAGCGCGTACCCGAGGTCCTTGCTGTGCGCCGCGAAGAGCCCGCGCGTCGCCGTGTCCGCGTCGCCTGCGCGCATCCTGGCGAGCGCGCTGTAGGCGATGATCCCGGAGCGGATGCGCGTCGCGTGCTCAGCGATCAGGTCCTTGAGGCCGGTGACCGGCTCGTCCGTCGAGCGTGTGGCGATCAGCCCGAGCAACCAGGGAATGCGCAGCGCCGCGTGCGTTTCCATCTTCTGCTGGTCGGGGATGCCGACGAGCGTGAACGGCGCGGGCGGCGGGGCGGTGTCCCACTCGGCCTCGATGGCCGCCAGCTTCACTTTCTGCACGTCGCCGAGCGTGTAGCCGGATTCGTCGCCGAGCACGATCACCGAGAGCACCGACGCCAACCCGAAGCCGGCGGCCACCGCGAAGGAGCGGCGCGCGAAGGCGAGGTCGCGCCGCCGCAGCAGGTACCACGCGCTGATGCCGAGCACGAACAGCGAGCCGGTGACATAGCCTGCGGCCACGGTGTGCACGAACTTCACCTGGGCGACCGGGTTGAAGAACAGCGCGCCGAAGCTCGTGAGCTCCATGCGCATGGTCTCTGGGTTGAAGTGCGCGCCCACAGGGTTCTGCATCCAGCCGTTGGCGATCAGGATCCACAGCGCCGAGAGGCTCGAGCCGATCGCCACGAGCCAGGTCGCCGCCAGGTGCTGCACCTTGGTGAGCTTGTTCCAGCCGAAGAAGAACAGCCCCACGAAGGTCGACTCCAGGAAGAACGCCATCAGGCCTTCTATCGCGAGCGGCGCGCCGAAGATGTCGCCGACGTAGTGCGCGTAGTAGGCCCAGTTGGTGCCGAACTGGAACTCCATCGTGATGCCGGTCGCCACGCCCATGGCGAAATTGATGCCGAACAGCTTGCCCCAGTAGCGCGTCATGTCCTTGTAGAGCTCGCGTCCGGTCATGACGTAGACCGACTCCATGATCGCGAGGAGGAACGACAGCCCGAGGGTCAGGGGCACGAACAGGAAGTGATACATCGCGGTCGCGGCGAACTGCAGGCGCGACAGTGCAACCACGGTCTGGTCGATCATCGCTCGGACTCCTGTGTCGTCGTCTGGGCCGGCGCGAACAGCCGCTGCGGATCGGCGGGCGGCGGCGCGCGGAAGAACGCGAACCAGAGGAGGGCGAGCGCAGCGAGCTTGACTGCGAGCACGACGCCGACCTCGCGCGCGAGCCGCTCGCGGCGGCGCGCGGTCTGCGCCTGGTCCGGAGGTGCGTCCCGGGGGCCCATGCCTCAGGTTAGAGCATCGGCCCCGGCCGGTCTACCGCGAATTCGCTCAAGCGCCCGGTGATCCACGCGAAGGCCTCGTCCACCGAGTCGGTGCGATACACGAGGTTGACGTCGGGCGCGCTGATCGTGCCATTGCGCACGAGCGCGTCGAAGTCGATTACCTGACGCCAGAATTTCGTGCCGAACAGGACGATCGGCATCGGCTTGGTCATCTTCTTCGTCTGCACGAGCGTGAGTAGCTCGAACAGCTCGTCGAGCGTGCCGAATCCCCCCGGGAAGACGATCACCGCCTTCGCCAGGTAGGCGAACCAGAACTTGCGCATGAAGAAGTAGTGAAAGTGAAACGCAAGCTCGCGCGTGACGTAGGGGTTGTCGAACTCCTCGACTGGAATCGAGATCGTGAGCCCGACGTTCATGCCACGCGCCTCGGCGGCGCCGCGGTTGGCGGCTTCCATGATGCCGGGGCCGCCGCCGGTGCATACGACGAAGCGGCGCTCGCTCGAGTCGAGCGCCTTGGACCACTCGGTGATGCGAAACGCGAGCTCGCGCGCGGCCTCGTAGTATTGCGACATCTCGAGTTCGGCGCGCGCGCGCTCCGGATCGCCTTCGCCGAGCTGCGCCTGGCGCAGCGCGGCCTCCGCCTGCTCGCGCGGCCTGATGCGCGCCGAGCCCATGAACACGATGGTGTCGTCTACGCGGTGATGCTCGAAGCGGCTGAGCGGCTCGAGATACTCGGCGAGGATGCGCAGCGCGCGCGCATCCTTGCTCTTCAGAAAGAAACGGTTGGTGTAGGCCTTGACCGGCCGGCGCGGCTTGTCCGTCATCGCGTGTCTCCGTGCACCGGAAGCTTCCGGCAGGCACGGAGTCTAGCGCGCCGGCTCAGCGTCCGCGGCCGCCTCCGCCACCGCCGCCGGGCCCATAGCCCGGGCCGGGGCCGTAGCCCGGACCGGAACCGTAGCCTTTGCCGGCGGGCGGCTGGTCGGGCAGCGTGACGCCGCGCTCGCGCGCGCGCGCCTGCATCTGCTCGTGGTGCTCGAGGCGCAGCCGCTCGCGTTCCTGCTCGGTCTTCGCGTTTTGCATTCGCTCGCGATACTCGTTGCGCTCTTGCTGCGTCATCAGCTGGCTGCCGTAGATCTGCTGCTGTTGCTGCGCTTGCGCGATGCCGAGCGCGCTCGCCAGCGAAATTGCGGCCGCGATCAGCACAGGACGGATTCGAAGCGATTCTTTCCTCATGACGATCCTTTCGAGGTTCAGTGGTTTTCGGAGAGCTTGCGGCGTTGCGTTTCGGCGATCGCCGCGATCGCCTGCGCTTCCCCGTCGGACAGCGGCGTGCAAAGCGAAGCGCCAACGTCTGCTGCGAGCGCGGGCGTGACCGGCATCGCGGACGCGAGGCCGAGGTAGGTGCCCGCGAGCGTCGCGTCCGGTTGAGGCTTTTCCAGCTCCTCTTGCAGATCCGCGAGTAGGTAGCGAGCGGTCGCACCGCTCGTTTGAGCGCCTTGGGCGAGGTAGCCCGCGACGATGTCGATCCGGCCGACGTTGTCGCCGCTCAGACGCGAGCGCGGATCCGGGTGCGCGCCGTAGGCGCACTTTCCGAATTGCGCCGCAGTGTAGTCGGCGAGCGTCGAGGTCGGCGTCACCGTTCCCGGGGGCGGCGGGGGAGGCGGCGGCGTCACGCTGCCGGTCGTTCGGCCTCCGAGATAGCCCGGGCGCGATTGCTCGGTGCCTTGCGGCCCCGCACTGTGCTCCGGAGCGCCGGTCGCCGCGGGTTCACCACCGGGACTCGGGTTGCTGACGCCGCCCGCGCCGCCTTTGTTCGAGTTGGACGCGGCGCCGCCGACTTGTGGGGTGCCGCCGTTACTGCGCCCCTGGGCGCTGGTATCCAGGGCCCACGCCGCAGAACTCAACGCGATAGCGGCGAAGGCAACCTTTAGCGCGTAATCATTGCGCCTTGCCATGGCCGGCTCCTCCGCCCGCGGGCGCGGCCGAAATGAGCGCCAAACGCTGCTGTTCGGCTACCTGCGCGATCTCCTGCGCCTGCGCGTCGCTCACAACCGCGCACAGTTGTGAGCCGATGCTCTTCACGGTCGCGGCCGTGACGGGAACCTTGGCGACCAGCCCGAGGTACGTGCCCGCAAGCTCGGCGTTTGGCCTGGCCTTGACGAGCTCGCTCTGCAAGTTGCCCATGAGGTAGGGCGAGCCGACCTTGCCGCTCGCGGCGAACGCCGGATCGACCATGCCGCGCGCTGCGTTAAGGCGCAGCAGATTGCCGCCGCTGAACTGCTGAGCAGCCGGCATCCCGCCGCCGACGCCTTCGCATCGCGAAGGCGCGTCGAGCGAGCTGCGCGCGTTGACGGACGGGCCGCTACCCGGTCCGGGAATCGATTCGCTCGTGGTCGGACTCGTTGCTGAGTAGGTGGTCAGCGTCCCGGTGACGTCCTCGGGCAGCGACCATCCGCCCCAGTACCTGAAGCGACCCTGGTCGGGTGCGCTCAGCGCGTCGAATCCTGCGCCGTAGCGGCCGACGCCTTCGGGCACCTGGTCGTTGCCGCGCAGACCGCTGCCGCCGCCGAAGCGATCGCCGCCGGCCTGGTG
>JBLMWT010000184.1:0-27854 GCA_050257375.1 Sphingomonadaceae bacterium
AAGGTCTACCCGACATGGGAATGAACGCGATGGCTTGAGGGGCGGGAAGCCGGAAGGAGGCTGTGATGGAGATGCGAGACCTGCAATGGCAATGGCCGGAGGCGCTCGTGGAATGCGGCCCTGCAGAAGATCCCTCAATTTTGCTCACCGGCAGAGCACGCATCGGACCGGTGCCGGTGCAGATCGTCGCGCTTCGCGTCAACCCGGACGTCGTAGCCTGGCCCGACTACAGGCCGGAGATACGCGAGGAGGGCTATCGCGCGGGCGGACTGGCCAAGCTGCTCGAGGCGCTCGCCGACGAATTCGACTACCTCGTCTCGGAACTCGAGGAGCTGATCGGAGAAGGCCGCGCGAGCATCGTTCCTCTGCGTCAGGGCTCGTATCTCATGTTGGTCGTGTCAGCGGCGTTCGCTTCCGATGCCGGCCTGATGCGCGGCTCGGGTTGAACGAGGTTCGCTGACGCGACGCGCGGAGCCAACTTCGGCGTACTGGGCTCCGCAAGCGGAGGCGCGGCGAGCTATGATTGCGGTGTCGCATGGCGAGCCTCAAGATCACGCGCGAGTCGATCCTCAGCGGCGAGCTGATGGCTTCGGCGCGCGAGCTGCTCGGCTCGCATACGCGCTTCATGACCCCCGAGGAGCGCGCGCACCAGATCGACGAGATCGTCTCCGCGGCGCCGCGCCGCGAGCGCGTCTGGGTATTCGGCTACGGCTCGCTCATGTGGAACCCGGCGTTCCACTACGCCGAACGGCGAGCGGCGCGGGTGCACGGCTACCACCGGCAGTTCTGCCTGTGGGCGCGGGCCGGGCGCGGCAGCCCGGCGCGTCCCGGACTGATGCTCGCGCTGGAGACGGGCGGCAGCTGCCACGGGGTCGCTTACCGCCTGCACCGCGACAAGGTCCGTTCCGAGCTCGACGTGATCTGGCGGCGCGAGATGCTTACGATGGCCTATCGGCCGGTGTGGGTGAGCGCGCACACGGCCGAAGGAGTCGAGCGCGCGGTCGCGTTCGCGGCGAATCGCGGCCACGAGCGCTACGTGCGCGGGCTCGAACCCGGAGCGATCGTCGGCTATCTGGCGAGCGGCGCGGGGCCGCTCGGGCGCTGCCGCGACTACCTGCTGGACACCGTGCGGCATCTGCGCGAGCTGGGGATCCGCGACCGCCGGCTCGAGCGGCTCGCGCAGGCGGTCGAGGCGCGCGAGGCGGACGACTTCGCGGCCTAGCACGATGCGCATCGCCCTGTGCAACGAAGTCATCGCACCGATGCCATTCCCGGCGCAGTGCGCGTACGCCGCCAAGCTCGGCTACGACGGCCTGGAGGTCGCGCCCTACACGCTCTCGGAGGAGCCGCAGCGCATCGGCGCTGCGCAGATCGCCGCCGCGCGCGCGGCCGCGGGCGATGCCGGCATCGCGATCACCGGCCTGCACTGGCTGCTGGTGAAGCCCGCCGGCCTTTCGATCACGGCGCGCGACGCGGCGGTACGGCAGCGCACCCTGGACACGATCCTGGCGCTCATCGACCTGTGCGCTGAACTGGGCGGCAAGTACCTGGTGCATGGCTCGCCGCAGCAGCGGCGCGTCGAGGCGGGCGACACGCGCGAGGCGGCGCTCGAGCGCGCCATCGAATGCTTCGCCGCCGCCGCCGCGCGCGCCGCCAAGGCCGGCGTGACCTACTGCGTCGAGCCGCTCGCCGCCGACGCGACTCCCGTCATCAACACGCTCGCCGAGGCCGCCGCGATCGTGCGCCGCGTCGGCAGCCCGGCGCTTCGTTCGATGCTCGACTGCAGCGCCGCCGGCCGCAGCGAGCGCGAGCCGCTGCCCGCGCTCGTCGATCGATGGCTGCCCGAGGGGATCATCGCTCACGTGCAGGTGAACGACCGCAACCGCCGCGGGCCGGGCCAGGGCGAGCAGCGCTTCGCGCCGCTGTTCGCGGCGCTGATGCGCAACGGCTATGCGGGCGACGTCGCCGTCGAGCCGTTCGACTACGTGCCCGACGGCCCGGGTGCCGCGGCGCGCGCCGTCGGCTACATACGCGGCATCCTCGAGGCACTCTCGCCCGGATGAGCGCGCCGCGCTTCGCGGTCCGGGAAATCGGACTGTACGAGCGCGACGTGCGGCTGCGCATGCCGTTTCGCTTCGGGGTGGTCACGCTCGCCGGGGCGCCGCAGGCGTTCGTGCGCGCGCGCATCCGGCTCGCGGACGGGCGCGAGGCCGAAGGCGCGGCCGCCGAGCTGCTCGCGCCCAAGTGGTTCGACAAGGATCCGGCGCACACGAACGAGGACAATTTCGGTCAGCTGCGCGCTTCGCTCGCGCAAGCGCGCAAGGCTTACCTGGCCGGGCCGGCCGACACCGCGTTCGGGCACTCCAGAGCGAACTACGTCACGGGGCTGGTGGCCGGGTTCGGGCCGGCGCTCATCGACCGGGCGCTGCTCGATGCGCTGTGCCGCGCGCTCGGGGCGTCGTTCTACGAGGCGCAGCGCCGCAACGCCGCGGGCATCGAGCTGGAGGGCTGCGACGCGGACGCCTTTCTCGGAGCGCTCAGACCGGCGCCCTCGATCGCCGCGCGCCACACGGTCGGCCTGCTCGATCCCATCACCTCCGTCGACGTCGCCGAGCGGATCGGCGACGGCCTGCCGCAGACGCTCGAAGAGGTGCTCGAGCGCTACGGCCAGCGCTACTTCAAGCTGAAGCTCGCGGGCGACACGGCGGCGGACCTCGAGCGCCTGGGGGCGATCGCTTCCGTGCTCGAGCGCATCGACGGACCGTACCATGCCACGCTCGACGGCAACGAGCAGTACGACGACGTTCCGGGCATCGCCGAGCTGTGGCGCCGGATGAACGCCGAGCCCCGGCTCGCGCGGCTCGCTTCCAGCGTGCTCTTCATCGAGCAGCCGATCAAGCGCGCGAACGCGCTCGCGCGCGACGTCACGCGGCTCGCGGCCGAGGTCCCGCTCATCATCGACGAATCGGACGACTCGCTCGAGGCGTTCCCGCGTGCGCGCGCGCTCGGCTACGCGGGCGTGTCGTCCAAGACCTGCAAGGGCCTGTACAAGTCGATCATCAACCGGGCGCGCTGCGCGACCTGGAACCGCGAAGAGGGCGGCGCGCGCTATTTCATGAGCGCCGAGGACCTCACCGTGCAGCCGGGCCTCGCGCTGCAGCAGGACCTGGCGCTCGCCAATCTGCTCGGGCTCGCGCACGTCGAGCGCAACGGGCACCACTACGTGAACGGCATGGCCGGGCTTCCCGAGGCGGAGCAGGCCGCTTTCCTGCACGCGCATCCGGACCTTTACGAGCGCAGCCACGGGGCGGTGCGCGTCGCGATCCGCGACGGCAGGATGTCGATCGGCTCGCTGGGGTGCGCGGGTTACGCGTCCGCGGCGGCGCCGGACTGGACGTCGATGAGCAGGCTTATCTGAGCCCGGCGACGGATCGGGCGAAATCGGCGATCAGGGTATTCACCGCGCCCGGGGCCTCGAGCTGCGGGAAGTGCCCGACGCCGGGCACGATCTCGATGCGCGCCCTCGGCGCCTGGCGCCTGACGAGGTCCAGCCAGGGCGTCGACTCGCCCTGCGCGAGCGCGACCCGCAGGCGTTGCGGGTTCACATAGGTGCTCTGGATGACGAGCAGCGGCACCGTGACGGCCGCGAGCGCGCGCTCCATGTTGGCCGCGTCCCACGCGACCATGCGCGGAAACAGCGCGCTGCCCACCGCGGCCGGCAGCTCGAGCGCGCGCTCGACGATCGCGGCCTTGAGGCGCGCGCCGCTCGAGGGGATGAACATCTCCTCGAACAGCCGGCGCGCAAAAGCGCCGTAACCGGTGGCGCGAATCTGCTCCCGCATCACCCGCCCCGCGGTCTCCGGATCGCCCATGCCGAGGCGGCTGCCGTCGATGAGCACGAGCCCCGCGACGCGCGCCGCACACCGCTCGGCCGCCTGCAGGACGACGCGGCAGCCCATGCTGTGGCCGATCAGGATCGCGCCGCCGAGGTCGAGCGCGTCGAGCAGCGCGCCGACATCCTCGCCGTAGGCCTCGATCGAGCAGTCGGCCGGCTCTCCCGGCGTGGCGCCGTGCCCGCGCAGGTCGCAGGCGAGCACCGTATGCGCATCGGCGAGCGCGTCGAGCTGTGGCTGCCAGTCTGCGTGGCTGCACGCGAAGCCGTGCACGAACACGAGCGGCGGCGCTCCGCGGCCTGCGCGCACGTGGAATAGCGGTGCGCGTGGCCCGCTCAAGGCTCTTCTGCCGCGGCGGGCTTGTGCTGCGCGACGAGCTTTTGCTGCAACGGCGCCGGTGCGGGCTCGTAGTGGCTGAACTCGAGCGTGTAGGAGCCCTGGCCGGCCGTGAGCGCCTTGAGGCGCGACGGAAAGCTCTCGAGCTCGGACAGCGGCGCCTGGGCGGCGAGGCGCAGCGCGCCCGGCCGCGGCGCCTCCGACCCCTTGATGTGCCCGCGGCGCGCCGAGAGATCGCCGGCGATGTCACCCATTTTCTCCTCCGGCAGGGCGACGTCGATGTCGACGATCGGCTCGAGGATGATCGGACGCGCCTTCGCCAGCGCATCGAGGAACGCCTTGCGCCCCGCGGCGATGAACGCGACCTCCTTGGAGTCGACCGGATGGCTCTTGCCGTCGTACACGACGACGCGCAGGTCCTGCAGCGGATAGCCGGCGAGGTAGCCCGAGTCGAGCACGGCGCGCACGCCCTTTTCAACCGCCGGGATGTAGACCGAGGGAATCACGCCGCCTTTCACCGCGTCGACGAACTCGAAGCCCGCGCCGCGCGCGAGCGGCTCGACGCGCAGGAACACCTCGCCGAACTGCCCCGCGCCGCCGGTCTGCTTCTTGTGCCGGCTATGGCCCTCGGCGCGCGCGGTGACCGTTTCGCGAAACGGCACCGAGGGTGGGCGCGTGTCGAGATCGAGCTTGTACTGCGTGGCGATCTTCTCGAGCGCCGTTTTGAGGTGCATCTCGCCCAAGCCGCGGATCACCGTTTCGTTCGCCTGGGGGTTGTACTCGACGCGAAAGCACGGATCTTCGGCGATCAGCCTGTGCAGCACGTCCGACACCTTCTGCTCTTCGCCGCGCTTCCTGGGCTGCACCGCGAGGCCGAAGATCGACTGCGGCAGCTCGAGAGGCTGCGCGTGGATGTTCGCGTCCTCCGGGGCGTCGTGCAGGACGTGGTCGAAGCGGATCTCGTCGATCTTCGCGATCGCGCAGATGTCACCCGGGAGGGCCTCGGCCACCTCGATCTGCTGCTTGCCGCGCAGCATGTAGAGGTGCCCGGCCCTGATCGGCTTCCGGCCGTCGCCGATGAAAAGCTGGGTCCCCGGCGTGACGCGCCCCTGGTGCACGCGGAACGCCGCCAGCCGCCCGACGTAGGGATCGATCTCGATCTTGAAGACGTGGGCGAGCACGTGCCTGGAAGGATCGGGCTCGGCGCTCAGTTCGGCCGGGTCACCGCCGTCCGCGGCCGTCTTGATGTACACGGGCGGATTGCCCTCGGACGGATTGGGCAGCAGCTTGACGATCACCTCGAGCAGTTCGGCCACGCCGGCTCCCGTCCTCGCCGAAGTGAACACCACCGGGATGAGGTGCCCCTCCCGCAGCGCGCGCTCGAGCGGCGCATGCAGCTGCTCGGGCTCGACGCTGCCGTTTTCGAGATACAGAGCCATCAGCCCTTCGTCGACCTCGACCACCTGGTCGACGAGCTGCTTGTGCGCCTCTTCGACGGAGGAGAAATCCGATTCGCCGGACGGCGCGAAGAAACAGTCCGATACGCGCGTGGCGCCGCCGGCCGGCAGGTTGAGCGGCAGGCACTCCTTGCCGAAGGCCTGGCGAATGCGCTCGAGCAGCGCCGCGAGGTCGGTCGCGGCGTCAATCTTGTTGACCACGATCAGCCGGTCCAGTCCGCGCTTCGCCGCCCAATGCATGAACCGCCCGGTCATCATCTCCAGGCCGTTCTGCGCGTTGATCACCACCGCGGCGGTCTCCACCGCGGCGAGCGCGGGCAGCGAGTGGCCCAGGAAATCCGGATAGCCCGGCGTGTCGAGCAGGTGAATGCGCGCGCCTTTCGTCTCGAAGCTCGCCACCGCGAGCTTGAGCGAGTGCTGCAGGGACTTCTCGAGCGGCGTGTAGTCGCACACCGTCGTCCCGCGCTCGACGCTCCCCGGGGCGGCAACCGCGCCGGCCTGCGCGAGCAGCGCTTCCGCCAGCGTGGTCTTGCCAGAGCCGGCTTGTCCCACCAGGGCGAGGGTACGGATGCGGTCGGTCGTAGTGCTCTCCACGGTACACCTCCGGGCATCGAGCCACGGAAAGGGCCGCGGCGTCTTGACGCGCCTTACGCCCGTTTATAGCAGCATTCGGGCGTCGGGGGGAAGCCTCGCCGTCAGCTCGGCACGTGGCGCGGGGTGGTGACGGCGATGAAGATCTCGCGCAGAAACAGCAGCAGCGAGACGATGAGCGCCAGCATCGCGAGCACGAACAGCGCGCCGATCATGCGTGACAGGTTGGCGGCGACGAAGGCGCCGACGAAGGCCCCGGCGATCAGCAGGCAGACGAAAAGTCCCGAAAGCACCGCAAACAGGATCGCGAAGTACACGGTGCGGATGCGGCGTTCGATCTGCTCGAGCTCGGCGCGCGCCCGCTTGATCTCCTCGCCCGGAAGCGCGCCGACGCGCTCCTCGAGCACGCGCCGCCGGTCGACTGCGCGCCCCAGCCTGATGTTCAGCGCGGCGATGATGGTGCCGACCGCAGTCAGCATGAATACCGGCGCGACCGCGAGCTGGATGACGTGCGCGATGGTCGATATCTGCAGTTCGTCCACGGCGCGTCTGCGTGGATCGTGCGCCCGATCAGTTGGTCGGCGAGACCACCACGATGTGGTCGCGGCGCACGTTGATGAAGTGCGCGGTGAACACCTGGCGGCCTTCGCGCTCCCACACCTCGGCGTCGGTGACCGCGATGAAGTCCTTGGCGCCGATCATGTAATCGGTGATGCGCGCTCCCGGCACCAGCTCGATGTAACCCTTGATGCGGTAGGTGTCGGTGAGGATCACCACCTTGGTCCTGCTCTCCGGCATCGCCATCTGCCCCGCCCATGGGAAAGTGAGCGGCTATCATAGCAGCGCGCGGTGCCGCTATTTCTTCTTCTCCAGGAGCTCGGCGCGCTTCTTCAGCACGTCGTCGAACTTCGATTTGTCGATGAGCAGCGTGTGACGCGCGAGCTGCTGGTCGCGCTCGGAAACCTTGGCGCCTGCGACAGACATGCGCACGTAGTAATCCTTGCCCTGCAGCCTGCCCAAGGTGAAGCGGTAATCGAGCCCGTCGAGCGTGTTCGCGTCGATGGTGGCGCTCGGTTTGTCGAAGCCGGCCTGCTCGGCGCCCAGCGAATCGGGTGCCACGTCGGCCAGCGACAGCAGCGACAACGAATAGGAAGCGGCATTAGCCTTGGTGACCTCCAGTTTTTCGCCGGCGCGCGCGCCGGCGAGCTTCCAGGGGGCGTTCGCGCCCGCGCGCTCGATGCGCCAGCGGCTGCCGTCGGCGCTGCGCAGCGCCAGGCTCTTCACCTTTTCGACCCTCACGCCGGTGCCGTCGATCCAGGCCGAGCTCGCCGCGGTCGCCTGCAGCAGCGGGTCGGAGACGACGTAGGCGACGTCCGGCTTGCCGGGCAGCAGCACGAAGCGTCCGTCCGCCAGCGCGTCGGCGGGATCGGCCGGCGCGCGCTTGAAGTACTTCTTTCCCACCAGCAGCTGCGCGAGCGGCTTGCCGTCGGCCGACAGGAACTCGAGCAGCGTGCCCGCGCCGGCTCCCTTGCCGGGATCGAGCAGGTCGAGCCGCGCCCGGTCGTCCGCGCCGATCGGCTCGCTCTGGCCGATCTTGAGTTCGATCGCCTTGAGCAGGAAGCCGCGCAGCTTGCCGAAATCGGCCGGGAAGCCGCCGCGCTCGGCGATCGTCCACTGGTCTCCGGTGCGCGCGAGCGTGAGCGTCTCGTTCGGCGCGACGATGCGCAGGCGCGCCACGTCCGCGAGCGTGAGCCCGCGGATGAGCGGCTGGCCGAGCACGCCGGCCTGCGGCGCCTCGCGCACGCGCTGCTCGTGCCGGTAAATGAGGGCGCCGCCGCCCAGCACGACGAGCAGCACAAGCAGGGCGAGCGCGAGTCGCCGGGTCATGCCGTGCGGCGTCGCCGAACGAGCGCGACACCGAGCCCGAACAGAGCGACCAAGAGCGGCATGAGCGCGATGTTGGCGAGCTTGGTCCAGAACACCAGCGCCTCGGAGTCGCGGCGCAGGTTCTTGCGCACTTCCTTGAGCTCGAGCTTGGTCTGGGCCACCTCCTTGCGGAACTTCTCGAGCTCGGTTTGCTGCTCGGCGCTCAGGATCTGCGCCGATTTCGCGCTCGGCCCCTGGGCCTTTTGCAGCTCCTGCAGCTTGTCGCTGGTCTTCTGCAGCTCGTCCTCGAGGGCGCGGATCTTGCCGAAGTACTGCTTCTGCGCATTCGCTTCGAGCTCGCGCACCACGGTGAGCGGGCGGAACGATGAGGCGCGGCTGCGCAGCGAGATCAGGTCGTCGCCGCCCGCGAACTGCTCGACCATGTCCATGGCGAAAGCGAGGTTCCCGTTGGAGGGCACGACGACCTTGTGGCCGAGCACGTCCTGCACGTCGACCGCGGCGGGATCCTGCAGCATGTCGGTGTCGGCGACGAGGATCACCGAGTTGTCCTGTGCCGACTCGCGCAGCTGCGGCTCGGCCGCGCTCTTCGAAGCGTCCGGCTTCCCGCCGGGAGCGGCCGGGCGCCCAGCGGGGAACGCGGTCTTGAATTTTCCGGTGAGCCTGAGCGCGAGCGGCAGCGCGACGCCGCCGGGCACGAAGTCCTTGGTCGCCGCGTCGCCCGCGACCGTGGCGCGCGCGTCGTCGACGAGCATGGAGTCGGTGGAGCTGGTCACCAGATCGGTCTCCTTGAGGCCGGCCGCCGGCTTCACCTTGAACGCGCCGCCGAACGCGTACAGCAGCGTCTCGAGCTGGCTGGTGACCACGTCGCCGCGGTTGAACGCGGTGCGGTTCAGGCTGAGAACCGTAGGCGTGTAGCGCGGCCCGCGGCCCGAGGCGTACACCGCGTCGGCGATCACCTTGCCGGGGTCCATCTGCACGCCCCAGGCCTTGAACAGCGTGGGCAGCGTCGAGCTGGTGCCGCCCTGCGCGGGCATGCCGGGCATGCTGGGCAGCTGGTCGAAATAGGCGTAGGGGTCGACGAACGCGATCAGCTTGCCGCCGCGCAGCACGAACTGGTCGAGCGCGTACTCCCCCTGCGGCGTGATGTCGCGCGGATGGATGAGCAGCAGCACGCCGATGTCCTTCGGGATCTCGGGCACCCCCATGTCGACGGGCTCGACGTCGAACTCGCGCTTGAGCTCGCTCGCCAGCACCCACGGATCGGAGCCCGAGCGGGTCATCGGATTGAACTGCTCGCCGAGCACCGGGAGCGCGCTCATCAGCCCGATCTTGATGCGCTTGGACGTGGCGACGCCCGCGATCGCGCGCGCGAGATCGTATTCGAGCAGCTGCTCGCGCTGCGGCGTGATCGCCGGGATCGTCTCCTTGCGGTCCAGCCGGCTCACCGTCACGCCGAGATAGAAGTTGTCCCCGCTCGCCAGCCGCTGCGCGTCGATGCCGTCCAGCTGCGCCGCGTCCTCCTCCTCCGAGTCGGGCGTCGGATGGAACACCTGCACCTCGAGCTTCGGTCCCGCGACCGCCTTGAAGCGATCGACCATGTCCTCGACGCGCTGCGTGAAGCTGCGCAGCGGCACCGGCACCGCGTCGCCGCGCGAGATGTACAGCTTGAGCGTGACCGGGGACTTGAGGCCGCGCAGGATTTTGCGCGTGCCGTCCGAAAGCGTATAGAGCTTGCCGGCGGTGAGATCGAGGCGCAGCGCCGTCGCCGACGCGAGGTAGTTGAACGCCACCAGCACGAGAAACAGCGCCACCAGGCCGATGGCGGAATACACGAGGCTGTCGTACTTTCTCATCGCCCTAGCCCGCGCGGTAGTTTCGGAGGATGACGCCGGTGGCGAACAGCGAGAAGCCGATCACCGACAGGAAGTAGAACAGGTCGCGCGTGTCGATGACGCCCTTCTGGAAGCCATCGAAATGCGTGATCACGGAGAACGCCGCCACGGTGTCGACGAAGGCCGGGCTCGCCCAGCGGCTGAGCAGGTCGGTCACCGGATTGAAGCCGCACAGGATGAGGAACAGGCAGATCACGACCGCGAGGATGAACGCGACCACCTGATTGCGGGTCATCGCCGAAGTCATGCAGCTGATCGCGAGGTACGCTCCTGCGAGCAGCACGCTTCCGAGGTAGCCGGCCACGATGATGCCGTTGTCCGGGCTGCCCAGCACGTTCACGGTGATCACCACCGGAAACGTGAGCGCGAGCGCGATGGCGAGGAACGCCCAGGACGCGAGGAATTTTCCGAGGATCGCCTGCCACGCCGTCACCGGCATGGTGAGCAGGAGTTCGAGGGTGCCGGAGCGTCGCTCTTCCGACCACAGGCGCATGCCGACGGCGGGCACCAGCACGAGGTACAGCCACGGATGCCAGACGAAGAAGGAGATGAGGCTCGCTTCGCCGCGCTCGAAGAACGCGCCGACGGTGAACGTGAAGAACCCGGTGAGCAGCAGGAAGATCACCAGGAACACGTAGGCTACGGGCGAGATGAAATAGCCCGCCAGCTCGCGCCGCGCGATGGTGCGCACCGATTTCCAGGCCGAATTCATGCGCGCGCCGTGTCGGGCAGGGTGATGCGGCGAAACACTTCGTCGAGCTGCCCCTCTTCGGTGCGCAAGGCCTCCAGCCGCCAGCCTGCGCGCGCGGCGAGCTCGACCACCGCCTGCACCAGCTCGCCTGCGGGACGTTCGCCGTCCGGATAGACGCGCCAGGCGCCCTCGAGCTGCTCGACGCGCCCGAGAGTCGCGAGCGCGTCGCCGTTCACACCCCGGCCGGCCACGGTCACCGCGCCGGCAAGCCGCGACATGGCGCGCAGCTCCTGCGGCGTGCCGTTGGCGACGATGCGGCCGCGGTCGATGATGATCGCGCGCGAGCACGCGGCGTCCACTTCCTCGAGGATGTGGGTCGAGAACACGACTGCCTTGCGCCGGCCGAGCTCGCGGATCAGGTTGCGCACCTCGTGCTTCTGGTTCGGATCCAGGCCGTCGGTGGGCTCGTCGAGCACCAGCACTTCGGGATCGTGGATCAGCGCCTGGGCGAGGCAGGTGCGGTGCTTGTAGCCCTTGGACAGCGTGTCTATGTTCTGGTGCGCCACCGATTCGAGGAAGCACAGCTCGACGACGCGCGCGATGGCCTTGCTCTTCGCCTCGCCCGCCAGCCCGCGCATGTCCGCGGCGAAGGCGAGAAAGCCGTGCACGGTCATGTCGGGGTACGCGGGCGCCGCCTCCGGCAGGTACCCGATGAGGCGCTTCGCCTCGAGCGGCGAGTCGACCACGTCGTGCCCGCCGACGCTCACCCGGCCGGCGCTCGGCGGAATGAAGCCGGTGATCATGCGCATGGTGGTGGACTTGCCGGCGCCGTTCGGCCCAAGGAAGCCGAGCACTTCGCCGCGCTGTACTTCGAACGTGACGCCGTCGACCACGCGCTTCCTGCCGAACGCCTTCACGAGGTTCTCGATGCGTATCATCGGGCCAAGGATCTTTACGGGGGCCGCATTATCGCCGAATCGCCGAATTCGCGCGGCGCCTCAGCGTGGCGCCGTGGCCTTAAGCGAGGCTTAAACGGTTTGCCGAACAAAAGGTAAAATCTGCGCCTTCCGATTCGCAACATCCCACCACCGAGGACCTGCATGGACAAGTCACTGCTAGCCAAGACGGCGGCCGCCATGGTCGTGAAGGGCAGGGGAATCCTGGCAGCCGACGAATCCGCCGGAACTTGCGAGAAGCGCTTCAAGTCCGTCGGCGTCGAGTGCACGGAGGAGAACCGGCGCGCCTATCGCGGGCTGCTGTTCGCGACGCCGGACGTCGAGAAATTCGTCTCGGGCGTGATCCTGTTCGACGAGACGATCCGCCAGAAGTCGAGCGACGGCGTGCCGTTCGCCGACCTGCTCGCGCAGAAGGGCATCGTGCCCGGCATCAAGGTCGACAAGGGCGCGAAGGATCTGGCCCTGTGCCCGGGCGAGAAGGTGACCGAGGGCCTGGACGGGCTGCGCGAGCGGCTCGCCGAGTACTTCAGGCTCGGCGCACGCTTCGCCAAGTGGCGCGCGGTGATCACCATCGGCGACGGGCTGCCGACGCACGCCTGCCTGTACGCAAACGCGCACGCGCTCGCGCGCTACGCGGCGCTCTGCCAGGAGGCCTCGATCGTTCCGATCATCGAGCCGGAGGTGCTGCTCGACGGCGGCCACTCGATCGAGCGCTGCGAGGAGGTGACCGAAGCAACGCTGCGTGCTACCTACGCCGCGCTCGCCGCGCACAATGTCTCCTTCGAGCACACGATCCTCAAAGCGAGCATGGTGGTGTCGGGCAAGGAGAACGCGCGCCAGGCCGGCGTCGGCGAGGTCGCCGAGCGCACCGTGCGCGTGCTCAAGCGCACCGTGCCGGCCGCGCAGCCCGGCGTCGTATTCCTGTCGGGCGGGCAGTCGGACATCGACGCGACCGCTCACCTGAACGCCATGGCCGCCATGCAGGGCCTGCCCTGGCCGCTCACCTTTTCGTACTCGCGCGCGCTGCAGAACCCGGCGCTCAAGACCTGGCGCGGCAGCCGCGAAAACGTCGCCGCCGCGCAGAAGGCGTTCCATCATCGTGCGCGCATGAACAGCCTCGCATGCCAGGGCAAGTGGAAGCCCGAGCTCGAGAAGCAGGCCGCATGAGCGCCGCCCTGTACGAATCGCGCATCACGAGCCTGCCGCGCATCGGGCGCGGCAAGGTGCGCGACATCTACGCGGTGGGTGAGGACAAGATGCTGATTGTGGTGAGCGACCGGCTGTCGGCCTTCGACGTGGTGCTGGGAGACCCGATTCCCGACAAGGGGCGCGTGCTGAACGAGATGGCGAACTTCTGGTTCGAGAAGCTCGGCCACATCGTACCCAATCAGCTCACCGGCATCGACCCCGAGAGCGTGGTCAAGGCAGAAGACGAGAAGGCGCAGGTGCGTGGCCGCTCGATCGTGGTGAAGAAGCTGAGGCCCCTGCCCATCGAGGCGGTGGTGCGCGGCTACATCATCGGCTCGGGCTGGAAGGACTACCAGAAGACCGGGAAGATCTGCGGCATCGACCTGCCCAAGGGACTACGGCAAGCGCAGAAGCTGCCCGAGCCGATCTTCACGCCGGCGACCAAGGCCGCCGAAGGCCACGATGAGAACATCTCCTTCGACGAGGTGGTGCAGCTGATCGGTCGCGAAACGGCCGATAAGGTGCGCGACATCTCCATCCGCCTGTACAAGGAGGCCTCGGAGTACGCGGCCACCAAGGGCATCATCATCGCCGACACCAAGTTCGAATTCGGCACGGACGCGAAGGGCAACCTGGTGCTCATCGACGAGGTGCTCACCGCGGACTCCTCGCGCTTCTGGCCGGCCGATTCGTACCAGGTCGGCGTCAGCCCGCCGTCCTTCGACAAGCAATTCGTGCGCGACTACCTCGAGACGCTCGACTGGGACAAGACGCCGCCGGCGCCCCGGCTGCCGCCCGAGGTGATCGCGAAGACCTCGCAGAAGTATCGCGAGGCGCTCGAGCGGCTCACCGGGAGAAAACTCAAATGATCGGCATCGTGATGGGGTCGGCCAACGACTGGGAAACCATGAAGGCGGCGGCGAAGACGCTGGAAGAGTTCGGCGTCCCGTACGAGGCGAAGGCCATGTCCGCGCACCGTACGCCGCACGCGGTCGCCGAGTGGGCCGAAGGCGCCGCCAAGCGCGGCATGAAGGCGATCATCGCCGCGGCGGGCGGCGCGGCGCACCTGGCGGGCGTGGTGGCGGCGCACACCACATTGCCCGTGCTCGGCGTGCCGATGCCCTCCAAGCACTTGCAGGGGCTCGATTCGCTTCTTTCGACCGTGCAGATGCCGAAGGGCATCCCGGTGGCGACCTTCGCCATCGGCGAGGCGGGGGCGGCGAATGCCGCGCTCTTCGCCGTGGCGCTGCTCGCGCTGTCGGACGCCGGGATGGCGAGCAAGCTCGGGGACTTCCGCCGCCGGCAGACCGAGGCGGTCCTCAAGGCCGCGCCGCTCAAGCTGTGAGCGAGGAGGTCCGCCGCGCTGCGCAGATCCTGCGGCGCGGCGGGCTGGTGGCGTTTCCCACCGAGACGGTGTACGGGCTCGGTGCGGACGCTTCGAGCGAAGCGGCGCTGAAAAGGCTGTACGCGGTGAAGCGCCGGCCGTCGGACCATCCCGTGATCGTGCACTTCGCGCGCGCAGAGGATGCCTTCGCCTGGGCGCGCGAGGTGCCCGAGGCGGCGCGCAGGCTCGCGGCGCGCTTCTGGCCCGGCCCACTCACGCTCATCCTGAAGCGCGCAGCGTACGTGGGCGATTTCGTGACCGGCGGGCAGGACACGGTCGGGCTGCGGGTGCCGTCGCATCCGGTCGCCCACGAACTTCTGGTGACCTTCGGCGGCGGCGTGGCGGCGCCGTCGGCCAACCGCTTCGGGCGCGTCTCGCCTACGCGCGCCGAGCACGTGCGCGAGGATCTGGGCGCGGAAGTCGACCTGGTGCTCGAGGGCGGGCCGAGCGAGGTGGGGATCGAATCGACGATCGTCGACCTGTCGCGCGGCGGCGCGGTGCTGCTGCGCCCCGGAGCGATTTCGCGCGCCGAGCTGGAGGCCGCGCTCGGCGCGGCCGTCGCCGCGCCGGACGCGCGCGCCCCGCGCGCCCCCGGAACGCTCGAGCGCCATTACGCGCCGAAGACCGAGCTGCGGCTGGTGCCCACGCACGCGCTCGACGGGGAGATCGCGCGCGCATCCGGGCGCGCCGCAGTGCTGGCGTTCTCGCGCCCCGACGAGCGCGCGGCGCGCTGGCTGCGCATGCCGCGCGAGCCCGCAGGGTACGCGCGCCGCCTGTACGCAGCGCTGCGCGAGCTCGACGAGGCGGGCTGCGCCTGCATCGTCGTCGAGGAGCCGCCCGACGAGCCCGCCTGGGCGGCGGTGCGCGACCGGCTGCGGCGCGCCGCGGCGCCGGCCTGATGCGCTCGCCTCAGTGCGACATCAGCACGGGGACGGTCATCGACTCGAGGATCGTGCGCGTCACGCCGCCGAGGATCAGCTCCGAGACGCGCGAGCGACCGTAGGCGCCCATCACGATCAGGTCCGCGTCCAGGTCGGACACGCGCGACAAGAGCTGATTGCCGACGTCGATGTCCTCGGCGCGGTACTGCGACACCGTCACGCGAACGCCGTGGCGCGAAAGGTAGAGCGCGATATCGGCGCCGGGCACCTGGCCGTGGCCGCCGTCCGGCGGGCCGGGATTGAACGAGGCGACGCTCACCTGTCTCGCCCCCTGCAGCAGCGGCAGCGCGTCGGTCACCGCGCGCGTCGCTTCGAGGCCCGCGTTCCAGGCGACGAGGATGTTCTGGCCGATCGGGCGCTTCTCGCGTGCGTAGGGGACGATGAGCACAGGCCTGCCCGCGGCGAGCAGCAGGCGCTGCGCAAACTGCTCGGACACCCCGCTCGTGCCGCTGCCGTCGTCCTGCGCGACGACCACCAGGTCGGCGTAGCGCGCGTGCAGCGTCACCGCGTCGAGCGCGTCCGCGGCCGAGCTGCGCCACTCCGACTTGCTCCAGTTGGCGCGCCGCACCGCGGCGTCCCAGGAGGCGCGCACGCGCGCGGCGATGTCGGCGAGCGCCTTGTTGCGCGCCGACTCGACGGCCACGCCCGCCTCGGCCATCGCCCAGGTCGGGGGCGGCACGACCGTGAGCGCGTGCAGCCCGACCACGTGCGCGTCGAATTTCTGCGCGAGCGAAAATGCGGCCTCGGTGCATGCTTCCGCTCCCTTGCCGGCATCGAGGTGAACCAGAATCGTCTTGTAGGCCATGGCCTTCCTTTCTTGGCGGGAATTCACCTGCGAATATCTTGTACCGATACGCGGCGCCGGAATTGACATGGATCAATAGCGCCCGGGCGCCGGCGCGAAGCTAGAATGGATTCTATGCGCAGGTTCGCGGCCGTGCTCGCTCTGTCGGCCTGCTCGGCGAACGTCCAGATCGCCAGCAATACGGTGGTCGGCCCCTTGGAGCCACCTCCGCCCGGCACCGCCGTCCTCGCGGGTGCGACGACGGTCACCGTGCTGAGCGCGTCCGGCGCCGCGGCGGTGGCCGGCGCGGTCGTTCTGGGCGCGCTGTTCAACTACGCCGAGGAGCCGCTCGATCGCACGCCGCCTCCCATGGACGCGCAGCGCCGGGTGAACGAGCACGACTGCACCAGGCCGGTGGCTGACTATTCGGCCAACTTGCGCTGCCGCTAGGCGCGCTGCGCTCCCGCCCGGCCGTCCTCCACCGCGAACGAGGCGAGCGTCGAGCACGGTGCGTCGCGCGTGCGCACGGTCTCCATGGCGCGCAGGTCGGCGCGCAGCGTGCGCGCGCGCAGCTCGGCGCGTACGTAGCCCCGGTAGCGGCCGTCGGCGAGCTTGACGTGCGGATTGTCGGCGCGTGAGGCGTCCAGTTCGGCCTGCGCCCGCGATTGGGACGTGATCGAGGTGCCGCAGAACTCGGTCGCCACGACCGGCGCGGCGGGATCGTCGAAGTCGCCCTTCAGGTCGGCGACCGCGTGGAAATGCACGTCGCCGCCGATGACCACCGGATTCGCGAGGCGTCGCCGCATCATGCTCTCGAGCAGCTTGCGGCGCGCGGCCGGGTAGCCGTCCCAGCCGTCGGTCCAGAAACGCCGCGCCGTGCCCGTGCCGCGCGCGAATTGCGCCATGAGCGTCTGCTGCGCGACGATGTTCCAGCCGGCGTTCGAACCCGCGAACGCGCGCTCGAGCCAGGATTCCTGGCGAGCGCCGAGCATGCTGCGGCGCGGGTCGATGCGCTCGGGGCATTCGGCATCGCTCACCACGCTGCCGCCGCCGTGCTTGCGCGGGCAGACCTGGTAGGCGCGGTATTGCCGGTCGTCGAGCAGATAGACGCGCGCGAGCGACCCCCAGCCGAGTTGCGTGTAGATGCGCATGTGCGGTCCGTGCGGCCGCATGCGCGCGGGCAGCGGCATGTGCTCGTAGTAGGCGCGGTACGCCGCGGCGCGCCGCGCGAGAAAGCGGCTGCGCGGCAAGCCGTCCTCGGGGCGATCGTTGGCGTAATCGTTGTCGACCTCGTGATCGTCCCAGGTGAGGAGCCACGGACAGGCCGCGTGGGCCGCCTGCAGGTCCGGGTCGCTCTTGTAGCAGGCGTAGCGCGTGCGGTACTCGTCGAGCGAATAGGGCTCGCCGGGATCCTGGGCGCGCACGTGCTCGCGCCCCCACGACGACTCGTAGATGTAGTCGCCCAGGAACACGACCAGGTCGGGGTCGTCCGCGACGACGTGCCGCCAGGCGCCGTAGTAGCCCTGCTCGTATTGCTGGCAGGAGGCGAAGGCGAAGCGCAGCCGCTCGACCCGCGCGTCGCGCCGCGGGGCGGTGCGCGTGCGTCCGACGCGACTCACGGCATCGCCCGCCATGAAGCGGTACCAGTACGGACGTCCCGGCGCGAGGCCCTTCGCTTCGACGTGCACCGAATGCGCCCACTCCGGCGCAGCGCTCTCCACGCCCGAGGCGACGACATGGCGCATCGACTCGTCCGCCGCAAGCTCCCAGCGAACGCGGACCGGCGAGGGATCGAGCTCGCCCAGCAGCCGTGTCCAGAGCACGACCACGCCGGGACTCGGGTAGCCGCTCGCGACCCCCAGGCGGAAAGGGTCGGCCGCAAAGCGCGCGGCGCCGAGCGCGCGCAGGGGCAGCCCCGAGGCCAGCGCGAGCCCGGCGGCCGACCGCAGGAAGCGGCGCCGCGAAGTCACTTGCGCAAGTCCGAGAAATACTCGTGCGCGGCGGTATTCACCAGGCTGCGGCGCAGCTCGACCGGCGCGTCGTGGTAGGTGTAGGCGACGCGGTTGATCTCGAGCAGCGGCGCGCCCTTCTTCACCCCGAGCAGCTTGGCCGCTGCCGCGTCGGCGACCGTGGCGCGCAGGCGCTCGCTGGTGCGCAGCACGTGCACGCCGTAGCGCGTCTGGTAGAGGTGGTAGATGGTGTTGTCGCGCGCGGTGAGGATCCTGGCCGTGAGGTCGGGAAACAGGCGCTGCGGCAGCACGAGCTCGTCGAGGATCACCGGCTTCCCGCCGAGCGACAGGAGGTTGCGCACGCGCAGCACCGAGTCGCCGGCGGCGAGGGCGAGCCTGGCGGCTTCGGTTGCATCGGCGCGCGCGCGGCGGAACGCGAGCGTCTCGGTGCGCGGATACTGCTTCTCGCCCTCGTGCGGCACGATGTGGAAGAAGTGGAACATCAGGCGCGAGGCGCCGTGCGAGGCGATGAAGGTGCCGAGCCCCTGTCGGCGCACCACCGCGCGTTCGGACACCAGCTCGTCGATCGCCTTCCTGAGCGTGCCGATCGATACGCCGAAGCGCTGCGCGAGCTGCGTCTCGGAGGGTAGCGCCTCGCCCGCCTTCCACTCGCCCTGCGCGAGGCTGCGGGTGAGCAGGCGCTTCACCTCCTTGTAGAGCGGCGCCGCGACGCCCCGATCGAGGACCTGGTTCATGGCGCGCCGAGTGTAGCAGTCAAGTCATTCAACTCATATAGTTGACCACGCGCCCCGGCCCACCTAGACTGCACGCCTTCCGCCAGCGGAGAAAGCGATGATTCATTTCGTGGTGCACGAGCAGGGCGACGGCGTCGGCGTCGTGGTCGTCGAAGGCATCAAGGCCGGACAGGAGCTGAACGGCTGGATCATGGAGGACGACAAGGACATCAAGGTGGTCGCCAAGACCGACATTCCGATCGGTCACAAGGTCGCGCTCAAGGACTACCGACCCGGCGACACGGTGATCAAGTACGGTGTCGACATCGGAAAGGTGGTCGCGCCGATCAAGCAGGGCGAGCACGCCCACGTTCACAACATCAAGACCAAGCGCTGGTAAAAGAGGGTGGTGACAATGGATCTCTCGAAGTCGAGTTTCTGGGGCTTCCGGCGCGAGAACGGGCGCGTCGGCGTGCGCAACCACGTGATCGTCCTGCCGGTGGACGACATCTCGAATGCCGCCGCGGAGGCGGTCGCCAACAACATCAAGGGCACGATGGCGCTGCCGCATCCCTACGGGCGGCTGCAGTTCGGCGCCGACCTTGACCTGCATTTCAGGACGCTCATCGGCACGGGATCGAATCCGAACGTCGCCGCCGTGGTGGTGATCGGCATCGAGGAGGGCTGGACGCAGAAGGTGGTCGACGGCATCAAGAAGACGGGCAAGCCGGTGGCCGGCTTCGGCATCGAGCTGCACGGCGACCACGACACCATCATGCGGGCGTCGAAGGCGGCGAAGGAGTTCGTGCAGTCGGCGGGCGAGCTGCGCCGCGAGGAACGGCCGCTGAAGGATCTGTGGGTGTCGACCAAGTGCGGCGAGTCGGATACCACCTCGGGCTGCGGCGCGAACCCGACCGTCGGCAACGCCTTCGACAAGCTCTACCCGCACGGCGTGACGCTGTGCTTCGGCGAGACCACCGAGCTGACCGGCGGCGAGCATCTCGTCGCGGCGCGCTGCCGCACAGAAGAAGTGAAAAAGAAATTCCAGTTCATGTTCGACCGCTACCAGGACGTGATCAACCGCCACAAGACGAGCGACCTGTCGGAGTCGCAGCCGACCAAGGGCAACATCGCCGGCGGCCTGACAACTATCGAGGAAAAGGCGCTCGGCAACATCCAGAAGATCGGCCGCAAGTGCCTGGTCGACGGCGTGCTCGACAAGGCCGAGGAGCCGACCGGCCCGGGCCTGTGGTTCATGGACTCGTCCTCCGCCGCGGCCGAGATGGTCACGCTGTGCGCGGCCGCCGGCTTCACGGTGCACCTTTTCCCCACGGGGCAGGGCAACGTGATCGGCAATCCGATCCTGCCGGTGATCAAGCTGTGCGCCAACCCGCGCACCGTGCGCACGATGGGCGAGCACGTCGACGTCGACGTGTCCGGCCTGCTGAGGAAGGAGCTCACGCCGGATCAGGCGGGCGACAAGCTGCTCGAATCCATGTTCCGCACCGCCAACGGCCGGCTGACCGCAGCCGAGGCGCTCGGCCACCGCGAGTTCGTGCTCACCCGGCTGTACGAGAGCGCGTGAGCGTTCTGCGGGTCCGGGTCTGGCGCGGCGGCGCCGAGGGCGCCTTCCAGGCGTTCGAGGTGCCGCGGCACGCGAGCCAGACCGTGCTCGACGTGGTGACCCACATCCAGCGCGCGCTCGAGCCCACGCTCGCTTACCGCTTCGCCTGCCGCGTCGGCATGTGCGGCTCCTGCGCGATGACGGTGAACGGCGTGGCGCGCTGGACCTGCCGCACGCACGTGGACAAGGTCGCCGCCGGCGGCGAGCTCGAGATCGCGCCGCTCGCCAACCTGCCGGTGATCCGCGACCTGGTGACCGACATGCGCGAATTCTTCGACAAGTGGGCGCGCGCGAAGGGGCAGTTCGGGGGCACACGTACGCGCGCGGACGATTTTGCGCGCGTCGCGCCGCATTCGCCGGCGCGCCGCGACGTCGACGCGGCGATCGAGTGCATCGGCTGCGGCGTGTGCTATAGCTCCTGCGACGTGGTGGCCTGGAACCCGGACTATCTCGGCCCCGCGGCGCTGAACCGAGCCTGGACGCTCGAGCGCGACGAACGCGACGCGGCGCGCGTCGAGCGCCTGCGCGCGGTGGCGGGCGACGCCGGCTGCCACGCCTGCCACACGCACATGAGCTGCAGCGAGCGCTGCCCCAAGGGCATCGCGCCGACCGCCGGCATCGCCGGCCTGAAGCGCGCGGCGGCGCGCGGCGCCCTGCGAGGCGGACTGTGAGCGCGCGTGCCGAGACCTTGCTGTGGACGGCGCAGCGTGCGAGCGCGGCGCTGCTCGCGCTATGCGTCGCGGTGCACCTCGGCACGATGATCTACGCGGCGCACGCCGGACTGAGCGCCGCGGCGATCCTCGAGCGCACGCGCGGCAATGCCGCGTGGCTGGCGTTCTATTTCCTTTTCCTGCTCGCCGTCGTGGTGCACGTACCGATCGGGCTGCGCGCGGTGCTCGGCGAGTGGCTCGGCTGGCGCGGGCGCTCGCGCGACGCGGCGCTCGCCGCCTTCGCGCTCGCGCTCGCCTGGCTCGGGGCGCGCGCGATCCTGGGAGTGTTCCTGTGAAGGCCACCCTGCGCGCGCGCAATCACCCGGCCTACTGGGCCTTCGCCGTACACCGGGTGTCGGGGATCCTGCTCGCGCTCTACCTGCCGGTGCATTTCTGGGTGCTGGGGCTCGCGCTGCACGAGGCGGCGCGACTGGATGCCTTCCTGCGCTGGACCGACCAGCCGCTGGTGCGCTTCGGCGAGTGGGGCCTCGTGCTGCTGCTCGCCGCCCACTTCGCGGGCGGGCTGCGCCTGCTCGCGCTCGAATTCCTGCCCTGGCGCGGGTGGCAAAAGAGCCTGGCCGCCGCGGCGGCCGCGCTCTCTCTCGCCGTGGCGCTCGCGTTCGCGCTCGCCCTCTGAGCGCGCACGGCGTCGACGAATTGGATACGATAGACTCGGTTTAAACGGGAGGAGGCGAAAATGAAATCAGGTACCAGATGGATGTTCGTGGCGGCGGCGGCCGCCATCGCGGTCGCCTCGGCGCCGGCGCGCGCCGAGCTGAGCGAGGTGCGCATCGCCCAGCAGTACGGCATCAGCTATCTGCCGCTCATGTACATGGAGCACCAGAAGCTTCTCGAGAAGTACGCGCGCGAAGCGGGGCTCGGCGATGTCAAGGTGAACTGGTCGCAATTCGCCGGCGGCAACGTGATGAACGACGCGCTGCTCTCGGGCAACCTGCAATTCGCCTCGGGCGGGGTCGGACCGCTGGTGACGCTGTGGGCGAAGACGCGCGGCAACCTGGACGTGCGCGGAGTGTGCGCGATGAACTCGATGCCGCTGTATCTCAACACGCGCAATCCGAACGTCAAGAGCATCAAGGACTTCACCGACAAGGACAAGATCGCACTGCCGGCGGTCAAGGTCTCGATCCAGGCGGTCACGCTGCAGATGGCGGCGGCAAAGGAATTCGGCGAGAAATCCTATGGCACCCTCGACCGGCTCACCGTGTCCATGAAGCACCCGGACGGCATGGCCGCGCTGCTCTCCCCGGCGAGCGAGATCACGGCGCATTTCACCTCGCCGCCGTTCCAGTACCAGGAGCTCGAGCATCCGGGCGTGCACACGGTGCTCAACTCCTTCGACGTCCTCGGCGGGCCCGCGACCTTCAATGTCGTGTGGACCACCGAGAAGTTCCGCAAGGAAAACCCGAAGATCTACGCCGCGTTCCTCAAGGCTTTCCGCGAGGCGGTCGACGAGATCAACAAGGACAAGCCCGCCGCGGCGCAGAACTACATCACCTGGGCGAAATACAAGGGCCCGAAGGATCTGCCGCTCAAGGTCCTGAACGACCCGCAGCTGAAGTTCACGCTGACGCCGCAGAACACGATCAAGTACGCGGACTTCATGTACCAGGTCGGCTCGATCAAGGTGAAGCCCCAGTCGTGGAAGGACATGTTCTTCCCCGAGGTGCACGACCTGCCGGGCAGCTGAGCCCGGGGCGCTCGGTCGGGAAGGGGGACAGGATGCGCGAGGCGCAACGCGACGCGCCGCTCCTCGAGGTGCGCGGGGTCACGCTGCAGTACAAGACCAAGGACCACCTGGTGACGGCCACGTACCGGGTGGACTTTCGCGTCGAGCGCTCGGACCGCTTCGTGCTGCTCGGACCCTCGGGCTGCGGCAAGTCGACGCTGCTCAAGGCGGTCGGCGGTTATCTGCAGCCCGTCGAGGGCACGATCGTGCTCAAGGGCGCGGCGATCGAGCGGCCGGGGCCCGACCGGGTGATGGTGTTCCAGGAGTTCGACCAGCTGCTGCCCTGGAAGACGGTCAAGCAGAACGTCGCGTTCGCCCTCCAGGCATCGGGCAAGCTGAAAGGGCGCGAAGCCGAGGACAAGGCGATGCACTTCATCGAGAAGGTGAAGCTCGCGCAGTTCGCGAACAGTTACCCGCACACGCTCTCCGGGGGCATGAAGCAGCGCGTGGCGATCGCGCGCGGCATGGCGATGGAGCCGGACATCCTGCTGATGGACGAGCCGTTCGCGGCGCTCGATGCGCTCACGCGCCGCAAGATGCAGGAGGAACTGCTGCAGCTGTGGGAAGACACGCGCTTCACGGTGCTGTTCGTGACGCACTCGATCCCGGAAGCCGTGCTGCTGGGCAACCGGATCCTGCTGCTGTCGCCGCATCCCGGGCGGGTGAAGGCCGAGCTGAACAGCGACGGGCGCGACCTCGCCGACCCCTCCGGGCGCAAGCTGTCGGAGCGCATCCACGCGCTGCTGTTCGCCGACGAAGTCGAAGGGGAGGCCGTCCATGCCTGAGCCCGTGTCGCCGCGGCGCGAGTTCGTGCACGAAAAGCTCGAAAGCGCGTTCGGGGTGGTGGAGAAGCCGCTCACCGCATGGGAGCGGATCTACAACCAGGGCTGGGTGCGCAAGGCCGTGCTGCTCGCGCTGCTGGCGATCGCTTGGCAGCTGTACGCCGCCCGGCTGAACAACCCTCTGCTCTTCCCCGAATTCAGCGCCACCGTCGAGGCGCTCTGGCAGGCGATCGCCTCCGGCGGACTGCTCGGCAAGGCCTGGTACTCGATCAAGGTGCTGCTCATGGGCTACGCGGCGGGCCTCGCGCTCGCGACGCTGCTGACGGTTCTTGCGATCGGCAGCCGTCTGGGCACCGATCTGCTGGAGACGCTCACCTCGATGTTCAACCCGCTGCCGGCGATCGCGTTGTTGCCGCTCGCGCTGATCTGGTTCGGCCTCGGCAACGGGAGTATCGTGTTCGTGCTGATTCACTCGGTGCTCTGGGCGGTGGCGCTGAATACGCATTCGGGATTCCTCGCCGTCTCCAACACGCTGCGCATGGTCGGACGCAATTACGGCCTGCGCGGACCGGCCTACGTCGCGCGCATCCTGATCCCGGCCGCGTTTCCGAGCATCCTGGCCGGGCTGAAGATCGGCTGGGCGTTCGCCTGGCGCACGCTGATCGCCTCCGAGCTGGTGTTCGGGGTCAGCTCGGGCTCGGGGGGGCTCGGCTGGTTCATCTACGAGCGCAAGAACGAGCTCGACATTCCGGCGGTCTTTGCTGGGCTGTTTACCGTGATCCTGATCGGGCTGGCGGTCGAGAACCTGATCTTCCGCAACATCGAGGCGCGCACCGTGCGCAAGTGGGGAATGCAGCACTGAGGCCCGAAATCGAAGGAGAAGCCGTGCGCATCGATCCCCTAGCCGTAGAAGAAGCCGCCAAGGAGCTCTACATCCGGGCGCTGAAGCTGCTGCCGCCCGACATCAAGCGGGGCTTCGACGCGCTCGTGCGCGGCGAAACGGACGCCGAGGCGAAGGGCGTGCTCGGCACCATGGTCACCAACATCCGGGTGGCCGAGGACACGGACAACCTGCTGTGCCAGGACACCGGCATCCCGATCTACAACGTGTTGATCGGCCGCGGCGTCGAGCTGGACGGCGCGCGCCTGAAGGACGCGATCCGCAAGGGCTGCGAGCGCGCCACGCGCGAGCATCCGCTGCGCTCGTCGGTGGTGCACCCGGTGACGCGCAAGAACGAGCACACGTCCTGCGGGCGCGGGATCCCGGTGATCAACATCGACTTCAGCGACGAACCGGAGACGCTCGCGATCGAGATGGTGCCGAAGGGCTCGGGATCGGAGAACAACTCGTTCCTGCGCATGGCGATTCCCGCCGAGGGCATCGACGCGATCAAGACCTTCGTGGTGGACTGCGTGCTCGCCGCGGGCGGCAAGACCTGCCCGCCGACCATCGTCGGCGTGGGCGTCGGCGGCACTTCCGACCTGTGCCTGCACCTCGCCAAGGTGGCGGCTACGCGAGCGCTCGGCACGGCGTGCGGGGACGAGGAGGGCGCGCGCCTCGAGGCCGAGCTCACGCGCGCGGTCAACCAGCTCGGCGTGGGGCCGCAGGGCCTGGGCGGCGACTCGACCGCCTTCGCGGTGCACGTCGAGACCGCGGCCACGCACATCACGATGAATCCGGTTGCGGTCAACATGCAGTGCCATTCCGCGCGCCGCGCGCGCGCAACGTTCCGTCCTGGGGGGGTCGAATATGGCTACTAGGCTGCGCAACGCGCTCATGGTCTTGCTCGCAATCTGCGCCTTTCCTTCGGCTGCGGCGGAAGTGGCGGGCGTCACGCTCGCGCCGAGCGTCCAGGTGGCCGGCGCGACGCTCCAGCTGAACGGCGCCGGCCTGCGCAAGCGGCTGTTCTTCAAGGTCTACGTCGCGGGGCTGTACGTGGCGCGCGCCAGCACGCAGGCGGCGGAGCTGATCTCGGAGCCGGGGCCGAAGCGCGTGGCGATCCACATGCTGCGCGACGTGAGCGCGGACACCTTCACCGATGCGCTGCGCGAGGGAATCCAGAAGAACCAGAGCGAGGCCGAGCTGGCCGCGCTCGAGCCGCGCGTCAACGAGCTCGCGGGCGTGATGAAGGAAGTCGGCGAGGCGAAGGACGGCATGAAAATCTCGCTCGACTGGATACCCGGCGGCGGCACGGTGATCGTGGTCGACGGCAAGGCGCGCGGCAAGCCGATCGCCGGGGAAGACTTCTACCAGGCGCTGTTGCGCATCTGGATCGGCGAGCACCCGGCGCAGGACGACCTGAAGAAGGCGCTGCTCGGCGAGAAGGGCTGACATGGCGCACTACGAGCTCGACATGCCGATCGGCGAGCGCGAGGCGCGCGCCCTGCGTGTGAACGACACGGTCACGCTGAACGGCACGCTGTTCGGCATCCGCGATGCGACGCAGATCCACATGTTCGACCGCGGCCGCAAGACACGTTTCGACCTCGCGGGGCATGCGGTCATCCACACCGCGCCGAACGTCAAGCGCGTGCCGAAGAGCGCGGCGCATCCGGCGGGCTACGCCCCGGTGTGCATCGGCACCACGACCAGCGATCGCATGGAGCGCTTCACGCGGCCGCTCATGCAGCAGTACGGGGTGCGCCTCATCATCGGCAAGGGCGGGCTGCGCGAGGGCTCGCTCGCGGCGTTTCGCGAGCTGGGCGGCGCCTACCTCGCCATCATCGGCGGCACCGCCGCGCTGGAGACCACCTGGATCGAGGCGATCGAGGACGTGGACCTGGACGATCTCAATCCGGAATCGCTGTGGAAGTTCCGCATCAGGGGGTTCGGCCCGCTGCGGGTGGCGATGGACAGCCACGGGGAGAGCCTCTACACGGCAGTCGGCCAGGCCGCCCAGGCGCGCCGCGCCGCGGTGCTGGCGAGCCTCGGCGTCAAGGCGTGAAGGAGCTCGCCACAGACGTCCTGATCCTCGGCTCGGGCGGCGCGGGCCTGTTCGCGGCGCTGCACGCGCACAAGGCTGCGCCCGGGCTGTCGATCACGGTCGCGGTGAAGGGCCTGCTCGGCAAGTGCGGCTGCACGCGCATGGTGCAGGGCGGCTACAACGTCGCGCTCGCGGCGGGCGATTCGGTCGAGCGGCACTTCATGGACACGATCGAGGGCGGCAAGTGGCTGCCGGACCAGGATCTCGCCTGGAAGCTGGTGACGCTCGCGGTGGAACGCATCCACGAACTCGAGAACGAGCTGGGCTGCTTCTTCGACCGCAATCCGGATGGCACGGTGCACCAAAAAGCATTCGCCGGGCAGAGTTTCGATCGCACCGTGCACAAAGGCGATCTCACCGGCATCGAGATCATCAACCGGCTCGCCGAGCAGGTCTGGGCGCGCGACATCAAACGCCTGGAGGAGCATCGCGCGGTTGAACTGATAAGAGCGAAGAACGAAGAGGCGATTTCCGGAGTTCTCTTCATCGACATGCGCACGGGCGAGTACGTGTTCGTGCGCGCCAAGGCGGTGCTGCTCGCCACTGGCGGTGGGCCGACGATGTACAAGTACCACACGCCCTCGGGCGACAAGAGCTGCGACGGGCTGGCGATGGCGCTGCGCGCCGGCCTCGCGCTGCGCGACATGGAGATGGTGCAGTTCCACCCCACCGGCCTGCTCGCCGGCGCGCACACGCGGATGACCGGCACCGTGCTCGAAGAGGGTCTGCGCGGCGCGGGCGGCTACCTGCTGAACGGCGCGCGCGAGCGTTTCATGCAGAACTACGACGCGAAGCTCGAGCGCGCCACGCGCGACATCGTCTCGCGCGCGATCTACAGCGAGATGCGCGCGGGACGCGTGACGCCGAACGGCGGGGTGTACGTGTCGATGGCGCACCTGGGACCGGATCGGGTCAGGAAGGCGTTCAAGGGCATGGTCGAGCGCTGCGCGGACTGCGGCTTCGACCTCGCGGGCGGGCTGGTCGAGGTGGTGCCCACCGCGCACTACATGATGGGCGGGGTCGAGTTCGGGCTCGATTGCGCGACCGCGCTTCCCGGCCTGTTCGTCGCGGGGGAGGATTCGGGCGGGGTGCACGGCGCGAACCGACTGGGCGGCAACGGCGTGGCCAATTCGACGGTGTTCGGCGGCGTGGCCGGCGACGCGATCGCCGCCTGGGTGGCCGCGCACGGCGGGCTGCGCGAGGCCGACCGCGCGCAGATCGAGGCTGCCGTGGCGCGCTGCGAGCGCCCGTTCGCGCGGCGGGCCGCGGCGCACGGCGGGCTCGAGGCGGTGCGCGAGGCGCTCTACGATCTGATGTGGGAGAA